>CAZOWT010000001.1:0-21486 GCA_964583345.1 uncultured Clostridia bacterium
TAACCTCATCATAAAATCCGCTTCCGGTTAGCAATAAAAAGAACCGGAGTTCAGCTCCGGGGAAAATACTGATTTGAACATCCTCGATCCAGTTTATTCTTTTATCCAGGAAAGTGGTAATTTCCTGGTTTTTTTCCGTGGTAATTCTGCCGGCCCTTCTGTCGGTAATAATTCCATTATTTTGAGTCGCGTAATTTCCACGTACGGCAATGTCGTTTTCCTTAACATTCACGCCGATTCCAAGGGCTTCCAGAATCCCCCTTCCAATCAAATATTTTAAGGGATCATAACCGAAAAGTGCCAGGTGGGCCGGTCCGCTTCCCGGCGTAATACCGAGCGAAACCGGATGGCTCAGGCCCAATTCGCTCTCTGTGGCCAGGTGGTTCAGGTTGGGTTTTTTTGCCGATTCCAGTTCGGTTTTTCCATTTATTGGCAATCCACCGAGACCATCCAAAACAATCATAATTAACTTGTTTTGATTCTGAATACTGAGTTTTTTATGTAAACTTTCTCTGGTCATCATTGTCTTATTATCACCATTACCAAAAAAAATCAAGATCAATCTGAAAAGTTGGCAATTAAGAAGATTGATTTTCTTCCGATTGAAAAATGAGAGGGAGTCAAATATAATCTTTTAGTGAGGTGACATGGAATTTTATGAGGTGATTCAAAAGAGAAGAAGCATTAGAAATTATATTCCCGACAAAGAGATCCCCGAAGATGTATTGAAACGAATTCTTGATTCCGGAAGAATTGCGCCATCCGCGGCAAATCGGCAGCCCTGGAAATTCATTGTGGTCAGGCGCCCGGATATCAAAAAAAAATTATCAGAATGTTATAAAGGAGACTGGCTGAAAGATGCACCGGCTATTCTGGTGGTTCTCGGTTACAAGGACCGGGCTTGGGTGAGATCAAAAGACGGATACAACAGCATAACCGTGGATCTCACCATTGCCCTTGACCATATGATTCTGGCCGCAGCGGCTGAAGGCGTGGGCTCATGCTGGATACTGGCATTTGATTATGAAATTTTAAAAAATGTGCTGAATCTGAAAGAGAACGAATTTGTCGCCTGTATTTCTCCTCTGGGATACCCTCGGGATGCGGATGCTTTTCGGATTTCCCCCCAACGAAAAAATTTGGAAGAGGTTGTGGAAATAATTGGCTGATTTTCTCCTGATATTCAGATTTAATCCCGGCTGACGATATCTCTTTTTTGGAATGCGGGTTTCCCCGCCATGTTGAGCGCCGGGGTTTGATTGACACAATCTGATATATCTGTTATTATTTTTTATTCATGTGGAGGTTAGTGTGATCAAAGGAAAATATTTATTTACTTCTGAATCTGTATCCGAAGGACATCCGGACAAGATTTGTGATCAAATCGCAGACGCCATTCTGGATGCCTGTCTGGAGCAGGATCCTGATTCCAGGGTTGCCGTAGAATGCCTGACAAAAACCGGTGTGGTTGTGGTCGCGGGAGAATTGACCACCAAGGGATATGTGAACATTCCGAATATCGTAAGAGAAACATTGAAAAATATTGGATATACGAAATCCGAATATGGTATTGAGTACAAAACCTGTGCTGTTATGGTGCACCTCGAAGAACAATCGCCGGATATTTCCATGGGTGTGAACCAGGGGAATGGACAATCTAAGGAACAAGGCGCCGGCGATCAGGGAATGATGTTCGGGTATGCGACAAATGAAACCGCTGACTTTATGCCTCTGCCGATTTATATGGCCCATAAACTGGTTAAAAAACTCAGTGAAGTCAGGAAGAATGGCGCCATTCCTTATCTGGGGCCTGACGGGAAATCCCAGGTGACAGTTGAATACAATGCCGGAAAACCACAGCGCATCACCACGGTGGTCATCTCGAACCAGCATGAGGAAGGTGTTTCCCATGATGAAATTTCGGCTGATATAATTGAAAAGGTCATTAAGCCCGTTTGCCGGGAATGGATTGATCAGGATACAAAATATTTCATCAATCCGACCGGAAAATTTGTATCCGGCGGACCTTATGCGGATGCGGGTGTAACCGGACGGAAAATCATCGTTGATACCTACGGGGGAATGGGAAGACATGGCGGGGGTGCTTTTTCTGGTAAGGATCCCTCAAAAGTTGACCGTTCAGCCGCATATATGGCCAGGTATATAGCCAAAAATGTTGTTGCGGCCGGGTTGGCAGCTAAATGTGAGGTACAGATTGCCTATGCCATCGGTATGGCGGAACCGGTTTCCGTTAATGTCAATTTATTCGATACCGGGAAATTTCCCGAAAGTAAAATTGTCGAATTGATTAAAGAAGTATTTCCCCTGAAGCCGGCTGAGATAATCCAGGAATTAAACCTAAAAAAACCGATCTATAAAAAAACAGCTGTCTATGGCCATTTCGGCCGTGACGCCTTTCCCTGGGAGAGGCTTGATAAAGTTGATGTGTTGAAAAAATTGGTCTTGAAATAGAAATGAATGGCATGTTATTGGCAGCCGTCTGACCGACGATAAAATTAATCTTAAAATGAGCAAAGGAAAGATTCTGATCGCGGATGATGAATCAGATATCCGGGAATTGCTGGGAGATTTCCTGAGTTCCGAGGGATTTGAGTGTGTCCTTGCCTGTGATGCCTTTGACGCTCTTAAAAAGTTCAAAGAAGAGAGTTATATCGATATCGTTATGTCGGATATCCGAATGCCCGGGAAAACCGGGCTTGATCTTCTCGATGAGTTGAAAAGAATCGATGAGGATGTGATTGTGGTCATGATTTCTGCGGTCAAGGATATCGAGTCTGCTATTTCAGCTATGTCAAAGGGAGCGTATGATTACGTTGCCAAACCCTTCAAATTGAAAGAAGTCGCTTTGATCGCCAACAAGGCCATCGAAAAACGGAGATTGATACTGGAGAACAAGGAATACCAGAGAGAACTGGAAAGGAAAGTTGAGGAAAGAACGATTGAACTGAAAAATGCGCTTCATGAACTTGATAAAACCTATAATTCCACCCTTCGGGCACTGGTTATCGCTCTGGAGACCCGGGATACGGAAACAAAAGGTCACTCCATGCGGGTGGTGAATTATACCTTGAAAATTGCCGATATGGTTGGGATAAGAGACAAACACCAGCTGAAGGTATTGGAATTCGGGGCACTGCTTCATGATATCGGTAAAATCGGAATTCCCGACGCCATACTGAGGAAGCCCAGCAAATTATCCAAAAAAGAGTGGAATATCATGAAAACCCACTCTCAGATCGGTTATCAGATTCTTCACAAGATAAAATTTCTGGAAGAGGTATCTCAAATCGTTTTGCACCATCATGAAAAATATGATGGAAGCGGTTATCCTTTTGGCTTGAAGGGATTTGATATACCGCTGGGGTCCAGGATTTTTACTGTTGCGGATGCGATTGATGCCATAACCTCGGAAAGGCCCTATCGGGATGCCCTCTCTTTTGATACCGCTGCCGAGCAATTACAGGAATCCTCCGGTATTCAATTCGATCCGGAAATTATAAATTTGTTTTTTTCGGTAAATTTGAATTATTGGGAAAATGAGAAAGGCAAGATAGATGAAAGGATTCATCAGGATTCGGATTTTTTCTATTTGAGTTGAGTAATTGTTCCTGAGCGAATCTTTTTAATCCAGTGTGCAGACAAACACAATAGCGTCTTCCTCCGGATTTCTGTAATATTTTTCCCGGACTCCCTGGCTTTTGAAACCAAATTTGTTGTAGAATTGAATGGCTTTGAAATTTGACCTTCTGACCTCCAGAAAAATTTGTTTCACCTTCTTTTTTCTGGCATCAGTCAATAAATATTGAATTAAAGCGCTGCCAACTCCTTTCTGCTGAAATTCATTTTTAACGGCAAAATGATGAATTTCAAGGTCATTCTCAATAATCCAGTATATAATATATCCGATGATTTTCTTGGATTCGGGGACAGTGGCGATATAGAAATTTGAAAATTGGTTTGAGAGTTCCATGTGAACCATTTCCTTTTTTTTAAAAGCGGAACTTTCACTGTCGATGATGAGAACAGACTCGATATCATCTGCCCGGGCTTTTCTTATTTTTAGGTTGAGGGGTTTTTTCGGCATCTGGTTTTTTTATGTAAAAAGGTTTGACCTCTTGGATATCGGTTAGGAACCGTTTTTTTAAATACCGGTTATAGGCGATCCGGCAGATTTCCGATGCCAAAAAAGACGAACGGAAAACGAGTTTGCTGTTTTTAAAATTTTCCTTCAAGAAATCCTTATAAATGTTTACCCCGTCTCCGATAAAAATAAAATTCGAATGCCCACCGAGTTTTGCTTTTATATCTTCGATTCGGATTAAATCCGGCGGAATTATTTCCTGAATATTGTCTGCGGAGAAATAATATCCGGCAAAATAAATTTCATTTCTTTTGGCATCGATGATCGGAACCAGTAATGATTTGGTTTTGTGGTATTTATAGGCAAGGGCTTCTAAGGATGAAACCGGAATGACGGGTTTCTTATTGCCAAACAGCAGCCCCTTCAACGTCGCCAATCCCACTCTGATTCCGGTAAATGATCCCGGCCCTATTCCGATTCCAAAGGCAGTTATGGCTTCTAAGTCCAAATTAACGGTCTTCAGAACGAATTCAATTCCCGGAATGAGTATTGTAGAAAGTTTATTATCGGTGTTGAAATTATATTCCGATAGTATCTCTTCTCCTTTCGAGATGGAAATCGAACCGTATTTTGAAGAGGTATCGAGAGATAAAATGGTTTCATTTTCCGGGAGGATGCTCATATATTCTTTTCCATAATGATTTCGCTTCCCCGGTTTGATGATTTGAATTCAATATTATCCATGTAGCTCTTCATAATGACAATTCCTCTTCCGTTACAGGATAGAATATCATTTTTTTGCATTTTTTCAGTGATTTCATCGAAATCTATCTCGCAGGTATTTTCATCTTTTACCGAAATCCGGAGAAAGGATTTTTTCCAGTTGAATTTTACGGAGACCTTTTTATTCAGGTCGGATTTATTTCCATGAATGATGGCATTGTTAATGACCTCTCTGAGGGCCATCTCAATTTTAAAAAAATTTTCCTCATCGATATTCAAAAAATTTTTTAAATACCCCAGGACGAGGACACTGAAAGTGGTAAATTTCAGGTCGCTTATGAATTCCAGGGTGATGTGATTTTCTATTCGCTTCATTGTGCACTAGTATATCAAAAAATTCGTTTTTTTTCCATTCGGAATCAAATTACCAAGCAACTCCTATTATGCTATAATTTTAAAATGCAAACTCCCAATATTACCCCAATGTTGAAGCAGTATTTCCACATCAAGAGGAGTTATCCGGATGCGATCCTGTTTTTCAGAATGGGTGATTTTTATGAAATGTTTTTTGATGATGCGAAAACAGCTGCTCCGATCCTGGAAGTTGTGCTGACCAGCCGGAATAAAAATAAAAAAGATGCGGTTCCCATGTGCGGAATTCCCTATCATGCCCGGGATAATTATGCCCTGAAATTATTGAAAAAGGGATTCAAGGTCGCTATATGTGATCAAGTAGAGGACCCGGCCATGGCGAAAGGTATTGTTAAACGTGAAGTCACCAGGATTTTGACACCGGCCACTGCGGTTGAAATTGAGATGGGAGAATCTGATCTCAATAATTTTATTGTAGCAATTTGCCAGGATGAGACATCGATCTCACTGGCGTCCATTGATATTTCTGTCTCGGATTTTGAGGTCCGCCGGTTCAAATCTGATCGATTTGATTTGTTTCTCAATGAAATTTACAAAAAATTGCCGAAAGAAATCATTATCGAGTCTGGTTTCAGAAGAGAATTAAACACTATTCTGGGTAATTTTCCGGAAATTTCCGATGTCCTGATCAATGAAAAGGAACAGTTTGATTTCAATCTCCTGTCCTGTGAGGAAACCCTGCGGAATCATTTTAAATTGGAAACTATTGAAGGCCTGGGCTTAAAGGGATACAACTCAGCCGTTATTGCAGCCGGTGTGCTGCTATCCTATCTCAACTCGGTTCGAAAAACAACTCTGAAAAATATATCGTCCTTGAGATTTGTCCCGGACGAACAATATCTTATACTTGATTCCACCTCATTAAGAAATCTTGAGATTTTAAAAGGTCTAAGATCTGATTCCAGAAAAGGAAGTTTGTTTGGTGCCATTGATTTTACCCTGACCCCCATGGGAAAACGGCTTCTAAAAAAATGGCTCTCCTATCCCCTTACAGAAAAGGATGAAATAAACAGGCGATTAGATGCTGTTGAGGAATTCCTGCAAAATTTGATTGCCAGAACAGAAATTCGAAAAATATTGAAATCGATTGGTGACCTTGCCAAATTAAATTCCAAGATTTCTCTAAATATCGCATTGCCCTCATATCTGCTGAGATTGAAAGACACACTGCTGCTGATTCCGGAAATCAAGAGAGAGATAGAGTCGTTCCAATCCGATATGGTTCTGTCCTGCTATCTGGAACTGGACCCTTTGAAAAATATTGTGGATTTGGTTGAAAAATCAATCAGTCCTGACCCTTCAAACAACCTTGGCGAAGGGAATTATATCCGCCAGGGTTATAACCGGGAACTGGACGAGTTGCGGAATATCAGCCGAAATGCGAAAGAAATCGTATCGGCTATGGAGAAGAAGGAAAAGGAAAAAACCGGGATCCCATCGTTGAAAATAAAGTATAACCGGGTATTTGGTTATTTTATCGAGGTGACCAGGACCCATCTTGGCCTGGTGCCCGGTAATTATATCCGAAAGCAGACCCTGGTCAATGCGGAAAGGTTTATCACCGGAGAGTTGAAGGATTTGGAGGATAAAATTTTAAAAGCGGAGGAGCAAATCATACAAATTGAAAGAAAATTGTATGATGCGATTATTCAGCAAATCCAGCAGTTTTCAGGGCAACTCAATCACAACTCCGATTTGGTTTCCGCCATTGATGTTTTGGCAGCGGGAGCTGAGTTGGCCAGGCGAATGGATTATTGCCGGCCGCTCATCAATGACGGCCAGGAAATTGAAATTAAAGAGGGCCGCCATCCGGTTCTGGAAATGAATTCAGAGAAAGGATTCATTCCGAATGATACCACCCTTTCATCCAATTCGAACCAGATTCTGATTATAACCGGCCCGAACATGGGTGGAAAATCCACTTATTTGAGGCAAAATGCCTTGATTGTCATTTTGGCTCAGGTTGGGTATTTCGTCCCTGCTGAGAAGGCCACCATCGGGATTTGTGACCGAATTTTTACCCGGATCGGTGCATCCGACTCGTTGATTGAAGGGAAATCCACTTTCCTGGTCGAAATGATTGAAACCTCGATTATCTTGAACAATGCCACCCGGAAATCCCTTATTTTACTCGATGAAATTGGCAGGGGAACATCGACATTTGATGGCCTTTCCATCGCCTGGTCGGTTATCGAGTATTTGCATTCCCTAAAGGAAAGGCCAAAGACCCTTTTTGCCACCCATTATCACGAGTTGACCGAATTATCCGAGATCCTTGACCGGGTGAAGAATTACCACATCACCGTGAGAGAGTGGCAGGATAATGTCGTTTTCCTTCATAAAATAGTTCCCGGTGCTACGGATCAGAGCTTCGGGATCCATGTGGCGAAAATTGCCGGTATTCCGGAACCGGTCATCGAACGATCAAAAGATGTGCTTCTGAATCTTGAAAAAAAAGAATTGAACCGGCTGGTCAAGGAAAGGATTACCGGTAAAATAAAAAATGCGCCTTCATTCCAGAAGAACCTTTTTTCAGAAGACGCGGAATTAAAGGTTTGGGATGAGATCCGGGACCGGTTGAAGGAAGTGGATATCTCCACCCTGACCCCGCTGGAAGCGCTCAATATACTCCATTTTCTCAAACACAAAAGCGAAAATCTTAAATAAAAGTCAAAAAGTCGGAGAAATCCCCGGCCTTGGGAAACTCAATACCGGTAATGGTCAGGTTTATAAGGCCCTTCGATCGGGAACCCGATGTATGTTGATTGTTCTAAAGTCATCCGGGTTAACCTGGCGTCCAGCAGGCCCAGGTGAAGGCGGGCCACTTCTTCGTCCAATTTTTTCGGCAGGGTATAAACTTTTTTTTCATGTTGCTGGGTGGCCAGTTCAATCTGAGCCAGGCACTGGTTGGTAAAGCTCGCACTCATCACGAAACTGGGATGCCCGGTGGCACAACCCAGGTTAACCAGCCGCCCCTCGGCCAGGACAATGATCGAATGGCCGGATTCCAGTGTCCATTTATCAACCTGAGGCTTGATACTGGTTTTTTGGCATTTTTTGTTTTCGTTCAGATAGCTGATTTCGATTTCACTGTCGAAATGTCCGATATTACAGACAATGGCGCCATTTTTCATTCTTTCCATATGCTCACCCCGGATCACATGATAATTTCCGGTTGCGGTGACAAAAATGTCCGCCTCATCAACCACATCCTCAAGCTGAACAACCGGATAGCCTTCCATGGCTGCCTGTAAAGCACATATCGGATCGATTTCGGTTACAAACACCCGGGCCCCAAAATTTCTCAGGGACTGGGCGCTTCCCTTGCCCACATCTCCGTATCCGCAAACAACGGCTCTCTTGCCGGCCAGCATAATATCGGTTGCCCGCTTGATGCCATCGGCCAGTGATTCCCGGCAACCGTAGAGATTATCGAATTTTGATTTTGTCACCGAGTCATTAACATTGATGGCCGGAAACAAGAGGGCTCCTTCCCTGGCCAGTTGATAAAGTCGGTTAACTCCGGTCGTGGTTTCTTCTGATACGCCCAGTATTCCGGAGCACATTTTGCTCCAATGCGATGGATCTTTTTCCAGGCTTGATTTGATACGGTTCATCAGGATTTGAAATTCCAGGTGTTTATGTGATTCCTGAAGCAGAGCGGGATTTTTTTCCGCCTTGACACCTTCGTGAAGCAAAAGTGTGGCATCTCCTCCATCATCAACAATCAGATTCGGCCCGGAACCGTTGGGCCAGGTTAATGCCTGTTCCGTGCACCACCAGTACTCCTCAAGTGTTTCTCCCTTCCAGGCAAAGACAGCGGCAGTTCCGGCTTTGGCGATGGCTGCCGCCGCATGATCCTGGGTGGAGAATATATTGCATGATGCCCAGCGAACATCCGCTCCCAGTTCGGTTAGGGTTTCGATGAGCATGGCTGTTTGAATGGTCATATGCAGGCTTCCGGTTATCCGGAGACCTTTCAGGGGCTTTTGCGGACCGTATTTTTTGCGGACAGCCATCAATCCGGGCATTTCAATCGCTGCCAGTTTCATTTCTTCCCGGCCCCACTCAGCCAGGGAAATGTCGGCAACCTTATAATTTAAACTTGAATCCAGTTCATGTTTTTGCATCATTTTCTCCTTTTTTTTTCGAGGTTATCATAAATCCTTTCAGGTCCTTCTTCAATTTAAAAAAATCAGTTTCCTCAATTTCGAATCCGGTCTGTGCCAGCCATTTTTTTATTTCCTTTTCATGAAATCCGAGCCAGCGATCCCCATATTTCATTCTCATATTTTCTTGATGATGTTTAAGAAAATCAATAATGGCAAAATGGCCGTTGTTTTTCAAAATGCGGTTGATTTCCTTGAATGCGGCCAGCGGTGATACCAGATGGTGCAGCACCATATTAATGATAGCCACTTCGGCTTCTGCGTTTCCCAGGGGAAGGTGTTCAATTTCTCCGATCCTGAGATCAAATTTTCTTTTGGCACCGGAAAATCTTTTTCGGGCTTCTTCAAGCATTTTCAATGACTTGTCCACCCCAATCACATGGGTATGTTTTTTTTTCAGAGAGAGCATCAAATCTCCGGTGCCGCAGCCCAAATCAACAATGGGTTGACCGGGTGAAAGGTGTTTCAGGATAAAATCATTCAGTTCGAAATCACCGATTATATCGGTTTTTAATTTTTCCCAATCCTCGGCGATTGAATCAAAAAATCGGGTTGATTCTTTGGCACGCTTCTCGATTATTTTCCCGGCCTTTTCCAGGTCATTGGAAAACATGGTTTCCTTTTCGAAAAGGGGTTTGACCGCCTTAATAAAGCGGGAACCATCTCCATGGCTTTTGGCCGTATAGAAGATCCAGAGCCCGTCTCGCCGAAACGATAACAACTGATGATCGGTTAAAATTTTCAGGTGTCTTGAAATTCTGGGCTGGCTCATTTCCAGTATTTCAACAATCTCGTTTACATTCAATTCATGGATTGACAGGAGCTGGAGAAGACGCAGCCTGGTTTCGTCAGCCAGTGATTTGAAAAAATTGACCATTTGCATTTACATAAGGATATCATGATGTATTTATATTGTCAAGCGGATGTTGCCTGAACCGATAATAAGTCGGAAGTGAGATCTGCGGGGCCAGGGGATATCGGTCGAATTATTTACTAAATATCCGTTCTCATTTATAATGAAGTCATGGATATCAGGGAAAGGATCGAAAGACTCTCCAGGGATTTACTCAGACATCAGTATCTTTACTATGTAAAAACAGAACCTGAAATTTCAGATCAGGAGTATGATCGGATGTTTGATGAACTGGTTGAACTGGAAAGGAAATATCCGAATTATGCGCTGGGGAACTCCCCTACCAAGCGAATCGGTTCAGACCTGGATAACACCTTCCCGGAAAGAGCGCATGAAATTCCTGTGCTTTCACTCGATAAAGAATATACCATTGAAGGCCTGATGAAATGGGTCGGAAAATTTGAATCACCGGGTGGAAAAAATCTTAGTTTTGTGGTTGAGGAAAAAATTGATGGTGCCTCGATCGTGTTGTACTATAAAAATGGCTTGCTTTCATCTGCCCTGACCCGGGGGAACGGTATTTTGGGAAATGATGTAATCGAAAACATCAGAACCATTTATCAGGTTCCCCTGATTATTGATCAACCGATCGATCTGGCGGTAAGGGGAGAGATATTTATCAATCGACTGGATTTTCAGAAATACAACATGGAATTTGATAATCGCTATTCCAATCCCCGTAATCTGGCTGCCGGGTCACTGCGCAATACGAAATCAACGATCGTTTCTAAAATCCCGCTGAACATATTTGTTTATGAAGGTTATTTCAACAAGCAGGAGGCAAGGGATATTTCCCTCCGGGAACATATGGAAATTCTTCTGCAGATGAAAAGTCTGGGATTCCCGGTCAATCATAAAATCGGCTTCTTTTCCCCCCATCAAGACCGGTTTTCTTTTTATAAAAGCCATTTCCCTGAAATGGTCACCGGAAATATTTCGGATATGGGTGATTATGTTCGGGAACAGGCGGACAATCGAAAGTATTCAGATTATGAAATCGATGGACTGGTGGTCAAGATAAATGAAATTTCCCTGAGAGATGAATTGGGTTATACATCTCATCACCCACGCTGGGCTATTGCGTTTAAATTTGATTCTCCTGTCGGGCACACCGTCCTGAACGATATCCTCATTCAGGTCGGGAGGAACGGCCGGGTCACACCGGTTGCTGTCCTGAACCCGGTCAGTCTGGGGGGCAGCATGGTTTCAAGAGCCACCCTGCATAATCAAGAGTATATTGAGATGTTGGAGCTGGGAATCGGGGATACGGTGCGAATCTCAAGACGGGGGGATGTCATTCCGGCGGTTGAGGAGGTAATCGAAAAAAATATCCAGAATCCTTCTATTTATAAACTGGTTGAATCTTGCCCGTTTTGCCATGTCAAATTGATCAAAATCGGTTCACATCATTTTTGCCCGAATCGGGACTGCCCGGAGAGAATTAAACGTTCGATTATCTATTTTGCCGCAAAAGATCAGATGGACATTGAACACCTGGGTGAAAAAACCATTGAATTCTTATTCGAGAGGGGTTTTATCACCGGAATACCTGATATATACGCCCTGGATTACCATGTTCTGTTGAGCGAAGACGGGTACAAAGAGAAAAAAATCGAAAACATAATCAAAAGCATCGAATCCAGCAAGAAAAAACCTTTTAAAAAGGTGTTGACATCACTGGGTTTTGAAGGACTGGGATGGAGTACGGTTTCCGAGTTGATTGATCATGGCTACCGTTCAGTAGATAAAATCATCGAGACGGCTTCCCGGTGCGAACCGGAAAAATTTTCGAATATTCCAGGTTTTGGAGATATCACGGCCAATCTGGTAATCCAGCATTTTACCGATAAAAAGAATCTTGAAATGATCCGGGCGTTAAAGGAGGCCGGACTAAATTTCAGTGAGAGCGAAAATAGGGAAAAGGCCGATTCCCCAATATTCGATCATCAGATTTGGGTAATAACCGGATCTTTCCAGCATTTTGTCCCCCGATCGAAAGCAGCGGAAGAGATTGAAAAGAGAGGAGGGAAAATCAGCCACTCGGTTTCAGTAAATACCACCCATCTTCTCTGTGGTTCCGTCCCCGGTTCAAAGCTTGAGAGGGCCAGAGAGTTGAATGTCAGAATTGTGGATGAAACTGAATTCCTGGAGATGATATCATGGCAATAAATAGGAATTCAAAATATTTTAACAGGATTCTGGTCGATGGAACCTGAATGAACCTGAGTCAAAAGAGAATTACAATTTCAGGCGGAAAAGGCTTCCTGGGGAGTCATCTGCTAGACATACTGGTAAAGGAAAAGGGATGCGGGAATGTTTTTATTGCCGATCTGCCCGAGTATGACCTGAGAAAGTCAGAGGATATCAGAAAAATGTTCCTGGATCAAAAACCCGAGGTGGTAATCCATCTGGCTGCCGTTGTGGGCGGGATTGGCGCCAACCGCGAAAATCCAGCCGTATTTTTCTACGATAATGCCATCATGGGAATTCAAATGCTGCATGAGGCATTTCTGGCAAGAGTTGAGAAGTTTGTTACCATCGGAACCATTTGCGCCTATCCGAAATTTTCTCCGCTCCCGTTCAGAGAAGAGGATTTATGGAACGGGTATCCTGAAGAGACAAATGCTCCGTATGGCCTGGCAAAAAGAATGCTGTTGGTTCAGTCTCAGGCCTACCGGAACCAATATGATTTTAATGCCATTTATTTACTCCCGGTAAATCTATATGGCCCGGGTGATAAAATAGATCCTGTGAATTCGCATGTGATTCCGGCTTTGATCAGGAAATGCATGGATGCCGTTCGTAATAAAGATGATCATATCGTTGTTTGGGGCTCGGGGAAGGCTTCACGTGAATTTTTGTATGTCGAGGATGCGGCTGAAGCTATTGTCCTGGCAACCGAAAGGTATGATGGCTCGGAACCTGTAAACCTCGGAACCGGCATTGAGATTAAGATTAAGGATCTGGTAAATATAATTTCCCGACTGACCGGTTTTAGGGGGAAGGTGGTTTGGGATGGTTCAAAGCCGGATGGCCAGCCCAGACGGATGCTTGATACCAGCCGGGCTGCAGATGAATTCGGCTTTAAAGCAAAAACTGGGTTGGAGCCGGGATTGAAAAAAACCATTGAATGGTTTAAGTCTTTTTATACTCACAGTTAAACTAGACCAACAGTTGAAAAAAAAATGGCTTTGTGAAATAATAATCTGGCCTTCAACAGCTGGATTTGATATATCCATTTCTCTAAAAAATTGATAATTGACGCAGCAGAATCCATGAAGAAAGCAATGGCGGAAGCATATTTTATGACCTTTTATAGGATCTGTTTATGTCTCATATTAGCGATTATTTAAAAGATGTTCGGGTGATTTTAAAAATCCTGGACCGGTCCAGGATAGAAAAGATGGTTCAACAATTGCTGAAAATTCGCGAACAGCATGGCAGGCTTTTCTTTTTGGGCAACGGGGGCAGTGCCGGCAACTGTTCTCATGCGGTGAATGACTTCAGAAAAATTGCCGGTTTTGAAGCCTATACCCCAGTGGACAATATTTCGGAATTGACTGCCCGGACCAATGATGACGGATGGGATTCTTCTTTTGCCCGGTGGCTGGAAATTTCTCACCTGGATGAAAAAGACGGGATTTTTATTTTATCGGTAGGTGGAGGGGACAGAATTAAAAAGATAAGTGTCAATCTTATTTCTGCAATGGAATATGCATTGAAACAGGAAGCGATGATATTGGGGATAGTCGGTGGAAACGGCGGCTATACAGCCCGGGTCGCCCAGGCCTGTGTAGTCATTCCGACCGTGAATTCAAATGCGGTGACCCCCCATACCGAAACATTCCAGTCTTTAATCCTGCATCTGATTGTTTCCGATCCAAGAATAAATCGATTCCCGGCCAAATGGGAATCAATTAATTAGCAGGATGAATTGATTTCCCCGAAAAATCGGAACATGAGAATCGTGATCACCGGCGTCGCCGGTTTTATTGGCAGTAATCTTGCCGAGAAGCTTTTACTCCAGGGCGAGGGCCATTACAAAACCTTTGAGTTGATCGGCATTGATAACCTTTCCTATGGCCGGGAAGAACAAATACCGGACCAGGTCCAATTTCACCGGCTGGATGTCCGCTCGCCTGAAATATATCCTTTATTCGAGCGGGGAGACTATATTTTCCACCTGGCTGCCAAAAATTGTATCGCTGATTGTCAGGCGAATCCGGTGGAAACCGCGGATATCAATGTCACCGGGACTGTTAATGTTTTGGAAGCTGCCCGGAAAGCCGGGGCATATAAGGTTATCTGTGCTGAAAGCTCGGCCTTATATGAAGGCAGCCGGTTGTTTCCCACTCCCGAAACAGAGATTGCCCCTTTGAGTTTTTATGCATCGAGTAAACAGGCTTCCATATCATTTGTGAAAAGTTACCAGAGATTTTCAAACCTGAAAATTACAGCTTTACGATATTTTAATGTTTATGGCCCGGGACAGGATTACCGAAGAAGCATACCGCCGGTCATGAGTGCGTTCATCATCAGTCTTTTAAAAGGAGAGAGACCGGTTATTTTTGGGGATGGCGATAAAAAGAGAGACTTTGTACATGTGGATGATGTAAATGATTTTCATATGATCTGTCTGGAAAATCGGGAAACGGACGGAAAGTGTTTCAACCTTGGCCGTGGCGAGAATTTTTCCGTTATTGAAATTTATCGTTTGATTTCCGAAAAAATCGGGATTAAAATAAATCCCCTTTTTAAACCCGATTTACCCGGGGAAGCCCGGATAACACTGGCCGATATCGGCAAAGCCAGGCGCATGGGGTGGAATCCCAAAACCGGCTTGGAAAAGGGATTGGATAACATGATTGCATATCTTAAAACAGAAATGGAAAAGGGAAATATAAGCTGATAATGTCAAGATTGCCAACTGAATCTATCTTTTTTTCGGTCGTGGTTCCGGTTTTTAATGAAGTGAAGAAAATCGGAATTGATATTTCCCAAATGAATGAATATTTTTCCGGTCAGGATTATACTTTTGAAATTGTGATCGTGGATGACGGCAGTACTGACGGAACCGATAAATTGTTGGAATCGCTATGGCCGGCGGTCCCGGTACTGAGAAGCCTGCAGCACTCGCCCAACCGGGGTAAAGGATATGCTGCCAGGAGAGGTGTCCTGGAGTCAAAAGGGCAATTCGTTCTGCTGGTTGACGCCGGAAGCTGCGTATCTTATCCAGAAGTTGAAAAAGGATTCAAACTTCTTTCTCAAGGATTTGACGGTGCTTTTGGTTCAAGGGTCATGAAACAATCCAAGATCATTAAAAAACAGCGACCATTTCGTCGCGCAGGATCATGGGTTTTCGGGAAGGTGGCGAGATGGATTTTGGGAATTAACTGGATTCGGGATACCCAGTGCGGATTCAAAATGTTTCATGGTGAGGCGGCCCGTCAAATTTTCCGTGAAAACACAATTGAGGGTTTCATGTTTGATATCGAAACCATTTTAAATGCCAGGAAGATGGGTTTCCGAATCATTGAATTTCCCATTGGCTGGAAAAATGATCCGGATTCACGGTTCAGGCCCTTTTTCGGTTCGATCAGGAATATCCGTGAACTTTTAAAAATAAAGTTTGGAATTTAGCATGGTTTCGACAAAGACGCCGCTGAGAATCACACTCGGGGGCGGGGGTTCGGATCTTCCAGATTATTATTCAAAATATAAAGGATTTGTTTTTGCCGTAACCATCAACAAATTTATTTCTATCCTGGTCAAGGAAAACCAATCGGGTTGCCGGGTTGATGTTCAGCATTTGAAAACAGAAGTTGTGAATCATCGTGATCAGTTGAAGCATGATATTATCCGGGAAGCCATGCGCTTGACCGGGATAGAAAACAATGTGACAATTGAGACGAAGTCAGATATTCTTCCGGGGACCGGTTTGGGGTCTTCCGGAAGTTTTACCGTCGGCCTGCTGAATGCTCTTCATGTTCACCGGGGTGAATTTCTTTCACCAATGGAATTGTCCGAAGAAGCCTGTCATCTGGAAATGAATATATTGAATCATTACAGCGGGAAACAGGATCAGTATATGGCTGCTTTTGGTGGGTTGTTGATCCTGGAAATTGAGAGGAATGGGCATGTTGATATCAAAAAAGCCAGAATTTCAGTTGAAACAGCCCGGAAATTGAATCAGAACCTGCAGCTGTTTTACACCAAGCTTCAACGTGATGCGAATCTCATTCTTTCGAATCAATGCCTGGGGATTAAACGGAATAGTGGTGAAACTATCCACAGCATGCACCGCATCAAGGAAATCGGATATGGAATTCTGGAAGCAGTTGAAACAGGAAATCTTTTAGATTTTGGCTTACTCATGGATGAGCATTGGCGGTTTAAAAAAAAGGTATCTTCAAAGATGAGCAATCCCTATCTTGATCATGTCTATCATACTGCCAAAAAAAACGGGGCCATTGGCGGGAAAATTGTGGGAGCCGGCGGCGGCGGCTTTTTTCTGTTTTATTCAGAAAAAAATGATGGAAAACTGAATGAAGAAATGGAAAAATTGGGATTGAAGAAGATGAATTATCGGTTTGAATCAAGAGGGACTTTGGTTTTGGAAAAACCAGCAGATAGCGGAATGCTGACAGAGGGATGCGTCGGTTGACAGTAATCAAGTCGGATTGATAAGGCTATGGGAATTTTAAAAAACAGGACGATCGTTATCACCGGTGCCAGCAGGGGGATCGGGTTTGAAATTGCAAAGGCATGTGCCGGAGAAGGGGCACAGGTTGTTATGATTTCCCGGAATAGAAAAAACCTGGAAGCAGCTGTCAAAGCCATTGAAAAAAACCATCAGGGCCATCGGATTATTAAGATGGATGTCGGAAATGGCCAGGAAGTGGAAGGCGGAGCCAGGATGATAGCAAAGGAAATGGGTGCCATTCACGGGCTGGTGAATTGTGCGGGAATAATCGGAGCAATCGGAAGGATTGATGATATTGATCCCCGGAAATTTGCTGATACCATTCAAACCAATTTGCTGGGGACTTTTTTAATGTGTCACCACTTCATTCCCCTGTTGCTGAAATCCGGAAATGGAAAAATTGTCAATTTTTCGGGGGGTGGCGCCACGGCTCCTTTGCCGAATTATTCGGCTTATGCGGTCAGTAAAGTCGGCATCGTTAAATTAACCGAAAATTTGGCTGTTGAATTCCGGACTTTTGCCTTGGATATCAATGCTGTTTCACCGGGCTTCGTTGCCACCGGAATTCATCAGGAAACAATTGCTGCCGGTAAAAAGGCCGGTGAGGATTACCTCAGGAAAACCATTGAACGGCTTGAAAATGGGGGAGTATCTCCGGGAATCCCGGCTGCCTTGACCGTATTTCTCCTGTCTTCAAAATCAGATGGAATCTCGGGAAAATTGATCAGCGCATGTTGGGATCCATGGGAAGAAACTGATTTCCAGGAACGGTTGAGGCAGGAATCAAATTTCGCTACACTCAGAAGAATTGATGGCCGATTTTTCTTCGAAAGAGATTGACCAGATGAATTATCGAATCGGAATTATCGGTGCCGGATTTATGGGCAAGAAGCGGGCGGAAGCCCTGCAGAAGTTTCATGATTGTCGTCTGGTTGCGGTGGCGGATACCAATCCCCGGGCGGCCGAGGAATTGGTTCGCGAATTTGGCGGAAGAGCCGAGACTGATTGGAAAGCACTGGTAGAGGATGCGGGCATAGATGCCCTTATCGTGTCAACCTTTAATAAATTTCTGGCTTCGATCAGTATGGCAGCTGTTAGAAATCGAAAACATGTTCTTTGCGAAAAACCGCTTGCCAAAACCGTAATTGAGTGCCGGAAGCTAGCAAAAAAAGCCAGGGAAAACAGAGTCATATTGAAAACCGGTTTTAATTTGCGGCATCATCCGGCTATATGCCGAGCCAAGCAGTTATTCGATAATGGAAGTATTGGGAAGCTGTTTTTTATCCGATGCCGGTATGGCCATGGAGGGCGCGTCGGATATGAAAAGGAATGGCGGGGCAATAAAGATCTTGCTGGAGGCGGTGAGTTGCTGGATCAGGGTATTCATGTTGCTGATTTATTCAGGTGGTTTGCCGGTGATTTCCGGAGTGTATTTGGAACTATTTCCTCATATTATTGGAATATGGATACCGAAGATAATGCCAGCGGAATCTTCAGAAAGAAAAACGGAATCATTGCCATACTGCATGTCAGCTGTACCCAGTGGAAGAACCTGTTTTCCTTTGAAATTTTCGGCAGCGAGGGGTATTTGATTGTTGAAGGCTTGGGCGGACATTACGGGAAAGAACTGCTGATATTTGGGAAACGAAAAGCCGGCAGTGAAGTTCCGGAAGAAAAAATTTTTGAATTTCCCGGGCAGGATATTTCCTGGGAAAATGAATGGTGGGAATTTTTATCGGCGATTGAAAGCGGCAGGGAACCTTCGGGCAGCGGGTGGGATGGTTTCCAGGCGAATCGAATGATTCATGCCGTCTATGATTCGGCCCGAAAAGGCAGATCGGTCAGAATATGAACCCATTGGATTAAAAAGAAATCGGCCATGAGGAAGAAAAAATATTTTGAGAAGAACGACTGGTTTTTGATTGGGGAACTTGCCTGGACCGATTTTAAATTGAGATACAACAGTTCAGTTTTCGGATATCTCTGGAGCCTACTGGTTCCGTTGATGATTTTCGGTGTTCTGTATATGGTCTTTTCTGTATTTATCAAGTTCGATCAGGTGAAGCATTATCCTCTTTACCTGCTGATCGGGATCATCTTATGGAATTATTTTGCCGAGGCTACCCAGGCTGGAATGCAATCAATTCAGCGGAAGGCCTCGCTGGTTACCTGCATAAACTTTCCGAAATGGTATATTGTTTTGGCTTCCAACATAACTTCATTGCTGACCTTATGTTTAAATCTGCTGGTGTTTGCCTGTTTTTTCGCATTCACATCGGTCCGCCTGACTGTCGAATCGGCGCTGATCCCTTTCTATCTGATTCAACTGGTCATGTTAAGTTTTTCCCTCACGCTTCTGCTGAGTTCTTTTTATTTAAGATTTCGTGATCTGTCACACATCTGGGGAATTGCTCTTCAGATCGGTTTCTGGTTTACCCCGGTTGTTTATCCGGTAACTATCATCCCCCACTATCTCAGGCCACTGCTTATGCTCAATCCTCTGGCCCGGTTAATACAGGACTGCCGGTCAGTACTGATCAATCACAGCATTCCCGGTTTCGGGCATAGCCTTGGTACCCTGGTAGTGGTTTTGGGTTTTGGTTGTTTGGGGGTGTTTTATTTTTCCAGAAAGTCTCCGTATTTCGCTGAAGAGGTTTAAAATGGGCACTGTAATTGAATTGAATGGGATTTCGAAGAAATTCAGTCTTCCCCGGGAAAAAGAATACAGTTTGAGAAACACGATCCTCAATCTCGGCAAATCCAGAAAATATCAGGATCATTTTGCCCTTAACGATATCACCTTCAGGATTGAACAGGGTGAATTTATCGGTATTATCGGAAGAAACGGTTCTGGTAAATCTTTGCTGCTTAAACTAATAGCGGGTATTATCCAGCCTTCGGAAGGTCATATAAATGTGGATGGGAAAGTATTGCCTTTTTTGGAACTCGGATTTGGTTCGAATGCTGAATTGACGGGGCGAGACAATATTTTTCTTTACGGCGCCATTTTGGGTTTCGGAAGAAAAGAAATCCGGGAAAGGTTCGCTGATATTGTTCGCTTTGCTGAATTGGAAAGATACATCGACCAGAAGTTGAAATATTATTCAACCGGGATGCAGTTAAGGCTGGCGTTTGCGGTTTCTGTCCAGGTAAAGGCTTCGATTTTTCTGATTGATGAGGTTTTGGCTGTCGGCGATGCCGGTTTTCAGAAAAAATGTGAAACCGTTTTCCGTCATTTCAGGGAAGAAGGGAAAACGATAATGGTTGTTTCCCATGATTTGGGCAGCATCGAAAATTGGTGCGATAGAACCATGCTGCTGGATGAGGGATATTTAATTGATTTTGGGGATACCGGGGAGACGATTCGGAAATATGTGAGCCAAATTTTGGGGAAAAGGCAGTATTGAATTTTTGTCGTGGTTTGACAGTTTGTGAGAGATTAAACCTGGATCTGAATGTAAGAAGACCGGATATGGATTGATTCGGTTATGATATGTTGAAAAATAAGCATGTTTCTGAGACTGAGTTGCCGCTGGTGACGGTTGTAACCCCTTCCTTGAACCAGGGTATTTTTATTGAAGAAACCATTCGCTCGGTTGTTGAACAGGACTATCTCAAAATCGAATACTGCATCATTGACGGGGGAAGTACCGATCAAAGCCTGGATGTTATTAAACGGTACGCCAATCGATATAAATTCATCAATTGGATTTCCGGGGCGGATAGCGGACAAAGCCAGGCCATAAACATTGGATTTAAGAAAGCACACGGAGAGATTATGGCCTGGTTGAATTCCGATGATAGCTATTGTCCGGGGGCGATCAGTAAGGCGGTGGAAACATTCGCATTGCATCCCGAGTTGAAAATGATCTACGGTGATGCATTTTTCATAGATGAATTCGGCAGAAATACCGGGGTTTTCCCGCACACAGAAAGGGTATTCAATTTTAAACGGCTGGTTTCGGTGTCCGACTATATTTCGCAGCCAACCGTTTTTTTAAAGCGTGAAGTGTTCAGGGGAATCGGATATTTGGATGAATCTTTGAGCTGGTGCATGGACTGGGATTTCTGGATCCGGATAGCCCAAAAGTATCCTGTGGGATATGTTTCGTTCTTTATGGCCAATCACCGGGATTATCCGCTAACCAAAACCAGGAAAGGCGGAAAGAAAAGGTTCGATGAGATTGTAAGGGTTATCCGGAAGCATTCGGGCAAACGGTTTCCTCCTGCTTATTTTATTTACGGGCTGGGGACATTCTTGGTTCGTTTTGCGGCTTTCAAATGGATCAGAAACCTGGAAAATTTTTTTCTGTTCCATTGGGTGATTAATAAATTTATAAAGAGGTTCCAATATATATATCCGGATGGCTGGGTGTCAAATGAGATAGAGTTCACTTTTTTCGGAAAAAAAAGGTATTTCGGTTTCAGTGGCTATATCCCTGCC
>CAZOWT010000001.1:21496-46605 GCA_964583345.1 uncultured Clostridia bacterium
GGAAAATTCAATCCGGCGACATTGCCGGCAGGGGAAAATTTTTTTTTGGTACCGGTATTCCCCGGGGAATTCTTCTTGACGGCCGCAATTCAATCGGAATTGTTAGCAAGAAAACCCGTCGTCTGGATACCCGGGACAGGAGAAAGGTATCGTTCAAGCTAATCGATTATACATTTTATAAGAAGACCAATGAAAAAAGAAGTTTCCCGAAAATATCGGTTATAACACCGGTTTCCCGCACATGCAGATTTTTGGAAAAAGCCATTGAATCGGTCGCCCGGCAGAAGTATCCCTTTAAAGAGCATGTGGTGGTGATAAAGGGGGAAGAAAATGATTTTAACCGCCTAAAAACGAAGTTATGCAGGCGATACCCTTTTGTCAATTGGGTCATAACAAGAGAAACAGAAGACAGCCCGGCTATTAATTTCGGCATAAAAAATGCCGGGGGAGATATTGTTTCCTGGCTTGATTGTCATGACCGCTATGAACCGGGCGCCTTCAAACTGATTGCGGATTTTTTCAGGAAATATCCAGGCCAGCAATTCGTTTTCACAAATGAAGACCGTTTTAAAAGGCATGTTCACAGGACCGACAGGGTTGATGCCGGGGCCATCGATGGGAAATATTTTTTCAGGGAAAACAGGATCTGCCGTTCATCCGCTTTCTGGAGAAAAGAAATCCACCAGATCGTCGGGTATTTTTCAGATCATCTGAGTTACCGGTCCGATTTGGATTTCTGGATACGGTCAGCCATTTATTTCAGGTTGAATCTGGTGAAAAAGCGGCTGGTAAAAGTACTGGATGAAGATCAGTCGGTTGGGGAAAGAGATGTAAAGGATCATCGGGAGATTCTCAATATCGTCAAAAATCATTTCGGAACCGTCAGCTGGCAATGGGCGTTGCGTTTTGGAAATGCCTATGCAGAATACAGATTTAAACTGACCGGGGATTCATTTTTCAATAAGGTGATTCTTAACAGTGTGGCTGTTGGCGTGGCGGCCGCTAAAAAAATATTGCTCAGCCGGTTTTTTCCCCGGTGTCAGAACAGGACCATTAGCGAATGACCGGATTGCTATATACTTTGATTTCTTTTGGCTTCATGTTTGCTGCCGGGTACCCCCTTTCATGTTTGCTGTTATCCGGGAACAGTCAAAAGACAAAATTAATTCTTTCCCCCCTGCTGGGGCTCTGCCTGACTGTTGTTCTGTTCTATCTCCTGGGTTTTAATCTCAACCTGAAAACCGGCCTCAGCTCCTGGATAGTTCTGGGTTTTATTGGCTTATTGAATCTGGCGGTCCTCCTGAAGTCACAAACTTACATTAAATTCAAAGGATTTCACTTCTATCCATTTTTTGCGAGTTTGATATATTTGATTCTGCTGGCGGTTCCATTTTTCAAGGTGGGAATCAATTATATGTCGGTTTGGAATGAGGACTTCTTTGGATATGTTACGGTAGCGGATTATCTGAAAGAACACACGGTGAACGAAAAGATTTCACCCGATATATTTGCCGAACATCCGGTTTACCGGCGTGTTGCGGCGGTGGTACGGGATAAATTCCAGAAGGAATATTACCGGCTGGGGCCGGAATATTATTTATCCTTTTTTTCAGTTATTCTCGGAGTCGATTCCCGTTATCTGTTCTTTCCGGTTTTGATATCTTTTGCCATGCTGATGCCTCTGGCTTTATTTTTGTTTTTGCGAATTTTTTCAATTCCCCAATCATTGGGTTCAAGGATCATTTTTCTGCTTCCATTTTTCAGTTTTCATTATTTTGGTTTTGTTATCCAGTTGTTTGCCCAAGCTGCCGGTATTCCTATTTTACTTTTATTGACATTCTGTTTAGATTCGCTCTTTAACCGGCCATCTGGCTTCAGTACATATTTCCTCAGCATCAGCGCTTTGTCGGGTTTAATCATTCTTTATGTCGAAGCCCTGCCCTTTATTCTGCCCTTCGGGTTTTACCTGGTTTTGTTCTGGATTCAGAAAAAAAGGAATTTATTAAAGGATTTAAAAAAAATCCTGATTGTTTTTGTTATCCTCATGATGGTGATGAATATTAAATTTATTCAGGTTTTTATTTATCAGTTTTCCCAGTATGATTTGGCCGGAACAATCGGTTGGAACAACAATCCCCGGGTTGATCGGGTCATGCTCTTTCCCTATTTTTTCATTGAGACTGGACTGCCTGCCCTCTGGGGCCTGGTTACCGTGCCTTCGGCTGAATGGTCCAAGAATCGGTTTTCGGTTTATGCCCTGTGGTTTATTTTGCTGTTATCAATAATTTTGCTGGCTTTTGCAACCATCGGTGTCTTTTTATTTCCATTCGATAAAAAAAGCCTGTGGGTATTTACGGCCGGTATGCTTTTCCTGGGCATTGTCGTTACCTTCTGCCGCAGAACGGATTATTTTTTGTTCAAGTTGATCATGTGGTTCCAGTTTTTCTTTTGCGCTTTGCTGGTTATCGGAATTTATTCGATACTGAAAAAAAGTCCAGAAAAAAAATGGTTAAGGGGATTCATATTACCCGTAATTTTTTTCTTGGTTTTTCTTAATATAATTAATTTGAGAAAGATTGAAAAATCCAGTTTGGGAGAAAGTACAACTTGGGTGGAGTGGCGAAATGCTTCGGCGCATGATCATCTTCGGTCTCTGGAAGCGGTCAAAAAGTTCATTAACAAAGAAGAATTGCTGACGGTGGTCATCCCCGGTTTTCACCCGGGGCGATGGGCTTCCCAGATACTGAAAGATTACCGGCTGGATTATCTGGTTAACAACAATTGGCATGATTGCCGGATAAAATATGAAAACGGGGATATCGGCTCCGGGTGGAAAACGAGAAATGTTCTGCTCGTGAATCCGAAAGAGGATATATTCGGGAATGTGATTCCGGAAAATGCCATTATCTGGAGGGGATCCTATTTTTGGCTTGCCCTATCAGCCCGGCTGCATAATTTTATTTTCCCAGTCAGCGTCTCCAAAGGACTGATCAGAGAGGCAAATCCCTATTTTAGGGAAATTATCGGATGGTACCCATATGAAATTTACAAACAAAGTCCAACCTATTTTGAGCGAACCGGTTTCAGGTGGATTCAGAATAATTCAACCTGCATCATAAAAAATGTAAACAGAGAACCGATCCGGATAATGGTGAATTTGGAAGTTTTCCCTGGACTCGATCATGCCGAGACCAGAATCGATTTCGGAGGCAAAACGATTTTTTCAAAATTACTCGCGGCACAGGCAAGGGTATTGTCGGATGTATTCGTCCCGGCAAGGGATGGCTTGCTCACCTTGAGGTTTTCGCATAATGGGAAGAAAATCAATGCCGATAGAATCTTGCGCATCATTAACAGAGATATCGCTATCGATGAAAGAACGGTAAATGCCAGAGTAAGATCGCTGGAAATTGTCCCGGAAACAATGGTAAAGAAAGAAGGATTTTTCTTTCATGGCACTCATTTTGACCTTCTGGATTTGCAGAAAGATAATTTCTTTTTTTATGGAATTTTCGCTGATGGCTGGGCGGCTCAACAAACCGGATTCATTTTTGATTTGAAAGGGAAATCAGGTTTTTTTTATAAAATCAACCTCCCTGTTTCTTTTTATACGAAACCTCTGACCATGAAATTCAAATTTGGGAACAAAATCGTTTATGGCGTCCGGCTCAGCCGGCCTGGAGAGCATATCGTTCATCTTCAGATACCAGAAGAATTTCGGAAACCGTTAATGTTGAGTATTGAGACCGATAATGCCCGTACGATTAGCCTGAACGATACCCGGGCAGCGGCGTATTTTTTTATAAGCGGCGGTTTTACCAGGGAATAGTAAGCCGTTCGGTGGATTTTATGTCGGTGAATAGGGACAGCTTTAAAGCAAACAACATGAAAGAAAAACCGCTGGTGTCCGTCATTACGGTGTGTTTTAATAGCGAACGATTTATTAGGGATACGATCGAATCGGTTTTGAATCAAACCTATAAAAATTTGGAGTATATCGTTATTGACGGTAATTCAACCGATAATACCGGATCAATCATAAGCAAGTATGCGGATAAATTTGAAGGGAGAATGAGGATTTTTTCCAGTGAAAATTCAAGCGTAGCCGAATGCTGGAACAAAGGCCTTGAACTTTCAAAGGGAGACATTATTGGCTTTCTGAATTCTGATGATTTTTATGTTTCCGATTTGGCGGTTAAGAAAATCGCAGGAGCTTTTTCGGCCCAGGATGAAGTCAATGCATGTCATTTCGACATTCTGTTGGTTGATCGGGCGGATATTAAAAAAAAGAAACGGTTATGGATTTCCCCTTCAAATGGTTTTTTCTCCGATTTTAAATATGGCTGGGCGCCGGCTCATCCTTCCTTTTATGCCTCCCGGGAAACCTATAACCGCTATGGAAGTTATGATCCGGATTTCGATATTGCCGCTGATTTTGATTTGATGTGCAGGTTTATTAAAATAAGGAAAATAAAGTTGGCCTATCTGCCGGAGGTTTTAATCAATATGAGACATGGAGGGATGAGCAATAATCATATTTTTTCGGTAATGAAAGGCAACCGGGAATGTTTCCTGGCATTGAAAAAGAATGGCATATTCCCTTACTTTATTTTTTTAAAACCTTTGAGGAAATTATTCCAGATCATCCGGGCGAGAATCCATACCCTTCAACGAAATTCATCTTGATAAACAGCCGGACTCTTTTCACCGTTCAGAATGAATATTTATCCCTGATTTTATCTCGGCTCATGTATCTTTTCATGTAATCCTGGGTTACTTTGGCACTGTCCAGATACAAATACTCAGCATACTTTTTTATGTATGCCTTTATATATCCGGGAGGGGGAAGCGTATCGTATTCTTCCTGTTCCAGGCTCTTGAGATGCTTATGAGGGATGCCGGTGGCCAGTGCTGCATCTTCCAGTTCTATGCCCATGACCTCTCTGATCAGTCTCAACGCTTTTCCGCTGAATGCTTCAAATTCCGGAATTCTTTTCTTGGCGGCCGAGTCGATTTTTCCGCTCAGGTTAACTTTGGATTCCAAAGAAAAATATTCTTTCAGTTCATTGTAGGCTTCTTTCAGCTGCGCCAGGACTTCAACCCTATTGCCTTCTGAAATTTTATCCATCAGGCTGGTCATGGCTGAAGATTTGGACGAATAAAATTCTTTCAAATACAGATATGAACTGCGGACTTCTGAAAAAGACGCCTGTGGCCCGACTTCCAAAATATCGAAGTATTTTTGATATTCCTTGTCAGACATTCTTTATCCTGTCGATTCTGATCTGATTCCCGGTATTGATGTTTTCGGCAATTGTTCCCATTTCCTGTTCAATCCGGGGAGAGATGGTAAATTTTTCAGATGGGACCAGACTGAAATTTTTCCATAATTGATTGTCATATTCCAGATATCCCGAATAGAGCGCTTCGGCTCCCAGATATTTTAAACAGACGCTTTTCACAGCAAATCCCTCGATAATATCATTGGCTTTCCGGACTTTGTTGATAATCAGATGTATCTTCAAATGCAGTGATTTTCTGAAGCTCGGTTTATCTTTCAAGTTCGATATCTCGTTCAGGTGCCGGATTAAATCCTGGATGCTTTTGATTTTATATTGCTCTCGATTTTTCCAGAGTTTGGGGAGAGTGGTTGACAAACCATAGTTGGCAAACGAGTAATTCAGTTTCCGCAGGCTGGCATTGGTGATAAAGTGGAACAGGTTATCCAGGGAGATGATTTCCAAATCCGTGACCACAATTTTTTTGTCCGCACCCAAAAAAAAATCAATCATGGTGGCATTCGAACCGCTGCCGAGATCCAGTAAAACCGTGCTGGCATTCAATTTTCTCAGGTTTTTCAAAAATCTGGTTTTTTGTTTTTGATTGATATCGTTGCATGAAAGAGCGTTTTGATCTCCGGTAATTACCCTCAGGTTTTTAATTCTGGTTTCCTGAATAAGGTTTTCCAGCTCTTCATCTTCATAGAAGAAATCCAAAATTGATTTTTCCGTTTTTTTTATTCCGGAAAAGAAATGGATGTTTGGTGCGCAAAAATCACCGTCCACCAGAATGACCTGTTGACCCAGCGATGCCAGATGAATGGCCAGCTGGCTGCTGATGAGTGTTTTTCCGGTGCCGCCTTTGCCACCGCCGATAGCCCATATCTGGGGACTTTTTGCCATTTTTTTCCTTAGCATTTTTTTCAATAGAATATGTGATTAGCCGGATACTGTCATTATATCATTTTTGGAATTTATTTGCCCGGATTTTGTCCGGCCTTGATTCAATGTTCCGTAAATTACCGGGGATCCTTCATGGTTGTGGAGTTAATGCCATATCCAGGAAAACCTGACTTAGTCTTTCACGTCAGCATCGATTTTTACCAGTGAATAGTACTGGCGATGTGCATTTGTCCTGAATCTGATAAAATTGGAATTTTCTGTTTTTCTCGTCGGCTTATAAATAATTTTTACCCGGGTACTGCCATTCGGTTTTATTTTTGAGTCCGAAAAAACCAGTGTTACGTCCGGAATATGGGTGACTTCGATTATTTCCAGATCTTTATTTCCCGAATTTTTTATAGAGATGGTTTTGCTGTAGGATTTACCGATACGAACCTTATTGAAATCGATTTTATCAGGCGATACTTCAATTCTGGCAAAGTTTGTCAGGGACACATTGCCGGTTATGACCAATCGGATGGACGGATGTTTGAGATCATTGGAAGTGACCGTAATGGTTTTAAACACTTTAATTCCACCATATCCGGATGACATGAACCTGACCGGGATAACCCCTTCCTCTCCGGGTTTGTATTTTCTTTGCTTGAGGCGGGCAACGGTGCAGCCGCAGGAAGGGCGGACACCGTTAATCATAAGTTGTTGATCTCCGGAATTTTTAAATTTAAATTCAATGCTTACCGCTTCCCCTTCGTTGATTTCACCGAAGTTTATTTCTGTTTTTTCAAATTCGAGTTTTGCCTGAGCAGCGAGATAAATTGAAAACAAACTGAAAATTAAAAAAAACAAAAGGTTTCGTTTCATTTTCCCTCCAATTTTTTAACCTTCTCTTCCAGTATTTTTATTCTTTCGATGTGGTGTTCCAGGTTTCTCATCAAAACCTGCTCCCTTCTCCATTTCCTGATTTCCTGGTGGGGATAACCGGCCACGATACATTTGTCTTTAATGTTGCCGGTAACACCGGTTTTCCCTGCCATCATAACACCATCGGCAATTTTCAAATGGTCCCCGATACCGACCTGGCCCCCCATCACCACATCAGCTCCGATTTCTGTCGAACCGGAAATGCCGGTCTGGGCGGAAAGCATGGAATTGCTGCCAATAGTCACGTTGTGCCCGATTTGAATAAGATTATCGGTTTTGACATAATCCCCAATAATGGTGTTTTCAATCGTTGAGCGGTCGATACAGGTATTTGCGCCGATTTCACAGTATTTTCCGATGATGACCCGGCCCTTCTGAGGGATTTTTAGGATGGTTCCGTCGGCATTTCTGGTGAAACCGAACCCATCAGCACCGATGATCGCACCCGGTTGAATAATGGTGTGTTCTCCGATTTCGACATCCTCGCGGATAACGGAATTTGCATAAATAATACAGTGCTTTCCGATTTTGACGTCTCGGTATATCATTACGCCGGCATGAATTTCGGTATGGTCACCGATTTCACATCCCTGGCCCACATAAGAAAAAGCACCGACTGATACATCCTTCCCCAGGTTTGAATTTTTTGATACCGAGGCCCTGGGGTCTATCCCTTGGCAGAAGGGCTGATGAGGAAAGAAAAAATCGAGCAACTGAGAAAATGCCACATAGGGATGATCGACAAAAATCAGGTTCGGGTAATCGATTTGGCTTTTTCTATGAACAATCAGCGCCCCGGCATGAATCGCTCCCGGGATGATGGCGTCCTTTATACAAAAAGCGATTTCATGCTTGCTCGCACCATGGAGTGAATTCACGGAAGATATTTTGGTGTCAGGATCTCCCTTTAATTCACCCCCGGTTATTTCAGCTACTTTTTTTAATGTGATCATTTTTTTCCCGGTCAAAAATATAGGTTAATTTTGCTCCGTAAAGCATAATTGCCATGGAAATTTCCATCCAGAAACCGAAAAGAATGATGGCAATGATTGGACCTCTTATTTTCCAGACAAAGGAAATATTAACAAGGTAATAGGTATAGGCTCTTTTGCTTAATTCCCACATGATGGTGGAAATCATGGCGGCGATAAATGCTCCCTTCACATAGACCTTTTTTTCGGGAATCCATTTGTAAAGGACGAAGAAGAATAGAAATGTGATGAGAAATGGTACCAGGTATTTTAACAGGAAGGTATTCAAAAATTCAACAAATTCAGGCTGGATGTGGTTGGCGATCAATTGGTTTTGATAAAACAATGCGGACATGGTGGAGATGAAACCCGACAAGAGAAAGGAGAAAATGAGCAAAGAACCGATGCAAAAGAGCAAACTCACCTCACTGATTCGCCTGGTCAAAAAACCCTTCTCGGCTTTTTTCTCCCTGAGTTTGATGTTGAACATTTCGTTAATGAATTGGACCATTTTTTTTATAATCAGGAAAGACAGGAAAAGTGAAAACAGGATTCCCAGAATTCCGATTTCCTTAAGCTTCAAGGAAACATCATGGGCCTTTTTCAGGACTTCCGGAGAAATCTTGGAAAAAAAATCTGTCGAGAAAGGATACATGCCTTCTATTGCCGAATTCGGATCACCCAGGAACCGGGTAAACAGGAAGGTAAAAAAAGTCAACAAAAAAAGCGAGGAGAATATGGAGTAATATGCCAGGACGCTGGATTTATCAAGTCCGTCGTCTTGAAAAAATTCCTTTGCCGCTCTCCATAAATTCCTGAAAATATTCAATTCGCCTTTCTTGATCATAATCAGGTGAATCGCACACCTCCCTGTTTTCCTGTTCCGTTAATTGATGGGGTTTGGATAAAATTATCTATTTTTTCGTTTAATATGAATAGTTGCCCCATTTGACAAAGAAAATGATCAGGTCAATGAGCAGGACATAAATTACCAGTGATTCGATCAGGGCCAGCCCTATGATCAGAATGGTTCGGATTGAATCTGCAGCTGCCGGATTTCTTCCGATATTATCCGCGGCAGTTCTGATGGCCTTTGATTGAGCAAACGCACCCAAAATGGCCGCACAAGCCAGTGCGACTCCACCGATGATGATGGACCATAAAAATAATGGCGTGGCATCCTTGACTTTGGTGAGTTCATTTTCCGCAGCAGAAAGTGAAAGTGAAAAAATCAGGATAACAAAAACGATGACCAATAATTTAGTTTTCATGTAATTTCCTCCTATTGATTAATGCTCTGAAGCCATTGCTCCGGCAAGATATATGCATGAAAGTATGACGAAAATGAATGCCTGTAAGAGAGATGTGAAAATGGCAAAGGCCATCATGGGCAGCGGGGCGATATAGGGGATCAGAGAAGCAATGATAATGATGACCAGGTCCTCCCCGAAGATATTCCCGAAAAGCCTCATTGAAAGGGAGAGCGGTCTGGAAAAGTGAGAAATGATTTCAATGGGGAAAAATAACCAGGCCAGCCACCATGCCGGGCCGGCGAATGTTTTCAGGTATCCCAGAAATCCGTGTTTTTTTATACCCTGATAATGATAATAGACAAATATGAAAATGGCACATCCCACGGTAACATTTAAATTGGCGGTAGGGGAACCCATTTCGGGCAGCAGGCCGATTAGGTTAGCGATGGCGATGAATATACCCAGTGTTGCCAATGCCGGTAAAAATTTTCTGCCCTCGGTTCCGATTACATCATCGATCAAAGATTGGAACGCTTTGTACAGCATTTCCAGAAAATGTTGCATTTTATCCGGGAACATTTTCAAATTCTTTACGGTAAACTTGAAAAACAGGAGAATAATCAGGGTGACAATGATTGCCATAACCACATGAGCCGGAATTAAATCCGCTCCTTTTTCCACCCTTATACCGATTTTAGACAACAGCCAGCATATAAACTTGTTTATGGTTTCAACAATGAAAAAATTATGTTCTTCCATTTGATGCAGTCCTGAAAATCTGACAAGTTCCTTCTATCAGGATTGATATGACGATGGTAGAAAGGCCTAGAATGAAATAGAGGACGGCGCTCTCGGAAAGTCTGGATAGAAAATAGAAGACCAGGGAAATGATGATAATTTTTAAGAAAGTAGCTGTAAAGAACAAAAATTTACCCCTGTTTTTTTTTAAATACCTGTCTACCAATTTTATCATCACCCAGAAACTTAAAATCCCAATCGCAGCTGCCAGAATATTGATTATACAATATAACATGCTTTTTGTAAAAAAATAAATCGAGACCGTTGCCAAGATCTGAAAAAATATCGAAATTTTCAGGATTCGCGTTGTAATGACCCGGCTATTTTCTTTTGCCATATTTTTTGGCCACCCGGAATAAATTTACAAATCCGGCGGCGACTCCGTACAGAAAAAAAACAATCAGCAAATATGGTGATGTGCCCAAAACACGATCCAGAACATAACCCATGGCCAACCCGATGGCTATCGAGGTGGGGAACATCAAGCCCACGGTCGAGAATGCCGCCCATTTTTGTTTTTCTTCAAAGTTGTTGTCTTTCATGAGATTAATTATCCGGTTGATTAATGGCTTTCGCTATCGGGGGCGCCGGAGACTCATCTTTTTCAGGGATTAGAATTCGTCCTCGTCATCCTCATCTTTTATATTGTAGCCATCATAATTTTCATTTGAATTTTCATCATCAAAATTGTTGTCTTCTTCGTAGTAATCCATGGAATCGAAGTCTTCTTCGCCGAATTCATTTTTTCGGTTGGTCAGGGTTTTTTGAAATTCTTCTTCATCTTCAAAATGCCTGACGTAATTCGAGTCCAGCTCGCTGTAATATAATTCCAAGTAATCTTCTTCAATATGACAGAATACCGACATATGATCGAAGGCATCGAGGTCTCCGATAATTTCAGTAACTTTGGCAGCGTCTTTTATAGCATCGAGAGTTTTCCATGAAACGACTTCAATTTGCTCCATCAACAAACTCCTAAGTGAAAAGTCATTTACTATTTATAAGTAATATTTCTGTTTTGTCAAGACTTTTTCAAAATTTTTTTTATATACTTTCCGGTTATGCTGGATTCTGTTTTCAGAAGTTCTTCCATCCTGCCCTGGAAAAGGAGAACCCCCCCTTTTTCACCGCCTTCCGGCCCCAATTCGATGATATAATCGGCGTGGGCAATCAGGCTGAAATTATGATCGGCAGCGACAACAGTATTTTGATTCCCGATGATTTGGTCGATCAAATTTTTCAACATTTCCACATCAAAATCATGAAGCCCGAATGTGGGTTCGTCGATTAAAAAAAGCGTTTTTTTCTTCTTCGTGGTTAGAAATTTTATCAATTTCAGGCGCTGCAATTCACCCAGTGATAAGGTCGTTAAACGCTGTCCGAGTTTCAGGTATCCCATGCCGTGAAGTTGAATATTCACCAGGGTTTCCTTTATTCTGGGAATATGATTCCCCATGGATTCATTAAATTCATGGATGCTCATATTAAGGATTTCATGTATGTTTTTATCCTGAAATTTAATCCTCAAAATATCCGATTTAAAACCAATTCCCCGGCATTCACTGCAGATGATTTTCACGGTAGGGAGAAACTGCATTTCGATTTCGACAAATCCCTTACCCTTGCATTCGCCGCATCTTCCCAGAGGAGAATTGAAGGTAAAATGACCGGGTAAAAAACCATGAAGTTTACTTTCCTTGAGTTGGGAAAAGAATTCACGAAGCGGGGTAAAGATATTGAAAAAACCGATGACCGTGGAATTGGCTCGAGCTCTGCTGATCCCGGGATCAACGAACAATATGTCCTCTGATCTTTCATAATGTTTCAAATAGATTTCATCGTATAGCAAAGTGGTTTTCCCAGAACCGCTCACTCCGGCTATAATGGTAAATCTGTTCTTCGGGATTTTGAAATCGAAATTTTTTAAATTATGGGCGCTGGCATTTTGGAATTCGTGGAATTGCAACGGGGCCTGACCGGGATTCTTGGCAATCGGCGGACGGTTGAAAAATTGCTGGGTCAAGGTTTTGTTTTTGCTGAAAAAATCTGCTTTCTTACCTTGAAAAACAATACGCCCTCCGCCTTCTCCGGATGATGGGCCCAATTCGATAATAAAATCGGAATGTTTTACGATATTTCGGTTGTGTTCGATAACCAGAACCGTGTTGCCATTCTGTTTCAAATTGAGCAGAAACTTGATGAGTTTCTCATAATCGAACGGGTGCAGGTCCGCGGATGGTTGATCGATAATCAGAAGAGAATCCGAAATCACGGATCCCAGCACAAAAGCCAGATTTATTCTTTGAAATTCACCCCTAGAAAGTGTGAATGTTTGCCGGTTTAAACAAATATAGTATAACCCGCTTTCGATCAGATAAATCAATCTTGTCTTGATTTCATCGAATACCGCCGGTGAGATTTTGGACCTGTATTCATCATAACCGACGGTTTCAAAAAAGTGATAGGCTTCTTCTATGGTCAGGGAGAGCAAATCGGAAATATTCTTGCCTTGGAAACGATAAGCCAGAGCTATGGGATTGAGGCGGCTTCCTTTGCAGTCCGGGCACACCTTATAGGTGGTATATCGACTTAAAAAAACCCGGGCCTGGACCCTGTAGCTTTTTTTTTTGATAAATTCGAAAAAACCGGATATGCCGGGAAAGTTCTTATCGCCATGCATCAGGAAGTGGATCTCCTGATCGCTTAGATTTTTTACCGGCTTGGTGATATCGATTCCCCTGGCGGTTGATTTATCAAGTAAATGATTTTTATAGGATTGGGTGATTCTGGTTGATAACGGCTTTATCGCTCCCTGTGTCAGCGATAATTCCCGGTCGAATATTAAATCCTCATCCAGTTGCTGTATGTCTCCGAAACCCTTGCAGGTGGGGCATGCCCCTTTCGGTGAGTTGAATGAAAAAAGGTTTTCATCGGGTTGTTCGTAATGAATTTGACACCGTGTACAAATAGGGAGCAGCGGATAGGATGTTTGTATTTCCCCGTTGAAAATGATAGCCTGATTTTTATTCTGGGTAATCGATCGGTCGAGGGCTTCAAATAGTCTGCTCTTGTTTCCGGGTTTCACCTCAATTTCATCAATGAGAACAGCCATGGTGTCCGGTTTATTTGTGACTTCGATTTTTTTCTTGATGCCGTTTTCCAGGTGAAAATAATATCCCCGGTTAATCAGGAATGAGATGTCCCCGCAATACTCGAAACAGACTGAAATCTTCCCCTTGTTTTTTTTGAGGATATCGGTGATGATTTCATCGATGGTATAACTCACCACGATTTCACCGCATCGCGGGCAGGTGAAATCCGATACCTTCGAATAGATTATCCTGAGGTAGTCATAAATATCGGAAGTTGTCGCCACGGTCGACCGGGGATTTTTTGCCGGTTTTTTATGCCTGAAGGCAATCGCCGGCGGTAGCCCGTCTATCTTGTCAACCGGAGGTTTTTCAACTTTGTCCAGAAATTGCCTGATGTATGGCGATATGGATTCGATATACCTGAGGTAGCCTTCCGCGTACAGGGTTTTAAATGCCAGTGAATTCTTCCCGGCACCGCTGACTCCCACGATAGAGGTGATATGTCCCCGGGGAATGGAAACATCAATATTTTTCAGGTTGTTGGTTTTCGCACCCTTTATGGTAATGGTTTTGGCCATGATGAATCATCCTATATTATCACAGGATTTGAAATTGACAAAATTTTCGGATTGGTTTACAATTCAATGGCTGTTTGCAATCCAGGATCGGAACCAAATGCCCGGTAAATCAAAAATCATTCCTGAAGTGTCATTGGAAAAAGATATTAATCCTGCCCGAGACTTTCCTTCCCCCGGATATGATGCCTGGAAGGCCGAAGCGGAAAAAAGTTTGAAAGGTGCTAAATTCCGGGAAAAACTTATTACCGGCACTTACGAAGGAATTTTTCTTCGCCCCATTTACCACACCCAGGATATTCACCATATCGGGTATCTGTCGAATTTTCCGGGGTTCGGGAATTGTGTGCGGGGTGGAAAGGCTTCGGGTTACCTGGGAGAAGCATGGAAGATATGTCAGGCGATTCCCTCTCAGTCAGCCGGTGAATTCAATAGCTTTCTGCATAATGACCTGTCCATGGGGCAGAACGCCATAAATCTGGTTCTGGACCGGGCCACCCGGATGGGAAGGGATAGCGATGCGCTCAATTACAACACCCAATCCCAAAATGGTCTTATGGTTTCCCATCTGCATGACCTGTCATCGGTGTTGAGGGGATTGGATTTCCGGAAATATCCCATCTTCATCCAGGCCGGATATTCATCTGTTTTCATGATGATGTTGTTGATGGGATTTCTGGAAAAATCGGCAGTGGATTTTTCGGAAATAAAAGGGTGTTTGGAAGCGGATCCGCTGGGGATGATGGTTGGCGAAGGGAAATTGCCGGTTTCCGTTGATTTGTCGCTTGATCATATGGCCTGGTGTATAGATTGGGTCGATAAATATCTCCCCGGAATCACAACCATCGGCGTCGATGTCAGCGCCTATCAGGATGCCGGTGCCAGTGCGGTTATGGAACTGGCGTTTGCGCTGGGCACAGCGGTTGAATATATTAACCAGCTCCGGGGCCGTGGTTTGGGAATAGGCCTGATCCTCCCCCAGATCAGGTTCACGTTTGGAATCGGTCCGTTTTTTTTTATGGAGATTGCCAAATTCAGGGCTGCCCGGCTGCTCTGGTCAAATGTGGTCAAGGCGTATGGCGGAGACAATGGGCGGCTGAAAATGAGGATTCATGCCCGAACGGCCTCTCATAATCAAACCCTTGCCGATCCTTTTGTAAACGTATTGCGTTGCACCACCGGGGCACTCTCTGCCATTGTCAGCGGAATTGACAGCCTGCAAATTGATATTCTCGGTGAATTTCCAGGGCAGGCCGATGAATTCCGTCGGAGGATTGCCCGAAATATTCAGCTCATTCTCCTTCATGAAACGCATGTCGGGCAGACCATTGATCCGGCCGGAGGATCTTTTCTGGTTGAATCATTGACAGCTGAGATTGCCGAAAAATCCTGGAAACAGTTTCAGGATATTGAACGCCGGGGTGGAATGCTTCAGGCCCTGAATGATGGATTCCCGCAGGAGCAGGTTTCCGGATTGAAGGCGATCCGGGATGAAGATATTAACCGGCGCAGGAAGGGTATTGTCGGAACGACCCGCTACACCGCAGTTGAAAAAGTCGGGAAACATCCTGCTTCCGGTGCTGCCTTCGATAAATTTTCCCGGAGGTTGGCTGATTTGAACGGATTCCGAAAGGCCAGAAATGGTCAAAAGCTTGAATCCCATTTGAAGCAACTGGATTTTTCCCTGAACTCCGGTGGGATTGAAGTCATTTCCAACGGAATCGGGGCATTTCTGAATGGGGCCACCATCGGAGAGGTTTCATCGGTTTTGAATCGCGGATGCAATGAATCGGCTGCCATTGATAAAATTGAGATGTTCAGTCCTTCCCGGAAATTCGAGGCTTTAAAATCCAGTCTGGAAATATCCAGGAGCAGAGGGCTTGATCCCGAAATTTTACAGATTGCTTTCGGGAACACATCACAGGTGAGGGGGAAAGTCAAGTTTTCAAGAGGATTATTTGAAGTCGCCGGTTTGAGGGTGTCATGCACCGGAAAGGTTGAAAAAGTTCCGGAAGCCCTCGAAACCATTCTGCATTCCCGGGTTCGGGTTGTGGTTATTTGTGCCGATGATGATTCTTGTCCGGCAATCGTACCGCAGCTGATGCAAGGCCTGAAGAAACAGAAGCCGGATGTAAGGGTTTTCCTGGCGGGGGACCCCGGGAAACTGGCTGAAAAATTTCGGGAAGCGGGAATATCGGAGTTTGTTTATGACGGGGTCGATATTTATCAGGTTTTGAAAAAATTGATGAAAATTATGGAAATCCTTCCCTCATGAAAAAACCGGACTTTGCAAACATGATCCTCAATGTGTCTGCCGTTTCCCCCCCGGAACAAAAATGGAAGCAGGCCCTGAAGCGGGAAAGCGGCAAATCGCTCGGGGAGTTGATTTTTCCGACTTTGGAAAATATTGACCTGAAACCGCTTTATCTCCCTGCGGATCTTCCAGAAAAACTTCAGTTTGACTTTTCTGCCGGCATTGCTCCTTTTTTAAGAGGGCCCTATGCCACCATGTATATCCAGAAACCCTGGACGGTCAGGCAATACGCCGGTTTTTCTACTGCCGAGGAAAGCAACGCTTTTTTTAAGCGCAATCTGGCAGCGGGACAGATGGGCCTCTCGGTGGCTTTTGATCTTGCCACCCACCGGGGATATGATTCCGATCATCCCCGGGTTACCGGAGATGTCGGCAAAGCCGGGGTGGCTGTGGATTCGGTCGAAGACATGAAAGTTTTGTTTTCGGGTATTCCCCTGGATCGAATGTCGGTATCCATGACCATGAATGGGGCGGTATTACCGATTCTGGCTTTTTATATAGTGGCGGCAGAAGAGCAGGGAGTCGGGAAAGAGCTGCTCAACGGAACCATCCAGAATGATATCCTGAAAGAATACATGGTCCGAAACACCTATATTTACCCGCCGGAACCCTCAATGAGGATTATTGCCGACATATTTAAATATACATCAAGATATATGCCGAAATTTAACAGCATCAGTGTTTCCGGATACCATATGCAGGAAGCCGGGGCGACATCTGATTTGGAGATGGCGTATACCCTCGCGGATGGGCTGGAGTATGTCAGGACCGGTATTCAATCCGGATTGGACATTGATGATTTTGCTCCCCGGATTTCTTTTTTCTGGGGAATCGGCATGAATTATTTCATGGAGATTGCCAAGTTGAGGGCAGCCAGGGTGGTGTGGGCAAAATTAATGAAAACGTTTAATCCCCGGAATCCCCGGTCCATGGCCCTGCGGACCCATTCCCAAACTTCAGGCTGGAGCCTGACCGAGCAGGATCCGTTCAACAATATTGTCCGGACCTGCCTGGAAGCCATGGCCGCGGTACTTGGGCATACCCAGTCTTTGCATACCAATTCTTTGGATGAGGCCATTGCCCTGCCTACGGATTTTTCGGCCCGGATTGCCAGGAATACCCAGCTATACCTTCAGGAGGAAACCGGGATTTGCAGCGTTATCGATCCCTGGGCAGGGTCTTATTATCTTGAGTCATTAACCTGGCAGTTGATCGGGAAAGCCTGGGAACACATTCTCGAGATTGAGGGCCATGGCGGAATGACCAGGGCCATCGAAGCCGGAATCCCGAAAATGAGAATTGAGGAGGCCGCCGCCCGGCGCCAGGCCCGGATTGATTCCGGTCAGGAAGTGATTGTCGGATTAAACCGTTTCTGCCCGGGAATAAAGGAATCAATCGATATCCTGGAAGTGAATAACACCGCTGTGCGCCAATCCCAGATAAAGAGAATCCGGGCAATTAAATCGAAACGTAACCAAGCCGATGTGAAAAGAACGCTGGCCGCGCTTTCACATTGTCTGGAAGACGGCCGGGGCAATCTCCTGGAATTGGCGGTCGAAGCGGCCCGGGCCCGGGCGACGCTGGGGGAAATTTCCGATGCCCTGGAAAAGGTGTGCGGTCGTTTCAATCCCCGCACCCGAATCATATCCAGTGTTTACAGCCGCGAATTCAATCTTGGGGATGATCATTCGGTTGATCGTGTCCGCCAGCGGACTGATGAATTTGCCGGAAGCGAAGGCCGGCGTCCCCGTATCCTGGTGGCGAAAATGGGCCAGGACGGTCATGACCGGGGCGCAAAAGTTGTGGCCACTGCTTATGCTGATATGGGATTTGACGTGGATATCGGTCCCCTGTTTCAAACCCCACGGGAGACGGCTCGGCAGGCGGTCGAAAATGATGTGCACATTGTGGGGATTAGTTCCCTGGCCGGTGGACACAAGACCCTGCTCCCCCAGTTGATTGATGAATTAAAAAAAATGAACCGGGACGATATTATGGTCATTTGCGGGGGCATCATACCTGTCCGGGACCACGCTTTCCTGTTTAAGAAAGGTATCTCGGCAATATTCGGCCCGGGATCAAAAATACCGCTGACCGCTCTGGCGGTTATTGAAGAATTAAACAAACGATTCCTTTAGGGTGAAACATTGGCCGATAAAAAAAGATCCGTTCTCGCCCCGCAGGAGTATGTCAAAGGCGTTCTTTCCGGCGACAGAACCGTCCTGGCCAGAACCATCACCCTAATCGAAAGCAATGCCGCTGAACATATTAAGAAAGCCCGCACCGTGCTCAAGCATTTGTTGCCATTTGCCGGAAAATCCTTCCGAATCGGGATTACCGGAATGCCGGGGGCCGGGAAGAGCACCCTTATTGAAGCCCTTGGCTGTTTTCTGGTGGAGAAGGGATTCAAGGTGGCGGTTCTTGCTGTCGATCCCACCAGTTCGATTACCAGAGGCAGCATCCTTGGAGATAAAACCCGGATGGAGAAACTTTCCCGGCGTAAAAACGCTTTTATCAGGCCCTCGCCTTCGGGCGGGACTTTGGGAGGTGTTACCCGGAAAAGCCTTGAAACCATAATAATTTGCGAATCAGCCGGTTTTGATATCATCATCATCGAAACCGTGGGCGTGGGTCAAAATGAAATAACCGTGCGTTCCATGGTGGATTTTTTTTTGCTGGTTTTGATTCCCGGGGCGGGAGATGAATTACAGGGAATTAAAAGGGGAGTGATTGAAATCGCGGATGCGCTGATAATCAATAAAGCTGACGGTTACAACCGGGAGAAAGCCGAACGGGTCAGGGAAGAATATTCGCTGGCGCTGAAGTATCTGGCGCCGGCCACACCGGGATGGAAAACCCGTGCCTATTTGTGTTCCGCCCTAAACGGTGAGGGAGTTGCCGGGCTCTGGGAGACCATCGGGCGGTTCAGGCAAAAAACCCGGGAATCAGGAATTTTTTATAAACGCCGGCAAAATCAGAATCTGGATTGGATGTTCGGCTTGATTGAAAACCGCTTGAGAGATGATTTTTTCAGCCATCCGGGTATTCAAAGAGAACTTTCCCTGGTAAAAGAAAAGGTTCTGGACGGCTCGATTCTGCCTACCGCTGCCGCCGAGCGGCTTTTAAATCTTTTTTTTGATTCCCGAAAATAGAATCATTTTTTTTCGCCGCGAATATTTTTTCAGGTGATGATTAAAGCCCGCGAAGCCATTCGGGTCTCAACCCGGCGCTCCGGGGATTCTTTATGGCCTCTTTGATTGTTTCCAAAAACCGCTCTTTATCCCGGGATAAAATCCCCTTTAAAATCAGATAATTGGAAGCATGATCACTCCGGAAAATGGTTCTTTCCAAATCGGTTCGGGCGATAAAACGTTCCAATTCAAGAAGAAGTTCTTCCTGATTCATGGGGATGAAGGTTCCGCCAAATCTCTTTTTAAAGTGATCGATGCCGTGTGGAAACATCAACATCAGGGTTGACAGATAGTCGGGCTGGGTGGCGTTAACGATCCTGGCGGAGTTGACGGCGTGCTGTTCGGAATATTTTTTCCCGGCCAGTCCGGTTAATATCATGGCCGAGACTTTTATCCCGGCTTCTCTGGCCCGGTTCAAACCCTGTGTGGTGGAATCGAAGGTTTCGCTCTTGTTGACCATTTTCAGGATCTCGTCGTCACCGGATTCGATTCCCACATAAATTAATTTCAGGCCTTTTTGCCTCAATTGAATGAGTTCGTCGGTTGATTTGGATATAATATCATGGGGAAGGGCATAACAGGAAACCCGGTTTAGATCGGGGAATGACCCATTGATGGTATCAAGAATGTTGTTGAGCCTTCTGAAAGAGAGAACCATGGCGTTTCCGTCAGCCAAAAATATTTTTCGGATGCTTGGAAATGCTGCCGCGGCTTTTTTTATCTCTTCCCGGATCACCTTTTCATGTTTTGCTGAAAACCGTTTCCCGGGGTACATCTCGCAGAATGAGCACCGGTTCCATGAACATCCCAGGGTAACCTGGAAAATAAGTGATGCGGCTTCACTGGGGGGTCTGAACAGGGGTAAATTATAATTCAGCGGGAAGCCATCCATTTTTAAAATCCGGTTAAAACCGATAGATCCATTATAAAATCGATTCGCACATAACCAAAAAATTGCTTCGGTCAGGTATATGATTCAAAAGTTGAATTTGCCGGTTCCTTACCACTTCAAATTATAGAATGCCTGAAGCCCCTTGAAAATAGCTGCCGATCCCAGATGTTCTTCAATCCTGGTCAACCGGTTGTACTTGGCGGTCCTTTCGCTTCTGGATAAGGATCCGCTTTTTATCTGACCGGTTGACAACCCGACCGCCAGATCGGCTATGAATGTATCTTCGGTTTCTCCGGAGCGATGGGAAACCACAGCCGTAAAATGGTTCTGCTGGGCCTTTTTTATGGTTTCTATGGTTTCGCTGACCGTCCCGATTTGATTCAGCTTGATCAGTATTGAATTTGAAATTCCCTGATCGATTCCCCGCTGCAGCCTTTTAATATTGGTGACAAACAAGTCGTCTCCGACCAGCTGTATCTTTTCGCCCAGTTTGGCGGTGAGATGAGCCCAACCGTCCCAGTCATCTTCTGCCATTCCATCTTCCAACGAGATGATCGGGTATTTCTCAACCAGATTTTGATAAAAATCTACCAGCTCCCGCGCATTAAGGGCCTCTTTGCTGGATTTTTTCAACACATATTTTTCATTTTCGAAGAATTCCGACGCAGCCGCATCCAGCGCGATGAAGATGTCTTCACCGGCTTTATATCCGGCTTCGGTAATGGCTTTTATAATGGTAATCAGGGCCTCTTCGTTGGAACTCAGGTTAGGGGCAAAACCGCCTTCATCTCCGACAGAAGTTTGGTGTTTTTCAGCCTGGAGGACTTTTTTAAGGGTTTGAAAAACTTCCGCTCCCATACGAAGAGCCGATCGGAAACTGGAAGCTTTTACCGGGACAATCATGAACTCCTGAATGTCAATGTTGTTATCGGCATGGGATCCGCCGTTTATAATATTGAACATGGGAACCGGCAACTCAATTGCATTTACACCGCCGATATACTGGAAAAGTGGCAGTCCGGTTACGGCGGCGCCAGCCCGGGTCACGGCCATGGAGACAGCCAGAATTGCATTGGCTCCCAGTTTGCTTTTATCCGCTGTTCCATCCAGTTCGCACAGTATTTGATCGATTTCCTTCTGTGCCAGCACCCCTTTTCCTTTTAATGCCGGGAATATGATTCTGTCGATATTTTCAATGGCCTTCAATACGCCTTTTCCCTGAAAACGTTTCTTGTCGCCGTCTCTTAATTCAAGCGCTTCATGGCTGCCGGTTGAAGCCCCGGATGGGACTGCCGCAGTCACTTGCATCCCATTCTCAAGAATCAACTCAGCCTCGACTGTCGGATTGCCTCTGGAATCGAGTATTTCTCTGGCGGAAATTTGTTGGATTTTCATGGTTCTGGAGTCGAGATGATTGAAATTTGTATCAGGTCTTTTTCTGGGTTTCCTTGGCGCTCTTTTTTATGCCATCTTTGGTGGTATCCACAAAAGTTTTCATCTGGCTGATGGCTTTTTCTGATGCGGATTTGACTGAATCGATGGCCTTCTGTGCCTCTTTGGCCACTTTTTCATAACCTTCTTTGACATCATCTGATACTTTTTCACCCATGTCTTTTATTTTTTTTCTTGTCTCTTCACCGGATTGAGGTGCAAACAGCAGGGCGAGTCCCGCACCAATCGCGGCACCGGTCAAAAAAGTCACAATTGTTCCAAAAATTGAATGGCGTTCGTCTGACATTTATTTTTTACCTCCTTTCATTTTCTTGACAACACTCCAGCCGAATCTTGCTGCTGGGAGCAGGGTTAAAATGCCGGCGGAATGTTTCAGCACATTTTTATTCAGAAACTTGAGCGATTTTGAAGCGGTTTCAATGGTTTCTCTCGAGGTATCGAGAATGGAATCCACCTTCTCGATATCCTGGTTGACCTTGTCGCTCACTTCCTTCAGTTTATTAACCAGATCTCTGGCTTCGGCCGATGTCTTTTGCAAATCCCGGAGAAGGAATTTTAATTCATTGATGGCCGGGACCAGGCTGAAAATGAGCAATAAAAAACCCACCGATAAAATAATGGCAACAATGATGATGACGATCAAAAGGGTTGAATCCATTTCTACTCCCCTAAAATGTTATAATATCCTAAATTTTATGTCAACAGAAATCTTTACTTTTTTAATTTTTCAATAAGATTTTTCAGGCTTTCAAAGTTTTTCAGCGGAATGGTCAATTGAATCTTTTGTTTTTCAAAAAAGTCGGCGTGATTCAACCGGTAATCAGCCGGAAGTTTCAATTTTTTTACCTCATTTCTCCATTTTTTTTCGGCATTTTGATATGCGGGATACCGGTAAGGCAATATCTTATCAATAATTTTCGCTTCGGATTTTTCATTTGAAGCCGGTTCCAGCAGGTTTATCTTGGCAAAAAGCTGCCCTGACGAGATTTTATCTCGGAAAAGGATTTCCCGGACCATATCCAATAGGCGATACTGATTGCTGATGGAGAGATGGTTTTGCTGGAGCAGTCGGATAATCGGTAGCCTGTCTTTTTCTTGAAAGTCTCCGATTTTGAGCGCGGTTTTCAGGCTGATTCGGTCGGATATGAGAAGATCCCTGAATTCGGCAGAGGTTAATTGTTCCAGCTTCTGCAGAATTTCCCGGTTTACCGGAAATCCCAAATCTGCTTTTTCCTGAATTTCACGGATATCTGTCAGCGGCTTGATTTTCTTCAGGAAAACCAATTTTTCATACAGGTTGCAACCGAAAAATTTCTCTTTGAGATTATAGTTTAGAAACAGGGCATCTTTGTCAAAAAAACGCTCCTGGAGAACCTGGATTTCCCGGACATGGTTTGAACACAGATAATCAACCCCATCGAACCCGAACACGATTGAATTCCTTTCATTGATAATAATCGGGGGGAGTTGAGGAAATTTCCTCATCCATTCTCCGAACCGGTCCGGACGGGAAGGGAAAGACAGCAAAAAAAATTCATCTTTCCTCAGGGAGTCCAAACTGATTTTTTTAATTTTCATTTCTGGAAAATTTTAATTCGAAGCCTCGACCTCCAGCCCGCAACCGATATTAATCAAGTAAGGTCTGCCGCCCGCCCTCCGGATTCCCGAGGCGACTTCCTGCTGCTTTCCCGGGCAAAAGGCGAACATGCATCCGCCTTCACCCGAACCGTTTATCTTGGCGGCCAGCGCTCCCGCTTTCAGGGATTGTTCGATCATGTTTTCGATTTTGGGCGTCGAGATATTCAACTCATCCCGCAAAATCTGATGATGACGGTTCATCAATGCTGATATTTCAAAGAGATCAAACGGGGTTTTTAAAAACGTTTTTTTGGCCTCTGCGGTAATTTGCCGGTTTTGCAATACCGCCCGCAGATAAGGGCGGTATTCGGGTGAAATTTTTGAAAAAAATGGTTCGGCTTCCGACAGGGGCACCTTTATAGAATCGGTAAATTTGAGGTGTTGACGGAGTTCATGAAGACCATTTTCCTGTCCGGTCCGGATTCTTTTCAGCGTTTTCAGCGTATCTTTGGGCTGCAGGGAATCGCCCAGGACAAATTCTTTGATAAGAATCGGCAAGGGGGTGGTTTTTATCCGGCCATGAAAATCAATGTGGACGATGCCTCCAATTGCGGAAGTGTACTGGTCCATTCGGCCGCCGCTTTCCCCAAATTCCTCTACCTCGGCCAGATAGGCAAGTTCCGCAATCTTTGCCGGATCCATGTGCGGAAGATTCCCGGGAACCGATGTCCGAAGCAGGAATCCGGCCCAGGCCACCACCAGTGCCGATGAAGAAGACGTGCCCGCCTGGATCGGGATATTCCCCTTAACCCGGGCATCAATTTTTTTATCCTCAAAGAGGTGTTTTGATTTCAATACCCGGGCCGTGCTCTTGAAATAGTCTCTTTCGCGTGTATAGCTCAAATTTCTTAATGTGAATCTCATGTTTTCGCCCAGATCAGGCAAATCAATTTGAACAACCTCACCTTCGGCGACTGTCCCCTCGATCGAGATTCTCAAATCGATTGCGGCGGCAATAACCGGAAATCCCATGTAGTCCTGGTGTTCGCCGAACAAACAGATCCTTCCCGGAGCTGAACTTTTAATCTTCATTTTTCGTTTGAAATATCAGCACTATTCGAGTATTGATATTTTATCGTTTTTTCTCCCCGGTTTGCTTTTCGAAGCAGATTTTACTGTTATCGTTGACAATGGTATCCTTCAGATAGGCAAAGGGACCGATCTGACAGTTTTTCCCGATAATTGTTTTCCCGGCGATGTAGCTGAAGGGATAAACAACCGAGTCGCGGCCGATTTCGACATGACATTCGATGGTTACGGAATCCGGTTGAAGAATGGTCACTCCTTTTTCGAATGCCAGGAATTTCAGGTTTCTCTCATTCAGTACCTTCTGGGCTTCCTGTAGGTCCCAGCGGGTATTAATCCCGAACGATACAAAATAATCATCCGCTATAACCGTGCTGATTTTTCGGTTATTGTTTTTCAGGATGTGAATGATATCGGTCAGATAGTATTCTTTTTTTTGGTTTTCATTCTTGATCAACCGGAGCAGGGGAAAAACATTTTGGTTGGCAAACATGTAAATCGAGGCATTCACCTCTTTAATTTTCAATTGGTTCTCAGTGGCATCCCTTTCTTCGACAATCCCGGAAACCTGATTCTGATGATCCCGGAGAATTCTTCCATAGGGAGGCGGCTGATCGGGGTAAACTGCGGTTATGAATGTACAGTCCGAACCGGATTTTCGGTGTTCCCGCACCAATTTCCGGAAGTCTGCCGGGGTGATGAATGGGTTATCGCCGACCGTGACAATGATATCCCCTGTAAAATTTTCAATGAATTCCCCGGCACATAGCAGGGCATGCGCGGTTCCCAGCTTTTCCTTCTGAA
>CAZOWT010000002.1:0-42757 GCA_964583345.1 uncultured Clostridia bacterium
TTAAATGCGGCTTGCTCCGATCAAACTTTTCTTTTGCCATTCATGACCTCCTAATCTTCTAAATTAATAAAAATAATTAATATAGTAATCAAAATAATATATAGCCCTCGATCAGAATTGAACTGATGACCTCATCCTTACCAAGGATGCGCTCTGCCGGCTGAGCTACGAGGGCACACAAGCGGGAGACGGGATTCGAACCCGCGGCCGATAGCTTGGAAGGCTATCGCTCTTCCAACTGAGCTACTCCCGCGTTAACGACCAGCCATGTGATCAACGCAGGTTGCATAATTGCATGTCCAAATCCTGCTTTTGATTCAGAAACTGGGCAGGGGCGGATTCGAACCACCGAAGGCGGAAGCCAACGGGTTTACAGCCCGTCCCATTTAACCACTCTGGAACCTGCCCGTAAGTTTTCGCAATTTAACAGCTGGCGAAGGGACTTGAACCCCCGACCTGCTGATTACAAATCAGCTGCTCTACCAGCTGAGCTACGCCAGCGCGCAAAAAAAGAGTATACCACAACTATAGCACTTTTGTCAATTAGCTTTTAGAGGGAAACTCTTTATTCGCCGGCTTATTATAACTTTTTTTTCGAAAAATATCAAGGGAAAAATAAAAAAAAATACCAGGTAAATTTTTCCCAAAAAAACGATATTTTCTGAACCGACCGGCAAAAAAAAGGGGACGGAATTTTAATACCGGATAATACTTTTTTCAAAAATGCGCCGGACAATTTTCTGCTGCAGCCGATAGAGCCGCTTGTCAATAACCGAGAACCTTCTCTTCTCCACTTCCGGATTCAGGGTTCCGATATATTTCCCCCAGAAATCGGCAAACAATATTTTGATGTTGTAAAAGATCCAGAAAATCTTGGCCTTCAACGGAATTTTCAGTCTGAAAAAAGAAATGAGGGAACGATGAACCATACGTTTGGCAATGGCAATCAAAACCCTGGTTTTGGATTTGATATAATAGATCTGAAACTCGCTTTTACTGAGAAATTGATCGATACACATCCGTTTGAGCAGATAAGAAAAACTCATTTTATGCCAGTGGAAAAATTTTGCATCGCGGGAGAGAGCGATCCGGTAGCCGCTCAGAATCATCTTTTTGGCAAAGAACATATCCTCCCCGTACGGAACGTCCGGAAAACGGACTTTCAAAAGAACCGCCCGGTCAATACAGGAAGCACAATTGTCGAAATTGCTCAATCTCCTTCTTTCCTCCGGAAACAGGGAATTCCACTCGTCTTGGGAAACCGGGCCGCTGATATCGGTTATCTGATCATGCCAGCTGTTGTGTATATGGGCATCAATCGGATCGGCATTCACGGCATCAATTTGAAAAACCCCATAACTGGCGGACGCTTTTTTTTCCAGCAAAGGCCGGGTCAGAACCTGCAAAAATTGTTTCCCAATTGGAACGATATCATCGGTAAAAAAAACAACATACCGGCCGGACGCTATCTCTGCGGCATCCATCCGGGTCCGGCTGTGGCTGAATTCGCCTTCCGGCACATGAATGATACGCTGATTTTCAAATCCGTTTTTCTTCAGGTATTCAACCGTACCATCCGTGGAGTCATTGTCCATAAAAATATATTCATATGACCGGGAAAAATCCTGCTGTTTTAAAATACCCACCAGCCTTTCGATAACCCCCAGGGAATTTTTGGTGGTGATCACAATCGTGAAATCAATGGATTTAGTGTTTTTCATGAACCAATCAGTCAGAAAACAATTTCAGTTTTACTCTTGTTAACAGAGCATCCCCAAGATAAAGCATCCCGGCCGAAAAGTCAACCTCCTCCGGTAAACGGGCGGCCTTCTGGGACAGCTAAGCCGGGTTTGACCCCAGAAGCTGTTTCAATTCCGGGAGAAACTGATTCATGCAGGCGAATCCTTCGCCAATCAAATTTCCGGCCTTATGGAAATCAAAGATCCGGGCCGAATTCAGCTCTGGCCTGACCAATATGTCCGGTTTGTTCGACTTCATTTTCTTTTCCGTGATTTCATTTTGCATCATAAAAATCGAATTTTCGATAATATCAATAATATTGGGGCGATCAGGGGTCAGCCATTCGACGATATTATTCTTTTCCAGATGTTTTCGTTTTCGGGACCGCAATTTTTCCTTGATAAATTCATGATTCAAGTCAACCGCCACCACCACGTCTGCCCCCATCTGCCTCACCACATCAACCGGTACCGGATTGACCACTCCGCCGTCAATTAAAAACCGATGACCTTTCTTGAACGGGGTGAAGATTCCCGGGATGGCAATACTGGCCCGGATGGCATCGATGACCTTTCCCTGATTCAGACGGACTTCTTCCCCGGTTTCGAGGTTGGTGGCCACTGCGGTAAAAGGAATGGCCAGATCTTTGAATTGTTTGTGGGTAATCAGGCGATTGAGCAGTTTAACCACCTTGTTGCCTTTAAAAAGCCCCCGGTAGGGAACGCCGGGATCGAAATGTTTCACCACATCGGTCCACTTGACGTCAAGCAAATATTTTTCGAAACTCTCCAGATCACCGGAAGCAAAAATGCCGCCCACCACCGAACCGATGCTGGTACCGGCAACAAACTGAATCCGAAGGCCGGCAGAAAGGAGCGATTTGATAACACCCACATGAGCGCAGCCACGGGCACCGCCCCCGCCCAGAGCCAATCCGATGGTTTTCATTATCATCCATGATACAGAAAAGCACTGATAAATTCAATCACCTGTTGAAGCAAAACATCATCTCCGCCAGGCGAATATCAAGAATTGCCGCTTTTTTTAAAGACAAAAAACCATTTCTTCATGAAGAATCCGGATACGAATCAACCAGTTCGCCGGAATTTGCGAAACCGGAATTTGAAAATGCTGGGAATAATGCCCGTCCAGGTGATCCCGAACCGGTTCCAAAAATGCGGCATCCTTAATAAAAAACCGGATCCGGTCGGCAAACCCGGGCCCCAGATAATTCCCCTGGACATCACGGGGAAATATCGATACCCGGAATTCCCTGACCTCCTGCCGATCGCCCTCTGTTTCTTCCAGTTTTATCTGGGTATGTTCCTCGGATACTTTGACACCCAGATATTTTTGAATAACCTTCTGCCGCCTGAACTGCTGTCCCGAAGCAGTCGAACCTTCTGCCTGGATATCAAAGGTATAGGTCCCGGGAACACGGGTGTTGTGAATAACGGCGGTATAAATCCGGTCATCGGCTTTTAGATCGCCATTGGTTCCTCTATCCAGAAGCAGATAAACGGTTTTCTCAACTTCCGGATCAAACGATCCCGGGAATTTTTCCTGGAGAAACCGGGATTTCTTTTCCAGGTCGGATAAAAATTCACCGTCGATCAGCGCCGGTATTCCCCTTAAATCCGGGGCATTGGCCGGGTTCTGCCCCATCCAGTTTCCGAATGACTGCCGGGGCGATACAATCGTAATTTTTATATTTGCAGGCAGAAGTTCCCGGTCTTCCAGAACCGCCACCTGAATTCCGATGGACTCACCGGCAAAAAAATTTTTTCGGTCAAAGTTAGTCAATAGTTTTAGCCGCGAATCCATCACCACCCCACAGCGGTAAGTTTCTTTCATATCGGCTTCGATTTCATTTCCCTTTATTTCAAGACTCCATTGTCCGGCTCGCTTGCAGTCTTTCAGAAATTCCTCATTCAAATAGAAAATCTGGTAGGTGTCATTCGATACAAAGGTGATGCCCGGAAAAGACGATACACTGTCGGCATCAATTATCTGCCCGTCAGGAGTTTTCAGCTTAAAATCAATGCACTTCTGATTGGGTGTCATCCAGGACAAATCAAAAGCAATTTCGGTATCATCATCTGTTATCGAGACCAGTTGCTGTTTTTTCTCATCCTTCTTGATCTGGTCTGAGCGCTCGGATTCTGACTCCAACCCCAGCAAAGACTGATTTATGGTACTGAACCACCCCATCAGGTCCAGGCGGGAATGCACCGTTGCATCCCGGAATTCACCCCCCGAAGCCAGGGCAATATCCCTCAGTCGGGAAATTTCCATTTCACTCGCGGTCCCCATTCCCACCGAATAAACCGGACCGCAAAAACCGGAGAAGAATCCGGGAGGAAAGCCATGAACGGGACAATTTTGACCGCCATCGCTGGTCAGCAACAAAATTTTTTTGGCCGAATTGGCGCCGAGCATTTCATTGGCCAGGGATAATCCCTCGACCATGGAGGTTCCTCCGCCGGCTGTCAGCCCGGGGATGATGGTGTTGATGGCGTTCAGGCGGTTGGTTTCATTCAAAGGAAGCAGGCTTCCGGAACCGGGAATGATATTCTCGGCCGAGGGGCCGGGAATCCCTGAAGCGGGAAAGATGACCAGTCCAAAATCGATACCAGCGGAATTTCTGAGACCCAGGTGATCCAGAAAACTGGAAATGGCTTGCCCCGCTCTGGTTAACCTTGAATCTCCGGGACCAACCGAAGATGTCCCATCTTCCCTCCGGCTCATGCTTCCGGATACATCCAGCGCCAGGACCACTTGCCGGAACCGGGACGTGGGAACCTGCAGCGGATCAAACATCCTATAGAAAATTTCCGAATTTGAGATGTTTCCCTGCCGGGCCGTATAAACCAGGTGAAGCAAAGAACCGGGACCGGATAGGATCGAACCCCGGCATCCTTTTCTGGATATCCGGATATCATCCCCCCAGAATATTGATTTATTCTTGTAATAAAGGGAAAACTGGTCCCATCCCCAGTCTCCCGGGTTAGAGGCCTTCTGCCAGATCACATGCAGTTGCCCCGTAGCATCCACGCTGATCCCGGGATTGATGGATACCGTATCCTGAGCGGTCAAACGTTCCTCCGCTTCCCATAGGCCGGACGAGACCAACCACCTGATATAGTAAATTTCGAAATTTCCATTCCGGTCATCCGCCCAGACCAGGTGAATGCTGCCGCCGGCATCCGCAACCAAATCGGGATATAATGAATCGGAAGACAATGCAAAGCTTAAGCGGGTATCCGGGCCCCAGTCTCCGGTAACCGGTTTTTTCTTATAATAGATTTCAAAACGGGTGGAGCCAACCGTATCCCGGCCGTCAGACCAGGCCACATGCAGGTTGCCTGAAGCATCAGCGGCAATGGTAGGGGTCAGTTTTTCGGAAGAAAAGGAAGTCAACTGCTCGACCAGCCCCCAGCCGGTTTCCGGAGAATATTTCCGGTAACAAACCTGGGGGATGCCGTCGGAGAAATTCCTCCATACCGCATGAACGGTATCATTCATTCCGGCCACCAGCACCGGGTTAACGCCTGAAGCACCGCCGTCTCCGATCACGGTGGGCAGGAAATTCCAGCTGCCGGTGGCAGCCGAATAGGTCAGCACCTCTACCTTTCTGGTTACGGTGTTTTCATAGGACACAAACAGGTTGCCAGCCGAATCCGCCACGATTCCCGGAGTGGCCTTGTCCTGGCTTTTAAAAACCGGAAGGCTCTTCTCATCCACCCCGACGATGGCATCGAAAGTCAACCGGATGTCCGGCCCCCAGCCTTTGTCAGCCGAATAATTTTTTATATACACCTCATGTTCGCAACCATTGTGATCCCGGTTATCAAGCCAGACCACATAAATGCACCCCGAAGCATCAGCGACCAGTGCATTCTGGTTGCCGGATGATGTCGATGACATCCAGATATTGTCGGTCAGCCGCGTTGCCGGCAACCAGCTTGATTGAAGGGTTGAATCAGAAAAAACAATAAGAAAAAGAAAGATAAAAAATTGAATATAAAATTGATTAGCCAGTTTCTGGTTTTTATTCATTTTTGTCACCCCCGGGAATGAACTTGCACTTCATAGAAAATATCGGACAGAAAAATTCCCACACTTAATGCCGGTAATGCCTGAGGCATATCTCCAGCTTTCGCAACCATATTTCCGAAACCCATTAAAATTTACCTGAAAAAAAAAGGAGTGTCAACCATAGCCAATACCCGATAATAAATACAGCTTATATGATCATCATGGCATCGCCGTAGGAAAAAAAACGGTATTGGTTCTCAATGGCGATTCGATAGGCTTTTTGCATCAGGCCCAGACCGGCAAAGGCCGAGACCAGGATAAACAGGCTGGATTCCGGCAGATGAAAATTTGTAATGAGTTTATCCACCATCCTGAACCTGAATCCCGGGGTAATAAACAGCTCGGATTCAAAGGTTTCGGTTTCCGGTTTTTGCCCGGCCAGGGTTTCCAGGGCCCGGACCGTGGTGGTTCCAATTGCCAGGAGTTTTTTGCTTTTCTTTGATTCCCGGATATTTTGCCTGGTTTGCGAAAGGATGGTGACGGTTTCCTTGCCCATTTTGTGCGCTTCGATCTCTTCGGCATCAATCTTCTGGAACGTGGCTTCCCCCACATCCAGGTTGATTTCAAAAACATCGATTTTTTTCCTGATTTTCCTCAGCAGCGCGGGGGAAAAATGCAAGCCGGCCGTGGGGGCAGCAATGGAACCGGGGCGTTTCGAATAAACAGTCTGGTAGCGGGAAAGGTCGAATGACTTGTGGGTAATGGCTTCGGCTGATTTCCTTTTGATGTAGGGCGGCAGGGGCGCAAATCCCTGTTTTAATACCGAAGCGAATTTTTTATTGAAGCATAAAATTCGACGGCCCCTGAATCCGGTGTCAATCACCTCTGCCCGGAGTTCACAGTCAAAAATGACCTGAACACCTTTTTTTAACCGCCTGGCTGGCAGGGCGAGCGCTTCGGCCCGGTATTCATCCAGGTTTTTGACCAGCAGGACCTCGACCGGGTGCCCGTTAATTTCACCGAAAAACTTTGCCGGCATAACCCGGGAAGTGTTGATCACCATGAAATCCCAGGGATCAATCAGGTCAAGAACATCCTTGAAAACATGATGAGATATGGCTCCGGAATCCCGGTCCACCACCATCAGTTTCGACTGGTCCCTCCTGGCCGCCGGGAAGCGGGCAATCAGTTCAGCGGGAAGGTGGAAATAAAAATCTTTGATTTTCACGACCTAAAGTTTACTGAATTCGGATCCCTCTTTCAAGCCGGAAATTTGAAAATGGAAACCCACCGCAATTAAAGTGTCAAATTTTCAATAAAAAATATTTTTAAGGTAGGCGTTCTATCTTGACCTGAACCTGTCCGCCCTGATTGGAACCATCAAAAACGGTCAGGATATACCCCCCGGTCTGGTTCAGATTCAATTCCACGGAGTTTTGGCCATTTGAGGCCGTGTTGATCGGGGGATAATAACCGGAGGAACCATCCGGATTTTGCAGATGGCCGTACGGTTCCATGCTGGTGTCGGTGGCTGTCAGGGTAATGCGAATCCGGTCTCCATTGGCCGCGGTAAACATGACCTCAACGCCGCCTCCGCCTCCGGGTACCGTCACATTCCTGTCCACCAGAATGGTAGTACCTCCGTCTTCATCCTTGCATCCGAAGGAAAATATCATCAGTATGCCCAATAAACCCATCAACCCAAACATTATTGATTTAGATTTTTTTACACCCTTCATGTTTTTCCCTCCGGTTTTACATTATATAACTCATTTTCAATTGTCAAACACAAAAAAAAAATACCCATTTAAATTCCGGCATCAATCGGACAACCTCATTTTTATCTGGATATTTCCGCTGTCATCGATGCCTTCCCCTGGGCGCCTGCCTGTGACTGGTAAATGATCCGGTAGTATATTTTTCCCGTGACCGGGGGGTTGGGGTCCATGGCCTCGGCAGTTGAAAGCGGTCCAGAAAGGAAGGACCAGTCCGACTCGTCTTCGGATTTCCGCTGGATCACCACCAGAAAATTTTCCGGAGGCGGTGAAAAATTAATCATCACATGGGGAAACGGTTTTGAAACCCATTTCACCTTGGGAGGTTCAGGGACCGGAATATCAGGATTGCCGATAAACACCACCACCGGGTCGGACAACTCGCTCCGGTTTCCGCTGCGGTCCAGGGCGGTTACCCGGTACCAGTAGGTACAGCCCGGACTGACCAGGGAATCGATAAATTTTTCGGCCGCAACCGGGACGGGTTTTCCCATGACCAGGCCAGGCCCTATGTCGGTACTGGCCCTGAGCACAATGATTTCCCGGGTTTTTTCTTCGGGCATCCCCGGTTTAAAGTAAATAACCGCTTTTCCGTTGATGCTTTCGATCCGGGTGATGCGGGGCACGGGCGGAAGCGACAGGTCCGGCAATTCCACTTTCAGGGAAACGCTGGGCTTGCTTTTCTGCCGGTCAAAAGCGATGGCTGTCACCCGGTAGAAAAAAGTGCCGCCGGCCTCCGACGTATATTGATCGTCATAGGCGGTCTGCTGCAGTATTAGGTTGTTTATTCTCGTCCAGTCCTGGTCGCCGATCTTCCTTTCAATCAGGTATCCGGCAACCGGAAATTTATCTCCATCCCAGGTGATGGAAATCCGGGTGCGGCCAGCCACCGCTTTTAAACCTGAAGGCTGGGGCGGCGCGGAGACATTCCTGGCCTCGGCAAAAACCGGTGGTGAAGGGTCTCCCAGGTCTCCACGGGGACCGGCGGAGCGTAGCCGGTAGTAGTAGGTGGTGCCACCCCGGGTCCGGTCATCCGTATAGAGCCGGACATCGCGGTTCAAGCCCTGTCGGGTCAGAACCTCAAAGGGCCCGTTGCGGTGATAGGCCCTCTCAACCACGACCGAGGCAGTAGATGGATTTTGGTTGGGCTCCCAGGTCAGGACCACCTTCCCGGCTTTGGCCTCGGCTTTTACAGCTTCCGGAGGCAGCAGAGCCTTTAAATCCGGCAGGAAAAAGCTGATTTCCGCCGGCAGGCTGCGGCGTCCGAAAAGATCAACCTGATAGACAGAATAGGTCAACTTTTGTTCGACCGGGGGATCGCTATCCAGGAATGCCGGTTCTTTGCTGTCCCGGGAGTCATTAAGCATCAGCGGTATCGGGGTCAGCAGTTTTCGTTTCCCGCTCGAATCCGTTCGCTCAACCGCATAACCGTATGCCGGAAGGTCCGGATTGATCGGAGAGTTTTCCCAGAAAAGCTCCACTGCCTTTAGGGTAAACTTTTCCCTCAGCTTTTCCGGAACCGGCAGCAGGGGAGTTTTCCGGGAAGCATCCACGGATGCGGATTCCAGCACCAGGCCGGTCGGTTTCCCGGACCGGTCCAGCCCCAGAACCCGGTACTGCTTCAAACCCGGAGACACACCATTCAGGTTACGGGAAATCCCCAGTGCCCGGGAAAAATCAGGACTGGCAAATGCCCGGATGGCCAGCAGTCCATATGATATCCTGAGCTGTTCCATTTCTTTTAAGTCGAAGAGGCTTTTTTTGACCTGTTCGATGGCCTCCCGGTCTTCAGCCGAAAGGCCCTCCAGTGCCGATGGTTCTCCCAGTTGGATGCGCTCGGCCAGAATATTTCCCCGGCGGTCCTGCAACTGCCATCCACCTGCCGGCCATTTGCCCAGGGGCGGCAGCCAGAGCAGATCGATTCTTGCGTTTCCGTCGGAAATAGCCAGAATCAATCCCTTTGATTCCACAGCATTTTCCGCTTTCAGGGGAATGCCAATTACCCAGGCAATCAGGATTAAAAATAACAGAAATGTATGTTTTGATTTCATATCATCCTCCCTATCAGAACAGGCTTACCGTAAAGGTGATGGCCGGATGCCAGGAGTGATCGATGGTCACCTTGGTTTTCAGGTTGAAAGGCTTGGGCGGAGCCGGAACAGCTGCCCAAATTTCAGCGGTAAGTGATTCCGAAACATCAAATTTTAGGAAACTGCAACCCGCTTCGACTTCAGCCTTAAACCGTCCACTCAAGCTGAAGGGACTGGGGTTGATCCCCAACACCACATCCATCCAGCCCCGGGCATAGGCGGAAAGGACATTTGAACTTCCCACTTCGAGATTCACATTCAAACCGCCACCGACCTTCATCCCGCACTGGTTGCCGATTATCAGAAAAGCGTCGCATTGGGCAATCAGTATCTTTGCCGAAATTTTCGATCCATACTCTTGTCCCAGGTAAATGTGATAATCGCCACTGCCAAAATGCAGGTCGACCGCAGGATTCGATTGGTTACCCAGGCTGAAGACGATCAAATCTCCGAACAAAGACCTGCTCCCCCAGATTTTTCCGTCAAACCCGTCCCCGGTGAAACCCATATGACCCTGAAAATGGGGTGATCCAGTGTGTTCGGATGATAACAGCCAGTTGTCAAAATCAAAACCGGCCCCATTGTCATTGATGAGAAAATAGCCCTTCATCCAGTACCAGAATCCGGCCGGATGCCCCATATCCACATTGGCCCCGAACTGGGTCAGGCCGGAAAAATCCGGCTGCACGGTCCCGCCCTGGTCTAAGGCCTTGAAGACATCCTGGTGGAAATTGTAGCTCAATCCCCCGCCGACCTTGAACACGTTCACCCAGCCCGGGAACAGGGCAAACCCTCCAGGTGGGGTGTAGTCCGCATATATGATGAAATAGTCTTCACCCTGAGTGTTGTATCCCATCACCAGCCGAGCGTTGATGTTAGGAACCCCGATCATGTTCAACTTCACCTGGCCCTCGAACCGGGTGCCTCCTTCGGATATGGATACGCCGTCACCGGCCGGGCCCGGGTTGGGGGATGCCGGAATGGCCGGGTCAAACGCCAGCGGGTCCCCTTTAAGGGGAATAAGATTAAAGGCCTGTCCCTGGGCAGGAGGGATATAATGTAGGCCAGAAACCTGAGAGCGGGTATACTGACTGACCTGGGGATATTCGATATTCAGGTCAAGTGGATCGGTAGCCGGCCCGCTTACGTAATATCCCCCTGTTCCCCTTAGAACTCGGTATTTAACCAGTATATTTTTGGCGGGAATCAGGTTGGAGCGGGACAGGGTCAACCGGGCCGAAATACCGAATCCCAGCCTGTTCTCCCCGCCAACGGTTGTCGGTGACGCCTCCAGGTCAAGGGACTGAAGGGTCAGGGGAAAATGGCCCAGCGTGGACAACCCGGAAAGGCCCTTGAGAAAATGCCCGGATCCGTTCGGAAGATAGGCATAGCCGTCGAATCCGAAAAACAGGGGAATGGCGGATACCTGGGCCAGATTTTTCCCCTCGGCTCTGAATTCAAAACCGGTATCGCTTTTTACCTTCCAGCCGTATTGGGAGGTAAACTGCAGGTTGAATGATTTCATGGTCAGGTTGCCCAGGTTTTTGACCACCGGTTCGGCCAATCCCACGCTATCCCAGGATATTTCAAATTCATTGCCCACCTTTTTGAGCCGGGCATCCCCGGTCAATTCCGGCTCCAGCCAGGGATTCCTGATCCGCACGCCATTGTACAGGGCGGTATAGTTGCTCTTGTCGGCGCTGAAATTGATTTCATCCACCGCGATGAAACCCTCATGGATATTGGATTGAAAATTGTTGCCGATGGCCTGTCCGCTGACGCCCGAACTCTCAATCACCCAGTCCTTCTTGGGAATCATGTTGAAAGGTTGGGAAGGCGCCAGGTCAAAGGTGTTGGCTTTGATGTCAGGGGAACCCAGATAGACCCCGGTCCAGTCCCCAACCAGTTCTTTGCCGGGACAATTCTCACTCCGGCTGAGGTCCAGCACCACGTTGTTTGCCTGGATTTGAAAGTTGGTCCAGGAAAACTGGACCTGCTCCAGGACCAGGTTCTGGTCGAAATCCCGGTTGAATATCCAGTCGCCGTTTGCAGACAGGGTTGCGGTTTTTTGCTTCCATCCGGGATGGGTGGCATTATTGTCCATATCCCTCAGGCTGGCATCATTGACTTCCAGCGATAACGTAACCAGCAGGTTCTCCTTGTTTCCGTTTTGCACCCGGCCATGGACATGATTCAGCGTTCCCTGAACGGCCGGGGCAGCGATGGGTTGATTCGGGTCCACATCGATGACCCCATTGATCACCCGGTTGCTGTTATCCACCTCCCAGTCCTTTATATCAAATACCACCGGATATTTCTTATAACCGGACGAATTCTGGGTCAGCACAAAATTGAGAATCCCCTGGCCGTTATAGGTGTTGCCGGTTTTGTGAATCGTTTGGTTGAAATCGGTAACCAGAAAATCGCCCCCGGTGGTCGGGAAGACAAAGGAACAGGGCATTTCCGCATTGGGCCGGGTCACCAGGTAGGGGATGGTTTCCGAGACCACGCACAAGGGTGGGTCGCAGGCCCCTTCCGGGAACAGATCCGGAGGCTCGGCTTTCAGGGCCTGGATGGATGCCACCATGGGCAGGCCGCTGGCATGCTGGCTGGAGTTGAGAAAGCCGATACCCACGGTCTGGGAATTCTTGGTCAGCTCATTCAGCCAGGCCGCCGAATAGGCAGACGAATTATTGCCTGCCTGGCTGGCGGCAGCGCGGTCACCCGAGGCTAAGGGCCCCTTCCCGGACAGAAGGTAATTGCCCGTATTGCTCCCGCCGGCCTGGCTGTTCTGGCTGAAATCCTCGATTGCCGAGCAGAGAACCTGATAGAGGTTTTCATGGGATGCATCCGGGATCACCCGGGCTTCAACCGTAACCTCATGGCGGCCGACCACCTGGACGGGCAGCGGCCCGGATTGAAGAATTTTAGCCGACTGGATGGCTTCGTCGCAATTCTCCCCCTCCCCCGGTTTCAGGTTATGGCGGGGATCCGAACTCAACTCCGGAGTCCTTTCGGAGAACACCACCTGCCCGTCCACCTTCCACAGGATTTGCGCCTTCCCTTTACCGAAATAGGTCAAGCGCGCCACCCCGGAGAGAAATTGATCGCAGGTCACGGCAAACGCCTCGTACCCCAGGTCGATATTGGTCTGGGCATGTACCCCCTGCGCCGGTTCCTGGTTATCTTTATTAAACAGGTCGGTTTGCGCCGTAAGATTGCCCGATTCCATATTCTTATGCCCGGGAAAATCAATAATTTCAATCGAAACCAGCTGAAGCGGGCCCAGGGCGCAGGGGTCGGCCTTTTCATCAATCGTGACCGTCTGGCAAAAAATCATATAAGCCCGGTCCAGCACCCCGGACAAAGAACTGCTCCCGGATGCCGGAACCGCTGCCGGGATATTGCCGGTTTCGGAAGGGCCGGTGCTGGTCAGATAGATCAGTTTGTGAAACGGGTCATTGTCGGTTTCATCCGGGTTGATGGTTTCTCCCAGGGTTTCATAAAAATTACTTGATGGCTGCTGGATATCGTTTTCCGGCAGCAGAAAGACCCGGATGGTAAAGTTACTGGTTTTATGATAAGTGTGCATGTGCCAGAAACTGTCGATCAACCGCAATTGCCAGGACCGTTGCCACACATCTCCATAGGAAGTGCCCAGCACCTCGGCCATCAGGGGCACGGCCCGGGTGCCGTCCCCCCAGTCCAGAAAAAGGTTGTCAAAGGTCACCACCTTTTTGCCGCTATTGGAGAGAACCCGGGCCATGGCCCGGTAGGGTGAATCCGCCAGGTCGAAGTTTCCCGACAGTATCCACCTATCCCCGACATAATTAGATGTTATGGTGCCGGTTGCAGTCGACTTTCGGTCTTGGTTTTCCGCGTTCAACCCGCTGCCCTGGTATCCGCTGGTGGGGCAGCCGATGCCTTTCGGCCTGTCCGGAAGCCTGAGCGGCCAGACCGGGGTTTTTTCCACCTCGATGTCCTGGTTGAACCGGTTTTCGCCCTGTCCGGGAATATCCAGTACATTTTTCACATCCCTTATGCACTCGAAGTGGCGATAGCCGGCCACCTGCCAGGTCAAATCCGCCTGCAAGAGGGCCTGGCGGTAATGCACCAGATGTTCCTGCGCCGGAGTGCCGTCGGAAAAATATATATTATAGCCATCCTGTTTGGACACATAGTCGTTGTATTCGGTCACCAGCCGGATTATTTTTTTTTTCACCAGGGCGGTATTTTGGGCCGGCTGATATTGCTCCACCCCGCCGGGATAAATAATGTCGAACAGTTCCTCGACAAAAGCGCCGCTGGAGAGATAACTGTAAATCCCGCCGTTTAATCTTCGGGTCAGATAAATCTTTTCTCCGGCTTTGTCAAGAAAACGCAGTTCAAAATATTCGGCCTCGGGGTTGGTTTCCTCCCACTGGAAAATCGTGAAATCATCCAGCACCGGCACCTGAACATGGGATCCACTTGGTGAAGAAGGATGGACTATTCCGCCATCTTGATTCTCCACCGTTTTTGACCAATCCGTAACCTCCCAGCCAGGCGTTTTCAATCTCAGGTTTTCTCCCTCTTTTTTGACCACCTCCTCGACATCCGGGCACTCGATCTGAAGCGTACTGAGCTGAACCAAAGGCATGGCGGTTTCCGGAACCGCGGTCTTGATGCTGACCTTTCCGGGACCGGAACTGGTTCCCTGCTCATTGGAAGCAACGGCCAGGCGGGTCCCTTCATTGGCCGTGGGGGGGACAAACACCCTCATCTTGGCTTTGAGGGATGAAAACACCTCGGGTTTGCCCAGGGCAGCGATGCCGCTGAAAGAGATGGCGGTGGCTTCGGTCAGGTTTTCGCCCTGGAACAGGAGTTCATATTCTTTCCCCGGCTGCAGTGTATCCGGGGCAACCGCCGTGATAACCGGTTTGTTTACAGTTTTTTCCTCGAGAGAGACAAAATAGGATATGACCGGAATCGGGAATTCAACGGCCGGACGTATGATTTTCAGGGTAACCTCATGATTGCCGGTCAGCTGGGTGGGAAGTGCCGGGGTGGTTCCCGAGTTAATGGAGGTCTCACCGGAAAAAGTCAGTGAAACGGTTTCGATTTTAAAGGGCATATTGTCCACCAGCCACTGCAGGGTCATGATTCCCGTGCCTTTATATTTGAGGTCGGCAAAGGCAACCAGGGAAGAAAAATTCCTGGGCACGCTGACAGCGGTTTTCCCATCCTCAAAATGAAGATTGATGTAGGATATATCGAATTCGGCCGGGGGAACCGGGACGATTTCTTCGGTCACCATCACCAGGGCCTGGTCGACAACTTTTTCGATCACATCGAGATTGAGGTAGTAGGTGACCGATACCGTGAAGGCGCCGGTCGAGGTATAGACGTGGGTTCGGGTGCGGACACTGATATCAGTGGTCACCACCGGGGTTCCGTCGCCGAAATTCCAGTTGATCCTCCGGTCGGCAACCAGCAGGTTGGTGGCGGGTGTCAGGGTGAAAACAACCGTTTCCCCCACCTTGGGGTTGGCCGGAGTAAAGCTGACCGTGGCTGAAAGCTGCTGGATAACTAGTAAAAAAATCATTAAAAATAAAATTTTTCTAACCCGTCTTTCCATTGTTTCCTCCCGATACGAAAGAAGCATATTTTTTCATGTTTATATCCTTCGATTTAAAAAGAAAAATCGCATTTTAAAAGCGCACCGGTGTTTGATTCCAAGGTTCCGGTAAAATCGGTATGCCGGTAGAATCCGCTAAGTGTTATCACAATACGCCCGGTTTTAAAAATGTTCCTGATTTCCAGGTTCAATCCGCTGTCCAGGGAATATATTTCAGAAGTGTCCGAACCGGTGATTCCGGTGCTGGCATAGGAACCGGAAAATGACAGGAATAAAATCCTGGGTATGAAATAGACATTCCCGCTCAGGAAAGCCGTATAAAGTTTGATTTCTTCATCCGTTGCCGGCCGTATGGTGCGGGATAACCCGATATAAGCATTCAAACTCAGGCGCTGCCCCTGCACCCAGGTAATCCCGCTGTTTAGGTTGTAAGAATTCCCATCCTGTTCCGGTGCCTGCTCACAGGAGATATCATCATGCCGGAAAGCCAGGTTGAAACTGGCCCCTTTCCCCAGGTTGAAATCCAGCATTGCCGAATAGCTTTCCCGAAACAACTCCTCTTCGATGGTTATGAGCGGTGTTACCGGAAGGTTCTGAATCCCCCGATTGTAACCCAGCCTTAGCGTGGCCCGGGGAATGAATTTCCATGAAAGCTCCACGCTGCCCTCATTGTTCCTGGCGGTTTCCACCGCCGGGTCGTTATCGGTATTGTTCCGTTCGTAAAAATACCTCCCCGACAGGCTGAACTTTTTCAAATTAAAGCCCAGGCGGGTATCGAGCCCCTGCCGGTCATTGACCATGAACGGCTGGGCTACCGAGTTGAAATCATTTCCCAGGAACCTGTATTCCCCTGACAGGGAAAAAATCCCCTGGGAAAAATTGCCGCCGACCCTCCAGGCCTTCGACGTGACCGCATCCTGGTCATCTTCGGTATCACGGTCATAATCACTGAAAGCGAACTCCGATTCCAGCCTCAATTTGTTCTTTAAAAAACGGCCGTCCGCCAACAACGCGATAATACTTCCCTCGCTTTTTTTAAAAATATCGGAAAACACCACATTGGCCCCCAGCTCCGGGTCGTCTTTGCCGGACAGGTAAACCAGTTTGAGGGAAAGGGCCCGACTGAAAAATGAATAACCCAGTGCGCCGCCATAGGCGGCGGTTCCGGTTTCAGGAATTCCGAATCCCTTGAATCCTTTCAACTGCTGGGTATTGAAGGTAAAAACATGAAAATACAATTTTTGGTTATCGAACACATATTCCATGCCCCGCCTGCCGATGCCGTTGACGCTGAACCGGGACTCATTGAAAGAGATATCGCCCAGGTTGAAATGGCTGTTTTTAATCCCGATACTGGCTTTGAGGTCCGGCAGGTCAAAATCATCCTCATTCTGAACCGGCAGGCTGGAATAGGATAGCCGCGACTCCACCCTGATATTCAAATCGCTTTTTTGATACTGATATTGCAGCTTCAAATTCTCGGTATGCTGGGTCTGAAAATCCCCGCTGCCGGCATTGTCGTCAACCAGCGAGGTTTCCGCATGCCCGTTGAGGCCGATTCGAAAGGATGACAATTTTTCTTCCTTCTTTATTTCCGGAACTTTTCCCGGAGTGATCGGCACCACCGGTTTCCCGCTGCCGGTTATTCGGAACAAATTATCCCGGAAGTTTTCCGGCAGATATTGAATCTTTCCACCGGATTTGAAGGCAAAATAATATTCGACCGTCTGCGCAGGCAAACTGCCCGAATCGAAAGTAAACGAATAGATATTGTCGTCTTTTTTGGCCAGCGTCTCCGCATTGAAATCCTCCAGGCCATCGTATTTGTAAAACCATCCGGCCCATTCAATCTCCTGATGGGCAGTAATCTTTATCTCGATTTTATCGCCAAGCAAAAAAGTGGACGGGGGCTGATGCTCGATGATGGAATCAACCCGGTCGCTTGCCTCTGCCGAAAATAAAAATATGGGAAACAGGACAAATAAAATAGATAACAGCCCACTGGGACACCTCATGATTCACCCCTTTATATATTTACTTTCCCCGAACAAAACATCCCGTTTCAGCAGTAAAAAAAACCCGTGCCAATATAAAATTACTATAATCCTGCTAAAAATCGAATGTCAAGTTATTTTTTAAAAAAGCCTTATCGATTGGAAATGATTTTCCGGATCGTTATTTGAACTCGGTTTCAAAATCCCCTCTTTACAATCACAAGACTTTGTTTTAAAATCATTTTTCCCGAAGGAGCAGCGAAAATGGGTAAAACATTTGTGGAGAAAGTGTTCGGAAACAAAGCCGGCAAAGCGGTCAGCGCCGGCGAAATCGTGTCCGTGGAACCGGATTTTGTCATGAGCCATGACAATGCGGCGGCCATTTACAACACCTTTAAAAAAATCGGAATCAGCCGGATAAAATATCCCGAACGGGTGGTGATTATCCTGGATCACGAAATCCCGGCGCCCAAGGAGTCATCCGCGGTCAACCACCAGGAAATCAGGCAGATGGTCAGGGAACAGAACATCATAAATTTCTTCGATATCAACTGCGGCATCTGCCACCAGGTTTTCGTGGAACAGGGCTTTGCCCTGCCGGGGAAGCTGATTGTGGGTTCGGATTCCCACACCACCACCTACGGCGCCCTGGGTTCGCTGGCGGCCGGCATCGGCCGTTCGGAAGTGGCCGCCATCTGGGCCACCGGCGAGTTGTGGTTTCAGGTTCCGGAAACCCTGCGCATCGTTCTCGAAGGGCCCCTGCCCGGATATATCACCCCGAAAGATATCGCCTTAAACATCATCGGCCATATCAAGGCGGACGGTGCGGATTACCGGGCTGTGGAATTTACCGGAGACCGGGTAAGGGACATGGACATCGGAGACCGCATGGTTCTCTGTAACATGGCCGCGGAAATGGGCGCCAAAAACGGTTACGTCCCGGCGGACGCAACCACCCGTTCCTATCTCAAAAAAATCGCCCGGGGCCGCTATGAGGACATCCATTCCGACCAAGATGCCCGGTATATCGATACCATACGCTTCGATGTCTCGACTTTCTCTCCGGGCGTGGCCCGGCCCCACACCGTTGACAATTTCTCCCGAATCGAAGATCTGAAAAACATCAAAATCGACCAGGCGCTCATCGGGACCTGCACCAATGGCAGGCTGGCCGACCTGGAAGCGGCTGCCGGTATTCTCAAAGGGAAACGGGTCAAAATCAGGACCCTGGTTATCCCGGCTTCCTGGCAAATTTACCGCCAGGCCATGAAAAAGGGATTGCTCGACATATTCATCGATGCCGGAGCGGTGATCCTGAATCCCGGATGCGGCCCCTGCCTGGGTGCCCACCAGGGAGTTATGGCTCCGGGTGAGGTCACATTCTCGACCGCCAACCGGAATTTCAAAGGAAGAATGGGCTGCCGGGATGCGGAAATTTATCTGGGTTCGCCGCTTTCGGTTGCCGCTTCCGCCCTGACCGGCGAAATCACCGATCCCAGGAGGTTCATATGAAAAGGGTATTTACCGGAAAGGTATGGAAATACGGGGATAACGTCAACACCGATGTCATTTTCCCGGGCAAATACACCTACCAGAAAATGGAACCCGGGGAAATGGCCAAACACGCCCTGGAAGACCTGGATCCGGTATTTGCCGGACAGGTTCATGAAGGGGATATCATCGTGGCCGGGAAAAATTTCGGCATGGGCTCTTCCAGGGAACAGGCGGCCACAGCCATCAAGGCCGCCGGTGTCAGCCTGATTATCGCCAAATCTTTTGCCCGCATCTATTTCCGGAACGCCATCAATGCCGGCATGCCGGCCATCAAATCTGAGGAAGCCGTGCAGGCCATCGAAAACGGAGATGAAATTACCGTCGACATGGAGAAGGGGAAAATTCAAACGATAAAAGGCGTTTTTCCGTTTCCTCCCTATCCGAAAACCGTTCTGGAAATTCTGGATAAAAACGGCCTGATCGGTTATATCAAATCAAAAATTTAATGAACGGGGCCAATCGGTCATTCTGCCCCTTCACAGGAGGAAACACATGAGCAGAACCATCGTAACCATGCCCGGAGACGGGATTGGCAAAATCGTGCTGCCGGAAGCCATCCGGGTACTGGATGCCGCCGGTTTCAAAGCCGAATATGTACATGCGGATATTGGCTGGGAATTCTGGTGCCGGGAAGGCAATCCCCTGCCCGGGAGAACGCTTGACCTTTTGGAAAAACATAAAATAAGCCTTTTCGGAGCCATCACCTCCAAACCCAAGACCGATGCCGGCCGGGAACTGGCGCCCGAACTCCAGGACCAGGGACTGGTGTATTACAGCCCTATTGTTGGGCTGAGGCAGCATTTTGACCTGGATATCTGCATCCGGCCCTGCAAAAGTTTCAAGGGCAATCCCCTGAATTTCATCAGGAAGGGGAACAACAATACGGTGGAGGAACCGGAAGTGGATGTGGTCATATTCCGGCAGAACACCGAGGGGCTATATGCGGGAGTGGAATGGACCGACCCGCCGGATCAGGTTTACCAGGCTTTTAAAACCCACCCCAAATTCAAAAAATTTCTGGATACCCCCAAGTCCGAACTGGCCATATCCACCCGGATATTTACCAGGAAGGCCACCCTGAGAATTCTGCGGGCAGCCTTCGAGCATGCCAAAAATTTCGGATATCAAGCGGTCACGGTCTGCGAAAAGCCGAATGTCATCAGGGAGACCTCGGGCATGATGCTCAGCCTGGCCCGGGAAATGGTGAAGGAATACGATGGCATCCAGCTCTGGAACACCAACATTGACGCCCAGATGATGTGGCTGACCAAGAATCCGGAAACCTACGGGGTGATTGTCAGCGGAAACATGTTCGGGGACATCGTATCGGACGGATTCGCCGGATTGGTGGGTGGCCTGGGGTTTGCCTGCTCGGCCAATATCGGTAAACAAATCGCCATTTTCGAACCCACCCACGGATCAGCGCCCAAGTATGCCGAATACCAAACCTCAATCGTCAATCCGATTGCCATGATCCTTTCGGCCTGCATGATGCTGGATCATATCGGAGAATCGGAAACGGCCGGCCGGATCCGCCGTGCCATCGCCGAGGTGATCGAGGAAGGAAAGGTCAGGGCGTACGACATGCTCAAACTGACCGGATCTCCCGATGTGCTCGACCAGGGAGCCGCCTCCACGAAGCAGATGACCGATGCCATTATCTCCAGGCTCTGACCGGTGTTTAATATTTTCTAGAAAAGCAAAAACTTGACAACCTGAGGCAATCCCGGTATATTTTTTCAAATATTGATCAGCCGATTTTTTTTATTAAATAATAAATATAAGGATAAACAATGGGAATTTTTATCGCCGCCATCATCATTCTGGCTTTTTTGGCCATCTCGGATCTGATCGTGGGCGTGAGCAATGACGCCGTTAATTTTTTGAATTCTCCCATCGGTTCACGGGTAGCCCCGAAACATGTCATCATGATTATTGCCAGTCTGGGCATCCTGGCCGGTGTGACCTTTTCCAGCGGCATGATGGAGGTGGCCCGGAAAGGCATCTTTCACCCCCGGTATTTTGTCATGCCCGAGTTATTGGTCATCTTCCTGGCCGTCATGCTGACCGATGTTATTCTGCTGGACATTTACAACACCTTCGGTCTCCCCACCTCCACCACGGTTTCCATCGTATTTGAACTCCTGGGAGCGGCGGTGGCGGTTTCCCTGATCAAAATGTCCAAGGACAAAACCATGACCCTGGGCGAATACATCAATACCGACAAGGCTTTTGCCATCATCATGGGTATTCTGATTTCCATTGCCATCGCTTTTTTTGTCGGGGCCATCATCCAGTATATTACCCGCCTGATTTTCACCTTTGATTTCCACCACCGGCTGAAGCGGTATGGCGCCCTGTGGGGCGGAGTGGCCCTGTCCACCATCGTGTATTTTATCCTGATCAAAGGCGCCAAAGGCGCCTCCTTTATCTCCGATGACATGCTGGCCTGGATCAAGACCCATACCAGCCTGATTCTGATTGGCGCCTTCGTGGTATTTTTCCTGCTGCTGCAGCTTTTGATGTCCATTTTCAAGATCAATGTGCTGAAGGTGATCATCCTGGCCGGAACCTTCGCCATTGCCATGGCTTTTGCCGCCAATGACCTGGTCAATTTCATCGGAGTGCCTCTGGCCGGCCTCAATGCCTTTCAGATTGCAGGCCATGCCGGTGATCCGCTGACAACCACCATGCAAATCATGGAAAATCCGATTAAATCCAATACCCTGCTGCTGCTGATTGCCGGAATCGTCATGGTGGTCACCCTGTTGATATCCAAAAAAGCCCAGACCGTATCCCGAACCGAAATCAATCTCGCCCGGCAGGACGAGGGCATCGAGCGGTTCGGTTCATCCCCGCTCTCCCGGGTGATTGTCCGCATTTTTTCCAGCATGGCGAAAAGCTCAAAAAAAATAGTGCCATCCAAATGGTACACCGCCATTTCCAGAAGATTCGACCATAAACAAGTTCAAACAAAACGCCTTCAGGATGATACCTCATCCTTCGACCTGCTCCGGGCTTCGGTCAACCTGGTGGTGGCCAGCGCCCTGATTTCTTTGGGAACCTCGATGAAACTCCCGCTTTCCACCACCTATGTCACCTTCATGGTGGCCATGGGCACATCGCTTTCCGACCGGGCCTGGGGAAGCGAGAGCGCGGTCTACCGGGTCACCGGGGTGCTGACCGTTGTCGGCGGCTGGTTTTTCACCGCCTTCATGGCGTTTACGGTTTCCTCGATTTTCGCGGTTGCCATTTACTTCTGGCGGATTCCCGGCGTGCTGGGAATCCTGGCCCTGGTTTTTTTCGTGATCCTGAGAAATTACCGGCTGCATAAAACCCGAAGTCATGCCGAACAGGCCACGGAAATTTTCAATCTCAAAAAAATTACCGACGCCCGGTTTGCCATCGATGCCTCATTCGAACACAGCGGACACTTTCTCAAGGAAGTCAACCAAACCCTGAACCACAGCTTCGAGGGCCTCTTCACCCTGAACCGCCAGCAACTCAAGGGCACCAAAAAAGAAACCCGGAAGATCCAGAACTGGGCCAACATCATCATCGCCAACATCTTCAAGACCCTGCGGCTGCTGTACAAGCAGGACATGGTTCATACCCGGGAATACGCCCGGATCATCGGTGCCATCCAGGAAATCGCCGAGAGCCAGCAGGATGCGATCTTGCGATCCTATACCCACATCGCCAACAACCACAAAGGCCTGCTGAAAGTTCAAATCGAGGAGTTGGGCCAGATTAAAAACCATATCAACGAACTGCTGGAGAAAACCTCCAATAACCTGCTAAAGAAAGAGAACCCGGACCAATCATATCTGGAGGCCCAGTTAAGGACACTGAAAAAGCTGGTCAGAAAATTCGACGATCATCAGATCAAGCGCATCCAGGATGAGAGTTCCAAGACCCGATTGAGCATCCTGTTTTACGGGCTGATGGGGGATTCCATCAAGATCGCCGAACAAACCGTATGCCTTTCAAAAATTTTTCAGGAATCTTTCAAACGAAACCACTCAATGAAATAATTTGTTCTCGCATCAATATATGAATTGTAAAAAAACCTTGACTTTGAGAAATACGATGGAGTATATTTTTTTTAATTGCCTATTTCACCAAAAATTGAATCAAAAGGGATAACCAATGGAAATTTTTTTCGCTGCCATCATTATTCTGGCTTTCCTGGCGGTTTCAGGGTTGATTGTCGGCGTTAGCAACGATGCGGTTAATTTTCTGAACTCACCGCTGGGATCGCGTGTCGCCCCGCCAGCCATTATTAAAATCATTGCCAGTCTGGGCATCCTGGCCGGCGTCACCTTCTCCAGCGGCATGATGGAGGTGGCCCGAAAGGGCATCTTTCATCCCAAGTATTTTACCATGCCCGAACTGATGGTCATTTTCGTAGCCGTCATGCTCACCAACGTCATCCTCCTGGATTTGTATAACACCTTCGGGCTGCCCACCTCTACCACGGTTTCCATCGTCTTTTCGCTACTGGGAGCAGCGGTGGTTATTTCGGTAATCAAAATCAATAGCCAGCATAATACCAGTCTTGGTAATTATATTAATACCGATCGAGCCCTGGCCATCATTCTGGGTATATTGCTATCCATTGTTGTGGCATTTGTAGCCGGATCCATTATCCAGTATTTAACCCGTCTGGTTTTCACCTTCGATTTTCAAAGCCGCCTGAAACAGTACGGCGCTGTCTGGGGTGGACTGGCCATCTCCACCATTGTCTACTTTATCCTGATTCGGGGAGCAAAAGGCGCATCCTTTATGACCGATGATATGATTGCCTGGATTATGTCCCATACCGGCTTGATTTTACTGGGTGCTTTTTTATTTTTTTCAGTGCTGTTACAGATCATGATCATCTTGTTCAAGATCAACGTACTGAAGTTCATCATCCTGGCCGGAACCTTTGCCGTGGCCATGTCCTTTGCCGCCAACGATCTGGTCAACTTCATCGGCGTTCCCCTGGCTGGTATCAACGCCTTCAAATTCGCCAAAATCAGTGCCAATCCCCTGACCTCAACCATGGGAATCCTGCAGCAACCGATCAAATCAAACACATTGCTTTTGTTGCTCTCTGGAGCCATCATGGTCGTAACCATCTGGTTCTCCAAGAAATCGAAAACGGTCACAAAAACCGAAATCAACCTGGCGCGTCAGGATGAGGGCATCGAGCGGTTCGGGTCATCGCCCCTCTCCCGGGTGATCGTCCGGATGTTTTCTTCCCTGTCCGGCTTATACAAGAAAGGCCTCCCCAAGAAATGGCAGAAAAATATATCGAAGCGTTTCGACCAAAAATCATTTACCGCCGCATTGGCAAGCGGTGGAGATGCGGCCTCATTCGACCTGCTGCGGGCTTCCGTAAACCTGGTGGTGGCCAGCGCCCTGATTTCTCTGGCCACCACCATGAAGCTTCCGCTCTCGACCACCAAAGTAACCATCAAGGTGGCCAAGGGAAGTTCCCATTCCGACCGGGCCTGGGGCAGTGAAAGCGCGGTCTACCGGGTTACCGGGGTATTGACCGTCATCGGCGGCTGGTTCTTCACCGCCTTCATGGCCTTTTCGGTGGCCGCCATATTCGCCGTGGCCCTCTATTACTGGCGCATACCGGGCACGCTGGGAATCCTTGCCCTGGTCATATTCATCCTGTTCAGAAACGTTCGTATGCACCGAATAAGGAATGATGCGGAAGAGGCCACGGAAATCTTCAATCTTAAAAAAATTACCGATGCAAAATTCGCCATCAGCGCCTCATTCGAGCACAGCGGATACTTTCTCAAGGAAGTCAACCACACGCTGAACCACAGCTTTGACGGGTTGTTCACCCTGAACCGCCAGCAACTCAAGGGCACCAAGAAAGAAACCCGCAAGATTCAGAACTGGGCCAATATCATCATCGCCAACATCTTCAAAACCCTGCGGCTGCTGTACAAGCAGGACGTGGTCCAAACCCAGGAATACGCCCGGATCATCGGCGCCATCCAGGAAATCGCCGAGAGCCAGCGGGATGCGATATTGAGAACCCACAGCCATATCGCCAACAACCACAAGGGTCTGCTGAAGGTTCAGATCGAGGAATTGAACCAGATTCGGTCTCAACTCAACAGTCTGCTGGATAAGACGTCCAACACCTTATTGAAAAAGGAAAACCCGGATCAGGCTTTTCTGGAATCCCATCTGAGAAAAGTGAAAAAAATGGTCAAGGATTTCGACAAAAACCAGATAAAACGTATACAGGACGAGAGTTCCAAGACCCGCCTGAGTATCCTGTTTTACGGGCTGATGGGAGATTCCGTCAAGATCGCCGAACAGACCGTTTGTCTGTCAAGAATTTTCCAGGACTCGTTTAAATTAAACCATTTGATTGAATAAGAATGAGTTGGTTTATTCTTCTTCTTCAATATCCTTTTCCCGCCTGCGGATCCACTTGATCAGCAGATTCACGATCCAGATCACGATCACCAGCAGTATACCGTATACGATCCATTTTAAAACACCGCCCATCTTATCCTCCTTCCGGCCGCATTTTTAATAAAATTTAGTTAATCAAACCTGTTTCACCGGGAAGTCGCCGGGGGGTGGTCCGAAACATCCCCATTATATCCAATGGGAACAAAAACGTCCAGAACAGCGGGCCGGACCGATACCCGGCATCGCCTCACATTCCGGAATATTTCCCCGTCCAGCTGAAAGTCCATGCCCGAACCGGACTCCAGAATAAACCAGCCGGACCGGTTCAATCTTAACTCTTTACGGCCGAGGTGGGCGTTTCTCCGGACGGCCCGCTGGAGCCTCAGGGTTTGAATAAACGATTCGGTTCGAACGACTACCCCATCCAGCATTCCGTCAAAAGCGCTTGCCGCCGGACTCAGATTTAGTCCGTTGGCGAAGTAACCGGTGTTGAGCAAAACCATTAAAGAGAAAGAAACTTCCCTCTCTCCGGTATCATCGGTGAGCTTCAGCGACATGGGAACCTGATTCCGGGAAAAGGCCCGGGAGATACCCAAACCGCCGGCCAATCCCTGGCCGATGGCATCGAATCCAGACAAAAACCGGTGGTTCCGGGAAAACTCTGCCAGATAATGGTTCACCGCCGTCCCCAGCCCCAGGCTCATGCTCCCCAGAAAACCCAATGCTTCCTTTAACTCATCCGATTCCACCAGGCCCACATCCATTTTTTTAACCTGCCGGTTCTTGATGGCCTGGCACAGGGTCTGAACCCGTTCGATGCCCAGGCCCCGGCAAATGTCATTGGCCGATCCGGTGCCGATCATACCCATAACCGGTCGGTCCGGGGACAGGGCTTTTAAAATCCGCCCGGCAACGATATTAAAGGTGGTATCCCCTCCAACCGCCACAATGGTCTTGAATTGTTTTATTGAATGGTCGGCCAATTCCCTGAGATGTTTTTCAGAAGAGGAGATAAACAGGTCAAAAGCAAGGCCATAGGATTCAAATATCCGTTCGATATTTTTTCGTCTTCGCTTTGACCGGCCCCGACCGGAAGAGGGGTTCAGCAGGATGGCGACTTTTTCCACCCCAAAATTATATCAGAATTAATCATGAATTGAAATTTATAGGCAAGCAAATATTTTTCTCAAATCACGGCCATGTCAGAGCTGGAACCGGTAGGTAAACTTGATCATGAACACGTTGGACCCGGAAGCGGAAACCATGTCTCCCAGATCCCGGCCAAAGCGGAACTCCCCGGGATTGGCATCATCCTCCCGGTTCTGGGTCCAGACCAGATACAGAATGGATCCCGGCCGGAATTCCCAGCGCAGCACAGCGGTTCCCCGTAGCGACTTGTAATTGAAATCCGGATCGGAAATATAAAATGCTTCGGCCGGCCCGGGGCCGTCCGGATCGATCCGGTACTCCGCCTTGGCCGGATCATAAACTATAGTGGAATCTCCCTGGCCATACATATTGAAATCAAACGTTTCCGGACGGGCCAGTTCCTTGAGGCCGGAATAAATCCCGTTGGCAATAAACGGCTGCAGGTATACCTGGAGGCTGAGCCTGGGGTTGAAGGTCCAGTTAAGCCGGATTTCAGCATAGAGGGTTTTCTGGTTCAAGGTGGCAAAAATATGGCGGGTACCATAGGTTTCGGCCATCAGGCTGTCCTCGATGTTGTCCACCCACTGGGCCACGGTATTGTCATAAGCCACTCCCGGCCCCAGGGAAATAGAAAAATTGCTGCTGGATTTCACGGTCAGGGTCAGGCCGGCTGACCAGGATGTGGATCCGGAGGTACTATCATAATAGGTCCCGTTGAGCGACGCCTTCACCGCCTTGCGGTTGTCGGTCCAGAAATTGAATCGGGTAAAAACAAAACCGGGATTGAGCATCAGCGGCCCGCCCCGGGTGAGGTTGTCGGACAGGGCATCCGCATACAAAGCCCCCAGCACTTCCCCGCCCCAGTAATTTTTTAAATCACCGCCCAGCAGCAGGTAATAGGCTTCGCCGGTTTTGATGCCGCCGAAATCATAATTGCGGTGGGTGGCGGTGATCACATAGGCGTCGCGAAAAATTTTGCCGGGCTTGAGCCATCGGTATCCCAGCCCGACATGGCCGTTAATAATATCACCCCGCCACTGGAATCCCAGATCCGTGGAATCGAACCCCGGGGAAATGGCCCCTACCGCTGCATTGACCATCAGGTTTCCCTTTTGCTTGTTCAGGGTAAAGCGGGCGGCCCAGCCGCTCAGGGAGGTGGCTTCGGGATCCAGTTCCAGGTATTCGGCATCCGGGCGCTGAAAATAATGCAGGGCTGATTCCTGCAGCTCGCTGATGGCTTCCTGGCTCCCGGATACCATGGTTCCCCCCAGCCAGCCGGTTACCACCCAGACCTTTTCCTTGTCCAAAAAGGTCCAGCCGTCAACAGCCAGTGCAAAAGCGTTTTTATTCAAAACCGAAGCCAGGTTTTCATCATCGAGTTGCCGGATCACCGAGGTGGCGATCATGCCCAGCCCCTGTCTCCCTTCGTTGTATTCCTTCTGGGTTCTGAGGACACCGTAATAGGAAAATGGCTCGACTTCCTCTCTGGATTGCGCGCCTCCCAGGTCAATATCCGCATATTCCCGAGCGGTCAGGGCATTCAGGAATCCCATCTTCCAGCCCTTCCCAATTTCCCCGCTCAACTTGGCTGCCGCCAGGATGGTGGTCCAGTCCTGGGAATCGGCATAATCATAGTCCAGGTAATCAAGCCCCTGGGGAGAACGGCCGATGCGCCGGCTGTAAAAAAAACTGGGATTGCCCCAGTCAAATGTCCAGAAATCCCGGGAGCCTCCGTACCCGAAATTGAAGATACTCGACCCTTCTATGAAAAAGGGCCTTTTTTCATCATAATACGTTTCATAGGCGCTCAGGTTGATTACGGCCGGATCCACCTCCACCTGGCCGAAATCCGGGTTGACGGTGGCATCCAGGATCAGGTTGCTCTTCAGGCCCACCTTGAAGTCGATACCGGCATTGGCCAGATAATGATTGCCGGAATCAAAGGGATCATCCTCGTCAACCGGACTGAAACCGGCCTGGCCGGCCATAAAAGGCAGCATTTCGATATGGCGGCCGGGATTGATATCTTTGATGCCCTCCAACCTGGCAAACCGGGACACATACCCGCTGTCCTCTTTTTTAACCAGGGCATACCACAGGTGTTCATTCTTTCTTTTAATAATGCGGTGGAAATTGATTCCCCAGACATATTCATCTTTTTTTCGGAATCGCAGCTGATTGAAGGGAATCCGGATTTCCACGGCCCATCCTCTGTCATCAATCCGGGCCGCGCTTTCCCACACACCATCCCAGGTGGCATCATCCCATTCATCATTGTACAGGCTCAGGTCGGCAATCGAGCCGGCCGGGGTAATGGAAAACCGGTATCCACTCCTCTTGTCGAAATAGGGATCAAGCGCCACCGAGAACCAGTCGGAATCCACATTTTCATCCCGCCGTCCCAGCAAGCCGATGATTTTGTCCGGTTCAGAATCTTCCATCCGGGCGGCCACATAAAGGCATTTCTCATCATAGGCCACCCAAACCGTGGTTTTTTCGGTCGGGGGTTTGCCCTGTCGGGGATCCCGCTGCAGAAAATCCGAATAGCCCCGGGTCTGCCATATTTTTTCATCCAGGTTGCCGTCAATCCTGACCGGTTCCTCGAGCCGGATGGCTTTCACCACCTTACTGGATCCATTTTCAGCACCCAGGCCCTGGGCCAGGCCGAGCAACAAAACCAGCATGTGAACCAAAATCCAAAATTTCATTCTCTATATCCTCTTTAAAATATAAAACCCGATTACCAATACTCCATGTAACGGAATAAAAGAAAAAAGGTTTAAAAAGATTTTTTAAAATGAGGCCTTTCTGGTTTTTGAAAAAAAAGCGGTTTTCGATTATAATACCCTGAAGATGGAAAAAATACTGGTGGTCGAGGATAACCGCGCCATGCGGGAAATGCTCAAGGAAATTATCGGCGAAAAGGGATACGCGGTTCAGGCGGCAGCCGACGTGGAGGCTGCTTTTCTGATGCTGAAAAAAGAATCCTTCTCGGTCATCCTGTCCGATCTTCAGCTTCCGGATATGGACGGTTTCACCTTTTTTAAAAAGATCAAGTCACTCAACATCCCCTTTATTATCCTGACCGCCTTCGGATCGATCGAGCAGGCGGTTGAGGCCATGAAAGAAGGGGCATTTGATTTTATCGCCAAACCGGTTGATCCGGAATACCTGGTGCTCATCATCGAAAAAGCCCTGGAATCCACTCGCATCCTCCGAGAAAATATTATCTTCAAGGAGACCTATGCCTCTACCATCGGAGATCCCAGAATCATCGGGAAAAGCCCCAAGATTCTGAAAGAAGCCGAAAAATTGAAGCAGGTGGCAGTGACCGATATGCCGGTTTTGCTCCTGGGGGAAAGCGGGACCGGAAAGGAGCTTTTCGCCCGGGCCATTCACCACCTGAGCGCCAGGAAAAGCAAGCCTTTCCTGGCCATCAATTCGGCTTCCATACCGGAAAACCTGCTCGAAAACGAACTGTTCGGACACGAAAAGGGATCCTACACCGACGCCCATATGCGCCAGACCGGAAAGCTTGAACTCACCCGGGGCGGATCATTTTTTCTGGATGAAATCGGTGACCTGCCCTTCAACCTGCAGGGCAAGATACTCCGGGTAATAGAAGACAGAAAGGTGAATCGCATCGGAAGCTCAAGGGAAATCGACCTGGACGTGCGTTTTATATTTGCCACCAACAAAAATATCGAACAGGAGCTCGCCAATTCCCGTTTCCGCCAGGACCTGTATTTCCGGATCAGTGTTTTTCCCATCACCCTGCCTCCGTTGCGGGAACGGGAGGACGATATTCTGCTGCTGGCCAACTATTTCATTAAAAAATTTTCCATCGAATTGAATAAAAAAGACCTACGGCTTACGCCGCCGGCGGAACGGAAACTGCTGGCATACGACTGGCCGGGAAACGTCCGCGAACTCCAGAATACCATAGAACGGGCCATGATTATCGCCCGGTCAAGGGACATCAGCGAAAATGAGATCATCCTTCCGGAAAAATCATTCCAACTGGTCGACGAACTGAATTTTTCGGGCAGCCTGAAGCAGGTCACATCGCGGGCCATAAGAACTGTGGAAAAACTGAAAATCGAAAAAATCCTCAAAGAGGTTGGGTTCAATAAAACCAGGGCGGCGAAGAAACTGCAGATCAGCTACAAAACCCTGCTTGACAAAATCAAGGAATATGACATCATCTCCCGGGATTAAGGCCGTTCTCATAAAAAAAACGGCTCGGCTCATCATCAATTCCATCATTATGACCTGCCGTATCCGGGTGCGGGGGGAAGAAAACATCAGATCGTTAAAGGAAAAAAACGTCCCTATAATTTACACCTTCTGGCACCGCCATATTTTTTTTACCATCTTCCGTTTCAGGAAAACCGGGGCCAGGCCCTTAATTTCCCGGTCCGCCGACGGCGAAATCGTTTCCCAGGTGGCCGAGGAATTCGGGATGCGGCCGGTGCGGGGCTCATCATCAAGCGGGGGCGCCCGGGCCTTCCTGAAACTGGTGGAATCCATCAAGACCGAAAAATCCGATATCCTGATTACTGCCGACGGCCCCAAAGGACCACTTCGTCAATTAAAGGACGGCACCATCCTGCTGGCTCAAAAAACCGGGTCAATGATCGTGCCCATCTGCTGGTACGCCAGCCGGGTGAAAATTTTGAAAAAAACCTGGGATCAGTTCATCATACCCCTGCCCTTCAGTGAAATTACCTTCTCCTACGGCCAACCGTTCCAGGTGCCGGGAAAAGAAGGAAACCGGAAATCCGCGGCCAAAATGCAGGACCTGAAACAAGAGCTTCAGAAGCGTATGAATCAGTTGGAACGGGAAACCGAGGATATCTACCAATAAAATCCGCCGGCACCAACATCAATCAGCAGGTCAGGTGCAGGGCGGCGATGACCTTCTTTTTGCCGGCCAGCCTGTTATAAATGGAAACCGCTTGTCTGGTCCGGAGATCATAGAGCTCGATACTCCGGCCTGAAATCTGCTTTTTGAGATCTTCCGGCACCGCCATGACTCCATAGTATCCGGTACCCACCACCAGCACCTCGGGTTTGGCTTCAAGGATCCGGACCAGGTCCTCGATCTGCAGCAGATGACCTTTCTTCCTCCACCAGCTGCTGTTTACGCGGTCTGGGAAAACGATCACATCGGACCGGTAGGTTTTCCCGGCAATGACAATCTCCCCGAACTGATAGAAATCGATTCTCATGTTCCCCGGATTAATTATATTCAGATATTCGGAAAATTCAACGGGAACCACCTAAGACCCGTTGGGGCGGCATATATGCCGCCCCATCTATCTCGTTCTTTTTGTATTAGGGACCCATATATATGTCCCCTACGGGTCTTTAAATATTATGGAATTATTTTTTGGGGATTTTCATCATCCCATAACCAGTTCATGGGATTGTTATGAATATATTCCCTTATATTATCCAATTCCTTTCGGTTAAAGATCACCCGGTCAAAAAAAGACCGCTGCCATTGAAACAGTATTTCTTCCTGTATTCGGTTGATTACCCGGGTAACCGCCGCCTTGAATTGTTGAATTACCCGGGATAAAAACGGGAAATCCGGGCATATAGTTGTGTTCCTGATGGGTTTGATGAAATCGGGGCACATATATGTGCCCCCTATGGGTCTTAATGAATTCACGACGGGTTTTAATGAATTCACGGACATTTCAATTTTTTTGGGATTTACTATTTTTAATATTCCATGGATATGATTGGGCATGATAACCCAGCTGTCAATTTTTATGCCCGAAAAATGCAAGGGTATCTCCTGCCAGTACCGGTTGGCAATTTCACCACCTATACTCAAAACCATTTTTTTATTTTGAATCAATCCGAAAAATTCTTCCTTGTTTTTAGTGCAGGTGGTGACAAAATAATATCCCCGGTATGAATAATTGAACTGTTTTAGCCGATTCGGTTTTCGTTGTTTCATAATCATAAATGTAAAAGTTTTGCATAAATGGTAATTTTTATCAAACCAAAGTTTCAAAACCAAAAATCTATTGCGTAATTTTAAGACCCGTCGGTACTGAAAGACCCGTAGGGGCGGCATAAATGCCGCCCATTTATATGATAATTATCGAATTTTAAAAACAAGACCCGTAGGGACAGCATATATGCTGTCCCAATATATGCCGGCCACCCAATCATTCGGTTATCATCAACATGCCGGGACGCATGGTTCGGGACGCATTTATGCGTCCCCTACGGGTCTTTCGCTTTCCCCGGCAGATCCCGGGTAATCGATGGATATGAAAGGTTCAACAGATCTCAAAACAAAAAAAGAATTTTTTTAATTCAAAATACCCTTGATTTTTTTTCAGGGGTATGAAAATATAATGAACTGGGAGATATGAAAAAGGAGAGAACATGAGCAAAAGCAAAAGCATCACCGTAACCAACAATGTCCGGTATTGCCTGAAAATCCTGAAAAAAGCCGTGGAGGCCCTGCCGCCCGGGGACCAGAAAAAAGAAGCCAGCGATGCCATTAAATATTTAATGGAGTGCGCTGAAGGTAAAATCCAGATTCGCCGGGGGTCCGACTGCAATTCGAAACGGGTGATCCCTCCGTATTTGCTGGAAAAAACGAACAAGTATTACAAACCCAAAGCATAAAGTCTATCCTCGTCATTTCACACATCAAACAAGTCGTTTTCATCGGTTTACAAAATTCGTGATTTTTTTTTGCGGTTGACCCATGAAGCCGGATAAACTGGTGCTGATGGTCAGCGAGGACTGCAATTTCCACTGCCATTACTGCTACCATACCCCACAAAAAAAAGAGATGAGCCGCGAAACCGCGGAAGAAGCCCTGGATTTTTTTCTCCCCCGCATGCCGGACCCGGCCGGTCTCTATTTCCTGGGCGGCGAGCCCCTGCTCAACGCCGGCCTCATTAAAGCGGTAATCGAAAATGTTGATAACCGGACGGCTTCAAAAAGAAAGACTTGCCGGTACCATATCAGCACCAACGGCAGCCTGATCGATGAAGACATATTGGAATTCTTCAGTGATCACCGGTTCACGGTGGAATTAAGCTTCGATAGCCTGGTCCAGGATGTGGGGCGTAAAAAAGGAAGTTTTCAGCCCCTGGTCGGAATCCTGGGCCAATTAAATAAGTCAAGGGGTATTAGCTTGATGGTCAACACTGTCTTCTATCCCCCGACTGTCCGATACCTGTCCGAATCCCTCCGGTTCCTGCTGGACCTGGAAGTTCCGCACCTTTCCCTGGGTCTGGAACTGGACCAACCCTGGGAAAGTTCAGCCATCGATACCTTCGAGTACGAATTACATCAGCTTATGGAATCATTGATAGATCACGTCATGAAAACCGGAAACCAGCCCCTGCATTTTTTCCCGGACCTGGATGCCCATGGAATCTGGGGATGCTCGGCCGGCCAGAACCAGCTTACGGTAACCGCGGACGGCGAAATCTGGGGCTGTGTCCTGTTTCACGAGTATTTTAAACGAAAAAGAGATAGATCCTGGTACCGGGATTACTGTTTCGGAACCCTGGATGAATTCATCCGGAACCACAAAAAAATTTATCCTGAAATCATGGATAACTACAAACAGTTGAGCCAGGACAATTTTCATACCGAAAATTCCCGGTGCTTTCGATGCCCGGAGATAGAGAAATGCGGGGTATGCCCGGTCTCCTCGGCATTCTGCCTGGGTGACCCGGAACAGGTTCCCGGCCACATCTGCCGCATCAACCGCATCGCCATCCGGGAGCAACAAAAATTTCTCCGCCGGCTGGAAAAAATTGAATAGGATGCGGGATTAAAAGGACTGGCTTTTCAGCCGGGCCAGTTGTTTCCGGGCATCCTGCACCTCAGGCAATTCCTGATCCGCCTTTTCCCGGATTTTCAGGAATTGCTCGTAATAGTCAATGGCCTTACCTTCCCAGCCCATCTGCTGGTAAATCTTCCCCAGTCGGTAAAAACTCCGGGCATAGATGTCACCGAAATACAGCCGTCCGGTGGTCAGGTTGGTGACCTTTTCGTAAAATTCGACAGCCTGCTCGGTGTTTCCATTTTTAAAAAAAGCCTCGGCCAGGCCGGCACATATGGGTGCATGAAAATCCCGGCCGAACTCAAAGCTGTGCTGATGGCACTGGTGTTCCAGGGCCTTGCGGAAAAATTTAATAGCCTTGTCTACTTGACCTTTTCCCAGCATCTCTCTTCCCTTAATATGATAAAAAAATTTGATCTGATCTGCCAAAAGGCTTTCATCGATTGATTTCTTCAATATTTCGTTCAGAGAAGCAGCAGTTTCATACTGATTCAACTGAAGATTGGCCAGGGCCTTGACATACCAGGCCAGCCGTTTGTGGGTATGAAAAGAATTGCCACCCTGATCATGCAGGGTGATGGCCCGTTCCGCCAGTTGAATGGCCAGCAGGGGTTCACCCAGTTTCAAATAAAAATTGGCCCAGATGACGGTTGCCATGACAAGGTCATCAATAAACTCTTTGTTGACATACAGGGACTCCAGTTTCTTCAGCAAACGCCGGCATTCCCGGAACCGGCCCTGCAAACAGTACAGATTAAGCAGCCGGGAATTGGCGATCAGGGCAGCTACCAAATTCTTATCATTTATTTTTTCCTGGTATTCGGCTTCCGCATTAATATAATCATTCTGGAATGTATAAACATCGGCAATCAATATTTTTTTCCTTGAATCCTGAGGATCCAGCGCAAGTGATTTCTTGAATTCCTCAAGTGCCAGATCATATTTTTTCTGGACCAGAAAGATACGGGCCCTGAATTCAGAAAAACGATAGTTATCAGGGTACCGCACCTGAACTTCATCAAGAACGTCCAGGGCATTTGCGTAATCTCCTCTGGCCATATAGGAATAGGAGCAATAAAGGCATCCATAGGGGGACAAGGTTCCATTCTTCCGGTTGGATTCAAATATTTTAATGGCCTCATCCCATCGTTCCAAGAATGAATAATTTAATCCCAGCTGCTCGGTTCCCTCATCGTCATCCGGGAATATTTCGATCAATTTTTTCAGGGAAACAATAGATTTCTGGAAAGTATCCTCCGATTCCCCGTAAAAAGTTCCCTCGATCAGGTAGCGTTCCCGCTCGGACACATGGTCCAGCAGTTCCATGGTTCTTCGAAAATATTTTCCCCGGTTTGTCCAGTCTCCGGCATAAGCATAGGCCCAGCCCATGGCCCAGTAGGCCATGGCAAAATTCGGGTCCAGTTCGATGGCCTTTTCAAAGAACCGAATCGCCTCCCGGTAATGGGTCAGGTTGATCTCATGCTTACCTCCAATGTAGTGGCGGAAGGCTTCGGCAGAAGAGGTCGTAATCTTGGTGATTTCCCGGTCCATGTCGGCTGTCAGGTCCGGCTGGGTGATGTCGAATCGGGTCTTGACCATGGCGGTCAGCTGGTCCACGATGGAAAAGAAACTTCCCACACCTTGTCCGTCGGCATATCCGCTGTCCAGGAACTCCCCGCTTTTGGGATCGAGGATTTTGATGGCGACCCGGAACCGGTCGCCGGCCCGGGAAAAACTGCCGGAAATCAGGTAATCCACCTTTCCCCGTTCGGCGACCTTCACGAACATGTCCGGCAACAGGGGCTGATCCTTTTTTTGCCCGAGTTCCCTCATGATTTGAAACAGGCGGTTTTCCGGCAAAATCCGGAAATAACGGGACTGGGCCAGGTCGGTGATCAGCAGGTCTGCCAGGGCAATGGTCCAGCTGTCCAGGCTTTTATCCCCGGTGTGGTTTTCGAAATACATCACCGCCAGTGAATGCCGGTTCTTTGAAACCGCCAGACTTCCCAATCTCTTTTCCCGCTCCTTTATCCAGGAAACCCCTAATGCCACCAGCAGGAGCAGCAGGACCACCCCGGAAACCGCCAGTGCCCGCCGAACCACGGGGCGCCGGAAAAACGGACCGCTGGCCATTTCCTCGGCGGTAAAATCCCTCAAAAGGCTCTGGATATCGCCATAGCGCCGGGCCGGATTCTTTTCCAGGCATTTCAGGATGATCCGGCTGAAAAACGGGGGAATTGACGGATTTATTGTCAAAGGGGATCCCGGTTTCTTATTGATATGCTGGGTGATATAACCGAGAACGGTTTCCGAGGTGAAGGGGAGTTTGCCCGTGACCATTTCATACATGATCACCCCCAGGGAATACAGGTCTGAACGGCCGTCCACTTTTTCTCCCCTGGCCTGTTCCGGGGAAATATATTCCGGGGTTCCCACCACCATGTCCGGCAGGCTGATGCCCTCTCCCTCGATCGATTTGGCCAGGCCGAAATCCATGACAACCACATTCCCCTTCCGGTCGACCATGATGTTTTGCGGCTTCAAGTCCCGGTGCACCACCCCTTTCTTATGGGCGGCCTGCAACCCGCTGCAGATCTGCCGGGAGATATCAAGGGCCTTTTTCAGGCTCAGGGCGCCTTTTTTCCGGATCAGGTCCTTCAGGTTTTCCCCCTCGACAAACTGCATGGATATGAATTTAATCCCTTTCTCCTGGCCGAAATCATGAATGCGGATCACGTTTTCGTGGGAAATTTCCCGGGCCAGGATAATTTCTTTCTTGAACCGTTGCAGGGCCTGCTTGTCGGTCAAATGCTGGGGGTGAATGATCTTCAGGGCCACCACGATGCCCAGTTCCCGGTCTCTGGCCCGGTATACCCTGCCCATACCCCCGCGGTCGATTTCCTGCAGGATTTCATAACGCTTGCCGAACTTTTCTCCCGGAGACAGCCGGAATTCGGACGAATCCAGAAGCGACCGGGGGATTTTTTCGGTCCGGGATTTTTTTCGGGCGGCCATCGAAGAACCGCAGCGGCTGCAGAAACTGCTGCCGCTGGCGTTGTGAAATCCGCAGGCCGGGCACTTCATGATCTAATATCTCCTAAACTCATCGGCAAAGATAAAAATAGCAGTTTCAAAGGAAATAATCAATATCCGGACGCTTTTTCAATCCCGGCCTCCAAAAAACCGGAATCAATCCGGTTCCACCAGCCGGTCGTCTTCATTGAGGGGATGTTCACTCTCTTCATCGGAATTTTCCATCAACCGGGAAAATTCCTTTTCCAGCTTCTTGAACTCTCCACGCTGCTTTTTCAGAATTTCCATGCAGGACCGGGCCGCATCCAGGGCCTCCTTGGTCCTGCTAACCAGGTCATCGATACCGATCTCGTCCTTGTTCAGGGATTCGGTAATTTTTTCCAGTATGGCAAAATTTTTCTCATAGGTTCCGGATTTATCGCTCATGTTTCCTCCTTTCGAATGATATCAATGATACCATCCTGAAACTTCAACCGGGCCTGCCTGGCAGACTGAAAACGTTTCAGGGTGGGAATCACCCGGTTCTGTTTATCCAGGGTCAGCGTGAATCCCTTTTTTAAAATTCGGTCGGGATCGCTGGCCCTGGCCAGGTTTAGCCGGGTAACCAGATTGTTTTCCACAGCCATTATATATTTCCTTCCCCGCTCAACCGTGGTCCTGGCCAGATTCAGGGTATTGCCTTCGACGATGCGGTTTTCCCGGGCCAGCTTTTTCGTATCCAGGCGGGAAATGATTTTGCCCAGCTGCCTGCTCTCTCTCCGGTTGATCAGCGCCATCCGTTCCGGCAGCAGGGCCATGATGCGGAAGACATCCTGCCGGAAAGACCGGCGAATGATCCCTCGCATTTTCTCCAGGAAATGCACCTGGTTCAGAATTTCACTCTCCTGGTTCTTTACCAAAAACGAGGCGCTTTGCCCGAACTGGCGGATGCGGGCGAAAAACTGCTCGTTACGGAATTTCAGGAACCGGCCGGCCTGGGACGGTATCAACTGCAGGAAGGCGGCCAGCTTTTCATTTTCCCGGCTGCGCATCAGCCGGGAAACCTGGACCAAACGCCTGACCGTATCCCCCAGCCGGGTTTGAAGGTTGACAAAACGGTCCTGGAGGTACTTGCCCATGCCCGAAGGGGTGGAAGGTGTGGGGGTAAAAAAAGAGCAGATTTCGGCTGCCGAAAGGTCCTTTTCATGGCCGATGGCCGTCAACACCGGAATCCGGCACCGGCATATCCGGCGGCACAGGCCAAAGTCATTGAAAACCGCCAGGGACTGCTCGCTGCCGCCGCCACGGGTGATGACGATGGCATCCAGGGGAACATCCAGGCGCGTTTCCAGCCTGTCAATTGAATCCAGGATGCTGTGCACGGCTGCCGAACCTTCCATCCGGGTATCCAGAAAATAAAAAAAATATCGGTTTTGATACGGGCCCAGACCGGCCAGGACATCCTGGACCGAGGTGCCCAGTTCGGAGGTAATCAGCCCTAAGCGGGTTATTATGGCCGGAAGTTTCAGTTTTTTCTGGTTTTCCAGGATTCCCTCGGCCATCAGTTTTTCAACCGTAATATCCCGCTGGCTTCTGATTCTGGCCTGGGTATATTCGGGCAGGATATCCCGGACCTTTAATCGGATGTCCACCACATTCCGGGTTGACAGCCGAATCTCAACCTGGCAAAATACCGGCAAATCCCTGGAAATGGTTTCAGCCACACCCAGATCGCCGAGTTTTTTATTGACCGCCAGCAGATTATTCTTCTGGATTTCGGCCCGGAAAAAGACATCACTCTGCTCATCTTCATCCTTCAGGTCAAAATAGGACGCCCATTCATACGATTTGACCTCCGAAGCAATCACCCCGCGTACCCACAGGCTGCCTCCTATCCCGTTCCGGATCAGCCCGTCGATGCGGTTCCGCAATTCAATCACCGAATAGGACTCGGGAAAGGCGGATAAATCCGTGAGTTTCCCCGGCCGTGGCAATGGGGCCGGAGTACGGAGGTTGTTTTTCAGAACCTCCAGTTCATCCTCGATATTCGAAGGGGTAACGAACCAGCTCTTGTCAGCCGGGTCCCAGCGGTACCCGCGCAGCTTCAGGTCATCTTTCACCGGAAAGGCGTTGTAAACATGGATGCTGCTGTCATCAAAACCGACATTCAGTTCCCGGCCGTTAATGGTAACCTTGATCCAGTTCATTGATTTCCCTGAGAAAAACATACCATCATGAACAGGAAAAATCAATGCGTCAGCCGGCAACCATAATATTAAAATATTGAATTGAAGTTTTTTTTATTCTATGTTAAAGTTATTCATGCGACAGGCAGCATTAGACAGACTTCTCCGCTATTCCAAACAATTTATCAAACTCAGAACCCTGGGCCATTTGTGGAATGCCCTGAAGAAAATCCATTACGCCGATGTGGCGACCCTGATCGAACATCTCAATCCCCAGGAAAGGCAGATCATTATCAAACTTTTTTTCGAAAGAAAGATGGAGATGGGCCAGCTGGCTGAAATCGTCAGCGAAATCAGGCCGGAAATTGCCGTGGAAATCCTCTCCGCCCTGGAGATCCCGCAAACCACGGCCATACTCGAAGAGCTTTCGTCCGATGATGCCGCTTCCCTGATTTCCCTTTTTGATGAAGAGCTGAGAACCGAAATCCTCAAAAAGATGAAGAAAGAGGATTCGGTCTTTATCCAGGAACAACTGGCTTACCCGGAGGAATCTGCCGGAAGAATCATGTCCACCGATTTCCTGGCCCTGGAGGCATCCACCACCGCCGGAGACGCTATTTCCGCCATCCAGCTGGCCGGCGAAGAGGTGGAAGTCCCCTTTTACCTGTATGTCACCGATGAGGAACAGAGGCTGAAAGGGGTGGTCTCACTCAAACAGGTCATTCTGGTCAATCCCAAACTCCAGCTCAAGGACATCATGAATACCGAGGTTTACAAGGTGGATGCCTATACCGACCAGGAAGAGGTTGCCTCGGTGGTGGCCAATTACAATTTGCTGGCCATCCCGGTGGTTGATGAAACCGATAAACTGGTTGGAGTGGTCACGGTTGACGATGTTATCGATATTATCCATGAAGAAGCTACCGAAGATATTTACAAATTGGCGGGCATGACCCAGGATTACAGCGTGGATCTGGGCGTATTTGAACGGCTGAAGAAACGAATCCCCTGGCTGCTGATGAGCCTGCTGACCACCTCGCTGTCCGGCGTGGTGGTAGCGGTTTTCAAGGGAACCATCGAACAGTTTATCACCCTGGCTATACTGATGCACATCGTGCCGGCCATCGGGGGAGTACTGGGCAACCAAACCGTGGCCATCATGGTGAGGGAAATCGTGCTGGGCAACCTGGACTGGAAACGCTCGCGAAAAATCCTGGCCAAGGAAATGGCGGTAGGCCTGGGCTCGGGAATCGCCATCGGACTCATTTCATCGGTCATATCTGCTATTATTTTCAAAAACTGGGTGGTGGGCCTGGTATTCGGCGGAGCCATCGTTTTTAATTTTTTCAATGCCGCCCTGATGGGAATCATCGTTCCCATGGTCCTCCGCCGCTTCAGACTGGATCCTGCCCTGGCCTCAGGAATGATTGTCACCCTGCTTACCGATGTTTTCGGCCTTTTCGTCTTTCTCGGTATGGCCACCCTGTTCCTGGTATAGTTTCTGGGATGCCCTTATTATCAACTCAGGCCTTTGTTCTCGACTACACCCCTATCAATGAACAGGATAAACTGGTTCACCTGCTGAGCCTGGAAAGCGGAATTTTAAAAGCGGTTGCCCCCGGCGCCCTGAAATCGAAAAACCGTTTCGGTTCCATGCTGGAGATGTTTACCCTGGCAAATTTTTTCTATTACCAAAAAGACGAAAAAGAGATGGTGACGCTGTCAAAAGGCGATATCCTAACCAGTTTTTTCAATACTGTCTCACGGCCGGAGAATATTTTTACCTTTTACCTGATGGCAGAAATCCTGCTTAAAATCATACCCGCCAACCAGCGGGATAAAAGAATCTTCCGGCTGGTCCATTCCCTGCTGAAAGCCGGCCAATCCGGCAGGGATATGGAAACATTGCTGCTCTACTTCCAGGTGTGGATTCTTAAAATAGAAGGTTTGATGTTCAATCCCGGTATTTGTTACAACTGCTTCAGGAAAAATATAAAGAATGCCTGGCTGAAAACCGATTTCAGAGGCATTCTATGTTCCCGCTGCCGGGGAAATGAAAGTTTTCATCTTAGCGAACCCGAACTGGGTTATATCGATTGGATGGCATCCAATCCGCCGGATTCAACCTATCCCTATTCGGCCGATATCCGGATCCGGAAAATGAACCGGATATTCCTCAAAAAAATCGAATACCACGCCGAATGTTCATTCAAATCAAAGCAATACCTGCCAGGCTTTTTCTGACATTTTTTCCCGGACCCGTATTCCATTCCATCCGGGCAGTGATGCTGCTTGAAATCACTGTTTTTTTAAAAAACCGCAATAATCGTTACTAATCGGCCATGGCCTGTTCAAAGGAATCGATCATCTTGGGCATGATCACGTTCAGCAGCAACCCGAGTTGAATCTTGGCCCGGTCAACCAGCATGCCCCACTGGAATTCCCCCAAAGAAATGACAATGACCATCTTGCCGCCCACCAGGTCCATAATATAGTACCTTCCCAGGCCGGGGAAACCGGCTCCGTCCAGGGCATCAATCATGTAATTGGTGATCCGGTTGAACAGGGCGCAGGCCTGGGGATTGGAGTTCCAGCCCACCAGAGACTGTCCGTCAGCTGATCCGTAAATATCGGTTGCCAGCAGGCCATCCCCCATATTGTCTTTCTGGATTTCAATCGCCTGATTTAATTTTTTTATGTTCATATTGACCTCCTTACTTTTTTCCTGACTTTTATCGATATCGATAAGGACAATTTCGATTTCATCTTTATCTTCTTTCACATCTTTTTTTTCTTCTTTATCTTCTTCCTTCTCGTTTTTTTGCTCATCTTTACTATCGCTCTTTTTCACCTTCCCCTCTTCATCGGCCTTTTTCATGACATTCATGAGCAGAACCATGAACGGGGTATCGATGGTATGCTTGGTATCCTTTGATTGTTTCTCGACCGAAAAACGGCCTTTCCGGGTGCGGATCAGGTGAAACGCCGCTTCCTCTCCCTCCAGGTTGTCAAATTCGGCATGGATAATCTCCCCGCTCTTGAAATGCAGGTATCCGTATTTATCGTTGATTGAGATCTTGACGCTCAGTGATTTTTTCTCCAGGTTGATCATCTGCAGCAGAGAAGTTAGATCAATGACATTGACCGTTCCCGATACCCCTTCCTCTTCGACAAAAAAGCCCATGATCTTGTCTTTAAACCAGGAGAAACTAAACGGTTTCAGAATAATATCCAGTCCGCCCAGTTTCTTGATTTTGCTCAGGACCTCCTCGGTACCATAGGCGGTCATGGCAAAAAAACCGCCCTGGTATTTCTGTTTTTTCAAATAGACAAATAAAT
>CAZOWT010000003.1:0-41136 GCA_964583345.1 uncultured Clostridia bacterium
TCTGGGGTACTTTGAACCCGGCCAGCGGGCGAATATTGTTCTCTTTGATCAGGGTAATGGTGTCTCCGATTTTAACTTCGGATATATTCTTGATGCTGCCGATGATGTATCCGACTTCGCCGGCAGACAGTTCTTTCTGCGCAAGGGCTTTGGGAGTAAACACGCCCAGTTCGTTGATTTCGTAGTAAGCATTGTTGGACAGGAATTTTATTCTTTCCCCGGTTTTCAATACGCCATCCATGATTCTGACCAGAATGATTACCCCCCGGTAGGCGTCAAACCAGGAATCGAATATAAGCGCCCGCAGCGGTTTCTGCGGGTCTCCGCCCGGATGGGGGATGCGGTCGATGATGGCGGGTATGATCTGATCGATACCCTGGCCGGTTTTGGCGCTAACCAGCAGGGCTTCCTCTCTGCCGATGCCGATGATGTTTTCCATTTGATTGAGGGACTTCTCAAGCTCGTTATTGGGCAGGTCAATTTTATTCATCACCGGAATGATGACCAGATCATTCTCCATGGCCAGGTAGGTATTGGCCACGGTCTGGGCTTCCACCCCCTGGGTGGAATCGATGACCAGCAAAACCCCTTCGCAGGCTGCCAGCGAGCGGGAGACCTCGTAATTGAAATCAATATGGCCCGGGGTATCAATCAGATTCAGGATATATGGTTGGCCGTCGTGAACATGATTTAACCTGACAAAATGGGATTTGATGGTGATACCCCGTTCACGTTCCAGATCCATGGAATCCAGCACCTGGTCGTGCATTTCCCTCTCGGAAACGGCATGGGTGATCTCCAACAGGCGGTCGGACAGGGTGGTTTTTCCGTGATCAATATGGGCGATAATGGAAAAATTTCGGATCAGGGCAGGGTTAGGGAGGGCCATGTTCAAACCATTGGGGATATGCGGGAATAAGATTGAGGGACGTTCATTTTTTCACTCCCTTGGCCGCATACACAGGCGGGGCGAAAAGTATCCGGTTGAGCTTGTCGACATTGGAATTAAAGGTCCGGGCCAGGGAATTTTCCGGTTCGATTTCTTCCAGCTTTTCGCCGGTCAGTTCGTCGAAAAACAGGATTTCAACCTCTGAAAATCCGCTGGTTTCCAGCAGAAACCTCAGGTATTCCGGATGAATCGGTTTCTGGTGGGTGATATCCAGGAAAAATATGCGGCTGAGGGCGAATACCGACAGGGGATTAATGGTCTCCAGAATAATGGGACTGCCGGGCTTCAGTACCCGGTAACATTCCCGGACCAGTTGTTTGAGATAATCGCTGTGAACATGTTCGATGACTTGGGCGGAGAATATTCCGCCGCTCGATTCCTTTTCCCGTTTGAGCAGGAAGCGGAGAATGTCATCCTTAAGACAGTCCAAGCCCTTCTGTCTGGCCAAGCCGAGCATGGATTCGGATTGGTCTATTCCCCGGGCCGATTTCCCTGCCTTTTTCAGCAGATCCAGAAACTCTCCCCGGCCGCATCCCAGATCAAGGATGTCATCCGCATGGGAAAAAAAATGGATATACCGGCTCAGGGTTTCACTGACTTTGGATTCGTCTCCCCGGAAGCGGTGTTCGAAATCCGAATACTGGAAAACCGAAAGGCGATCCTTTATCTCATCCAAGCGTTCCCGCATTTCCGGTTTTACCCCGGCCTGCAATGAGTCGGTAATCTGCTGAAGCGATGCTTCCAGGTCGGAGAACTGAGTCAGCAGGTGCCTGATATGGGAATATTCGGCTTCGAGTTTTTCGATCTTCCACTGCAGTGATTGAAAAACCAGGTTGGCATGATTGTTGGACAGTGCATCCCATTCCCGGTCCTGAACGGTCATCCATTCGTCAAGAGCGTGGCCGAGTTCTTCCAGGAGCTCGCGAATTTCAGATTTTTTTTTTTTCAGACGGGTTTGCTTTTGAAGATAAGACCCGATTTTTTCAAGGGCCCGGTGAAATGCCTGCTGATTTTCTTTTCTCCGGGCGGTTAACTCTTCAATTATTCTTTTCATCGGTTGAATCTGTGTTCACATCCTTTTTCTTTTCGGTTTCTTTTTCCTTGGATATGGCTTTCTTGAAGTTGCGAATTCCTTCCCCCAGGCCTTTTCCCAGTTCCGGGAGTTTTTTCCCACCGAACAGCAGGGCAATGACCACCAGGATGAGTAATATTTCCCAAATTCCGAGGTTTCCGAACATATTTGACTCCTTAACCCCTTTAACCTTGCCATGGGTTATCGCGCAAACCGGAAGGGGTATCGATGGTTCATTTTAATGCTTTCTGCCAAAACTGTCAAGATAGCGGTGTTTATCCCCGGTTTTCGGGGGAGGAGGGCCCGGAATGCCGCCGGTATTCAGAGCAGGCTGGATACGGAATCTTCAATCCGGAAATATTCCTTGAAAGAGTCGAAGCTCCGGCGGGTGATTTCGTCAATATCCGGATCAGCCGGGTGGAAAAAAAGGATTTGCAGGATGCGGGAAGTGGTGTCCTCCACACTGGAGCGCAGGGAATCGGCAGACGGATTCCCGAAGGCACCGTCATGGTCCTTTACCACGATTTTCCCCTCCATATTCAGCACATCCTTCCGGATACCCTGGAACCGGTCATCCGGTTGTCCGGTCTCAATTCGGATATCCCCGGTTATTTTATCCATATCATACAGGCCGAAGCATACCTGATACTTCAGGGACAGCAGGTTGGTCAGGTTGACAAAGGGATTCACCTCTGGGAAGTCATCCCGGTTTTTCAGCCGCCTCCAAAGGGCTTCGGACGAAGGCCTGGATTTGGTGGGGTCGATACGGAATTGCCGGTATAATTTTCTGGAAAATTCGAATCCGGGAGGCAATTCTTTCAGATGGTTTTGCCGGATGAGGGGCAATTCTTTTTCAATGAAATCGTTCAGCCTGGAAATATCGATAATTTTGATGCCCAGGTAACGGTTAATCCCCAGCGAAACTTTATGGCTGAGGAGATTGGACACCTCAGGGAGATTCATGACTGGACAGGACGCCGGAGATTATAATTTCGCTTTATCCAGTTCCGGTACTCACCGCTCACGATGCCCTGGATCCAATCTTCATGACGGAGGTACCATTGAACGGTTTCTTTTAGTCCGGAATCAAAAGACATGCCGGGTTTCCATCCCAGGTTTCTCCTGATTTTACCGGCATTGATGGCATAACGTCTGTCATGCCCCGGCCGGTCCGGGACATGTGTGATCAGTTCCCGGTAGCTGGAGATTTTTAATTTCAGCAGTTTCAAGTGAAGGTTTTTATCGACCGGGTAGAATTTATCCATAACATCACATATCTTTTCAACTACCCTGATGTTGGTCTGCTCACAGTTTCCGCCGATGGTGTAGGTTTCCCCGGGTTTCCCCCGGGTAATGATCAGCCAGACGGCCGCACAATGATCCCCGACGTAGAGCCAGTCCCGGCTATGTTGTCCGTCGCCATAAACCGGCAGCGGTTTACCTTTCCAGGCATTGATGATCATCAGGGGAATCAGTTTTTCCGGGAACTGAAAGGGGCCGTAATTGTTGCTGCAGTTGGATAGGGTGACCGGAATGGCATAGGTATGGTGATAAGCCCGAACCAGGTGGTCGGAAGATGCTTTCGAGGCCGAGTAGGGGCTTCTGGGGTCATAGGGGGTATTTTCGCTGAAGGTTCCGGTCTTGCCCAGGCTGCCGAATACCTCATCGGTGCTGATGTGGTGGAATAGAAAATTGGTTTTCCTGCCCCAGAATCTTCTGGCGGTTTCCAGCAGGTTGAACGTTCCCATGATATTGGTGTTGACGAAATCCGCCGGTCCGAATATGGATCTGTCCACATGGGATTCGGCGGCAAAATGGACCACGGTATCGATATGGTAGGTCTTGAAAATTTCCTCCAGGGTATTGAAATCGCCCACATCCGCCTTTTTGAAAATGTAGCGTTTTCCCTCATGCTGTTCGACGATATCGGAGAGATTATCCGGGTTTCCGGCATAGGTCAGGTTATCGAGATTAATTATCTTCCCCCGGAAATCGGTGTTTTGGAATACATGGCGGATAAAATTGCTGCCAATAAAACCGCATCCTCCGGTAACCAGCATGTTTTTTATTTTTCGATTTTTTATCATTTTCCTGAAACCGGTTGGGGTAGATCCGGGTCGAGAATATTCATGAGATAGCGGCCATATTCATTCCGCTTCATGGACTCGGCCAGTTTTCTCAATTGTCCGCTGTCAATCCACAGGTTCTGGTAGGCGATTTCTTCGATGCAGGCTATTTTCAGGCCCTGGCGTTCCTCTATGGTCTTGATAAAGACCGATGCATCGATCAGGGACTGGTGGGTACCGGTATCCAGCCAGGCATAACCGCGGCCCAGAAGTTCCACCTTCAGGGTTCTGTTTTCGAGATATTGGTTGTTGATATCGGTTATTTCCAGTTCTCCCCTGTCGGACGGTTTCAGGTTTCTGGCATATTCAATCACCCGGTTGTCATAAAAATAAAGCCCGACTACCGCCCAGTTCGATCGGGGACGGGAGGGTTTTTCCTGGATGGATATGGCCAGGTTGTTTTCGTCGAATTCAACCACCCCGTAGCGTTCCGGATCGCTGACATTGTAACCGAAAATGGTGGCTCCTTTTTTTTGTCCGGCAGCCCTTTGCATCAGGTTATTCAACCCGTGCCCGTAAAAAATGTTGTCTCCCAGAATCAGGCAGACCTGATCATTGCCGATAAACGGTTCGCCGATGATGAATGCCTCGGCAATACCTTTCGGGCTGGATTGTTCGGCATATTCCAGGGAAATGCCCAACTGGGCTCCGTTTCCGAAAAGTTTCTTGAATGCCGGGAGGTCATCGGGCGTGGAAATAACCAGTATGTCCCGGATGCCGGCCAGCATCAGGACTGATAGCGGGTAATAAATCATGGGCTTGTTATATACCGGGAGCAGCTGCTTGCAAACCGGTTTTGTCAGCGGATATAGCCGGGTTCCATGGCCGCCGGCCAGGATAATCCCTTTCATATTATTGTTTCTCTCCAATTCATTTTCGCTCACTCCACGGTAACCGATTTGGCCAGATTCCGGGGCTTATCGATATCGCATCCCTTTTCCTTGGCGATATAATAAGCAAAGAGCTGCAGGGGGATGATGTTGAGGATGGGCTGGAGTATGGGCAGTGTTTGGGGGACAAATATCACGTCATCGGAAATTTTAACCACGGTTTCGGCTCCCTCATTGGTGATACTCAGAATTTTCCCGTTTCTGGCCCTGATTTCCTGGATGTTGTTGATCATCTTGTCGTAGGTGGCATCCCTGGGAACGATGGCCACAGTGGGAAAATCCTCGTCAATCAGGGATATCGGACCGTGTTTCATCTCACCGGCCGGATATCCCTCGGCGTGGACATAGGATATCTCTTTAAGTTTCAGAGCCCCTTCCATGGCGGTGGGATAGTTGTAGAGCCGGCCGATATACAGAAAATTCTGGTAATGCGCATATTTTGAGGCGATTTTTTTAATTTGGTTGGCTTTTTTCAGTATGTCCTTGGCCTGGTCCGGGAGTTTTTTAAGGGCGATCAGCAGTTCGCTCCCCTCATTGTAGGAAACGGTCTGGTAGCGTCCGATCAGTACGGCAATCAGGGTCAGAATGACCAGCTGGGAGGTATATATTTTGGTCGAGGCCACTCCGACCTCGGGGCCGGCATGGTTGTAAACTCCGGCATCGGTGATCTGGGCGATAGAGGTTCCGACAGCGTTCACAATGCCCAGAAGCAGGGCGCCTTTTCTTTTAGCTTCTTTGATGGCGGCCAGGGTATCTGCGGTTTCGCCGGACTGGGAAATGGCCAGTACGGCCACGTTTTCATTGAGTTTCAGGCGGCGGTACCTGAATTCCGATGCCAGTTCGGTCTCAACATCCAGTTCGGTCAGGGTTTCGAAGATATAGCGCCCCAGCAGCCCGGCATAATAGCTGGTGCCGCAGCTCACGATAACCAGTTTTTTTATATTTTTCAGCCGGTCCAGAACCGGTTCCAGTCCTCCCAGTTTCGATACCCCCTCATTGGTGATGATCCTCCCCCGGAAAGCGTTCTTGATGGTTTCGGGTTGTTCGAAGATTTCCTTGAGCATGTAGTGTTCGAAACCTTTCTTATCCAGTTCGTAGTCAGCTTCCTCCAGAATCTCGATCTTTTTCTCCAGAATCTGATTCTTCATATTCTTGATGTAGTAATGGTCGGAGTTCAACACCGCGATTTCATCGTCGCTGAGATAGACCATTTTATGGGTATAGGGGGAGATGGCATTGGAATCTGATGCGGCAAAATACTCGTTATCGCCTATGCCTATGATAATCGGGCTTCCCCGCCGGACAATGATGATTTGGTGATCGAAATCGGCGTGAATGACGGCAATGCCAAATGTTCCGACCAGCCTTTCGACCGATTTGAGCACCGCAGTTTCCAGATCGCCATCCAGGTTTTCTTCGATCAGGTGGGCCACCACTTCGGTATCGGTCTGGGATTTGAAAACATGCCCCTTTTTCTTCAGTTCATCTTTGAGCTCCTGGTAGTTTTCAATGATGCCGTTATGAATAAGGCTTATTTTTCCCGTGCAATCCGACTGGGGATGGGCATTGATTTCAGAGGGTTTCCCATGGGTAGCCCAGCGGGTATGGGCGATGCCGAATGTTGAATTCAGTTTTACGCCGGCGGTTTTTTGTTCCAGCTTGGATACCTTGCCCACGGTTTTAATGGTGACCATCTTGTGGTTGTCCACGGTCGATAGCCCGGCAGAATCATAGCCCCGGTATTCCAGGCGTTTCAATCCTTCTATCAGGATCGGGGCGGCTTGTTTACGGCCGCAATAACTGATTATTCCGCACATGCTGACCTCTCTTTTAAAAATGGGTTAACTGGGACTTGCCCAGCGGGAAAACGTTGAAGCCGATATCGAATAATTGGTTGTGGTCAAGGATATTTCTGCCGTCAAATAGGAAAGCCGGTTTTTTCATGGAAGCGAATATCTTCTTATAATCGAGTTTCGAGTAGGATTCCCACTCGGTGAGGATGGCAATGGCATGGGCATTCTCAGCTGCCCGGTAGGGATCGCTTTCGAAACCGATCCGGTCAAGCCCGGCCAAATCATGACGGGCATTATCCAGGGCCTGGGGGTCGGTGATGGCAATGATGGCCCGTTCTTCGGCCAGCTTTTTGGCCACAAAAATGGCCGGAGATTCGCGGGTATCGCCGGTATTGGCCTTGAAGGCAAAACCGAAAATGGCGATTTTCTTGTCGGCGACGGTATTAAACATCTCAGTGATTATTCTTTTGACGAACCGGCTTTTCTGGTATTCGTTCATCCAGACCACCTTCTCCCAGTAATCGGCCACCTCATTCAATCCGTACTTGCGGGCGATATAAACCAGGTTGAGAATATCTTTTTTGAAGCAGGAACCGCCGAATCCGATGCTGGCGTTCAGGAACTTTCTGCCGATCCGGGAGTCGCTGCCAACGGCATAGGAGATTTCCCCGATGTTGGCATCGGTTTTTTCGCACAGGGCGGAGATGGAATTTATTGAAGAAATACGCTGGGCCAGAAAGGCGTTGGCCACCAGTTTCGACAGTTCAGATGACCAGAGATTGGAGGTAATGATTTTTTTTTCGGGAACCCAGTGGGCATAGATATTGATGATTTCTTGGGCCGCCTTTTTCCCTTCAATGGTCTGGTGGAAACCGACGAGCACCCGGTCCGGCTCCAGAAGATCTTTCACGGCAGAACCCTCGGACAGGAATTCCGGATTGGAGACGACCTCGAATTTGATATTCCGCTTGTTGGATGTCAGGATTCGTTCCATGGCTTCGGCGGTTCTCACCGGCAGGGTGCTTTTTTCCACGATAATTTTGTCGTTCTGTGCGGAATGGGTTATCTGCAGGGCGGTTTTTTCCCAGTATTGCAGGTCGGAAGCCATGCCGGCTCCTTCGCCGAACGACTTGGTCGGTGTATTGACCGATACGAAGATAATATCCGCTTCGCGGATGCCCTTTTCGGTATCGGTGGAAAAAAACAGGTTTTTCCCCCGAATTTTTTCAACGATCTCTTTCAGGCCGGGTTCGAATATCGGCAGGGTATCGGAATTCCACTGCCGGATTCTTTCCGGGTTGATGTCAACCACGTCCACCCGGTATTCCGGGCATTTAAGCGCCATGACCGCCATGGTAGGTCCGCCCACATAGCCGGCGCCGATACACAGTATCCTTTTTTTATATGCCATTGAAACTCCGCATGAGCTGAATGCAAAAATATTTTAGATCATTATATCACATTAATTTTAAAAAAATCAGCCGGTTTGATAAAATCTCCGGGTTCGGGAATTTATATTCATTTTCTGATTGTAAGCGCCTAAAAAATTTTGTATAATATCCGATGATAAAACCATACCTTATATTCTTCTTTTCCTGGCTATTTCCCGGTGGCGGACATTTTATCCAGAAGAAAATCCTCAAGGGGGTGGTGTTTTCCATCGGGATTTTGCTACTGCTGGCCCTGGGCCTGGTGATGCAGGGAAAATTTTTCGGACTCAAGCCTTTCCATCCGTTGTGGCTGCTGGGATTTCTCGGGGATCTGGGCAACGGGATTTTTTATGTGATCATCCAACTGGTCGGGCTGGGGAAAGGAACCATCGAGTCAGTGACCTTCCACTACGGCACCACCTACATGGTCAGCGCCGGTCTGCTGAATTATCTGGTGGCGCTGAACGCTTTTGATATCGCCAGGGGGAAACGGAAATGATTTTTAGAAGTCACTTCATCTCCATGATTATTTTTTCGTTGATCGTTTCTGTGGTAATGGCATTTATTAAATTCGATGATAAAAAAGCAATCCTGAAATACGGGCTGAAATTATTTTTATATATGACTGTCGGGGTAATTGCTTTCAGCTGGTTCATGCATTTTCTGTGATATTCCCGCCGGATTGGAGTCCGGCTGACCTTCCCGCTGTTCTGCAATGATTGTGTTTAACCGGAATTCGGAAAATTCAGCCGTAATCCGGGTTTCCCGGATGGCCTGGTACCGGTTCCCTCCGCTGGTTGTTTACGGGCTGATATGCTATCTGTCTTCGAAACCGGTTTCTGATTTTCCATCGGGGATTCCGGATATCATTCCCCATGTTGTGGAATTCTTTCTGTTGTCCTATTTTTTTCTCAGAATGTTCCGAAATCCGTTACGCCGCCGCCAGATGGTTTTCAGTTTCTTTTTCCTGTTGATGCTGGCATTTCTGGATGAAATTCATCAGCTGTTCGTCCCTACCCGGGTTTTTTCCCTTGTGGATCTGGCCTATGATCTGTTGGGGATCGTTAGCGGAATGCTGTTTGCCGTTCGGCTAAAAAACATAGCCGAAACCACCCAGAAGCGAAATGCCTCCCAGGTTCACTGAGGTGTCTTCCGGCCTGATGCTCAGGGAGACATACTTGAGCTTCAGGTCAAAGAACAGATTTTTGACAAAAAAGTACCGGAAACCGCCTTCGGCAAAAATGCCGATACCACTCTTGCTGACGGTTCCGATTGGATTTTCTTCGTTGATGAAATAAACGCCCAGACCGGCTCCCAGGTATCCCAGGAACGGGTGGTTGCCGAACAGGAATCGGCCGCCGGCTTCAGCCGGAATGATGCGCAGTGTGGTTTCTTCCTTGGTGATGGTCAACTCGCCCTTGGCCTGCAGGTATTCGCCGTGCACAAACACCTCGAAATTCTTGTTAAACCGGAACCCCGCATCCAGGAAAAAGAGCAGGTTGGCAAAACCGTAAACATCCTCTTCGTCTCCCAAAAAATTGCGGGCACCGGCGCCCAGAGCCACTGAAAATGTGCTGTCGAATTTCAGGGCCTTGGTTTTCTTTTTAACCACGGTCGGGGCGGCCTGAATCAGGCTTATTCCCATTAAGAAAATCAGCAAAAATGCGATTCTTTTCATCATGCCTCCATTGGTTTGGTCTGGTTATCCTTGTGACACAAACGGTTTTGTAGGGTATTTTTCATTATAATTTGATATATTCAAACAACTCATTGGTTTTCAGGGACATCATATCCGACGTCTGGATGTGCAGTTGAAAATACCCCCGGTATTTTTCCGGGAGGTTGAGGGAGATGGTTATGGATTTTTTGGTTGATTTCAGGGTGTTTTCGGTCCGGTAAACGGTATTGTGGCTGTTATCGATCAGTTCGATTTTCACCCGCATGACCCCGGCATTCTGGTTTTCCACCTTGCCGATTTTAAATTCCGAAATGGTGAAACTGATTTTGTTTCCCTGCCGTGAAAAATCGGAAATATTGATTTTCGGTTCCTTGAGGTAATCCATCAGGTTCTGGATTTCACTCTGGAAAAATCTGTTTTTATAATAGATTTTGGTGTCCGGGCGCGTGGTTTCGACCCTGATGTTCTTATCTTCCAGTTTTCCGTTAAATTCGAAAATTATATCATAATAAAAATCCTGGTGTTTGCGGATAGCATCGATGCCGTCGGCCAGGCTGGTGGTATCCAGCGCCACCCCTCCGGTTTTTTCCGACAAGTCTCTCAGGATGCCTTCGTAATCCGGAGACTGGCCGTCCGGGTTGGAAACATCGGTTCGCATGCTCCGGAACAGGATGGTGTTGTACCCGATATTGGCTCCCAGCAACAGGTTGAGCAGGATGTCCTGCGGGAAACTGTCCGAAATCAGCATGGATTTCTCCAGGGTTTGCAGGCCACTGGATATGGATGAGGCGGCGGCTTGGTCATCTGCCGAGGAAGCCGATGACAGGAAATTACGGATGGCATCGGCTGCTTTCTTGAATTGATCCTGGGCTGGCATGATTTCCCGCTGCTGAAAGTTAATCAACCATTTTTCCCCGTTCTGCCTGGCCAGCATCAGGGCCACCTGGGAATACTGACGCATATCCGGAATCAGGAATTTTGACTTGAAATTGTTCCATTCCCGGTTGTAGTCGCCCAGGAATTGCATGATGATCTGGGTACCCAGGTCAGTGGTCATGCCGGCGTTTGCAGAACCCGAGGTGATGCTGCCCCCGCGGTTGACCTTGCGGATTTCCCTCAGCAGGTTCTCGCGGGAGGAGATTTTGTTTTTCTTGTACTCCAGGCTATCTTTTTTGACAATTTCCCGGATATCGTTTTTGATCTTTGCCGGGTCATTAGGATTGGTGATGCTGTATATTTTTAGGGGTGTGATAATGGTCAGGGTGTCATTGGGCATCAGAATGGAATCGACAAAGGCATCGATGCCGTCGTTTATCTGCTGGCCGGTTTCGGTAAGGTTGAAAGCCAGTACGAAATGCCGCTGGTCGCCGGACCGGTCAATCTGTTTCCTCTTGCCGAACAGATCCCGGATGTCCCGGCGCTCCTCATTGATATAGAGATGGAAATCATCCTTTTTCAGTCCGGTCTCCAGTCCGTTTGGCGACATGACCCGGACCGGCAGTTTCAGCAGTATGGCCTCATCGGCCAGCAAGAAAAGATTTGCGAAAAAGAGCAGCAGTGCCCCAAGGACCATCGATTTTTTCATGCCAATCCTCCTGTCCGGCTCCAAAATCCAGGATGTCCGAATGATAAGGTAAAAATTATATCAGATTCAATTATAAAATTGAAGAAAAAAATAAAAAGGATTTTTTACATTTTAAAATAAATAGTTTTTAATTGACAAAAGTAAGCTCCTGTATTATTTATATGGTAATGGGAGGTTAACGTGAAGAAAACACTGATCTTATTTATATTTTTTTTGATGCTGGGGGGGAGTGGTCTTATTTACAGCGAATCATCCCAAGACTATGGGCAGCTGATCATCGGAAAATGGAAAGTTGAAGACAGCAAAGTGGATTTGATTACCGAATTTACCAATGATTATGAGGTGATTGCCAATGGAGAGGTGGCCGGAACCTACAAGTTCTTAGAGGACAAACCGGTCATGATGATTAAATATGAAAACGTTACCATAACCTATCACATACAGTTCGATGATGACAACACCTTGGTCCGGACGCCTGTGAGCAGCAGCGGGAAAAAGGGAAACCCGGAGGTCTTAAAGAGAACCGTTTAAATTCTCCCCGGTAAATTGGCAAAAGCCGGTTTTTTTGTCAGGGAGAGGATGTTACGGAAAGGTTATATTTGTATATATTTTACCCATTTTATTCCGAAAAAATTTATCTAACGGTTTTTCAAATCCATATTCTGAAGTTTTAAGACTGTTTACATTTCAATTTGGCTGATAATCCGGATGGGCCCGGACCTCAATTTGCCTGAAAAACCGGTGATTGGTATTGAAATTGCTATGATTTAGAAAGAAACGGAGTTTTTCTATGAAAAATAACAGTGGTTATACATTTATTGAAGTGATTATTGCTCTCGGCATACTGGCGTTGATGATTGTGCTGAGCCTGAGCGTGGGAAGGAGTGTTGCCCAGAAGTCTTCCATCACCAGTGTGGTCAACCAGTTCATGGCGGATTTTAATTATGCCAAGCAGCTGGCTTCTCTGGAAAACCGGTACGTGACCGTCATATTCAACGCCGATGGCTGTTCTTACCAGATCAGAACTCAGAATACGGTGGGTGACCTGGGGAACTGGACCGTGGCCAAAACCGTGGAACCGCTGGAAGGAAAAGAATGTTTCGATGGCAGTGCCGTTCAAAATTTTGCCGTCAATTCCCTCGGGGAGGTGTTTCATTTTCCCATAGCCAGCTCCATGCCGGCTCCGGTCACCCTTACCTTCTATGTTAAATATACTCCCCAGGGGGTAATCGATTATCAGAAAAATGTGCAGATCTATCCTTACGGAGGCATTCATGCTGAAAAATAACCAGGGCTTTACCTTTATCGAGGCACTGGTATCGGTAGCGATTATCGGTTTTGTCATCATTTCGATTTTAAACGGGTTTACCTACCAGCAGCTGAGCACCAAAAATATTTCCTCCAAGAACCTGGCGATTTCCCTGGCCGAAACCCGGCTGGAGGAATTTCTGAAATTTCCGGGATCTGAACTCACGGACGGGACCAGCATTGATTTTATTGTCCAGGGGGTCAATTCCCTGAACTTCTATACCAGTGACCCGAACCAGCCCAAACAATTGAGAAGGACTACCGTTATTTCCTCGGTGGGCAATCTCAAGTCCATAGCCGTGGTGGTGGAATACGGTAAAACCGGAAATACGTACCCCTTCCGGGTTTCACTGTCCACCCGGAGAGGAGGTTAATCGGGAGCACCCATGAAAAAACAAAATGGATTCTCTATCATCGAGTTGTTGATCGTCGCCACCCTGCTGCTGATCGTGCTGGGGTCGGTTTATTTCATGATCATTCATTACCGGGAGGTCTCGGAAACCGAACTGTCGCGAATTAAACTTCAGCAGGAATCCCGGTTCATGCTTTCGTCGTTTGCTTCGGAATTGAAGAGCGCCGGGGCGGTGCTGACCCTGGCCAACACCGGATCGTTTCTCAGCGCCTTGCCCTATTTCAATGGAATATATCCGCTGAACAACACCAATTTTCCCGACGGCATCATCGTGGCCATCGGAAATCCGGATGTGGTCACCACCCTGACCCAGAGTTATAATCCTTCTTCGGGAAACATCATCCCCGTGGAAAGTACAGTGGATATCTATGGAAATCCGCTCTGGGCGGCCGGTGATAAAGGCATCATCATCGGGCCCAGTATTGATCCCGCCGATCCTTCCAAAACCATCGGCTACTATGTTTTTGCCGTGGACGATAGCTCACCGCCCACAGCCAACACCATCACCATGAGAACCGAAGCGGTTTATTATTCCAGGTTGCTGTCAACGACCCACTACACCGATGTGGAAGACGGTTCGCATACCGACGTGGGGAACAATGTCGCTTATCCGATTAATTCGCCGGTGATTAAACTCTCCGATTTCAGCATTTATCTGGTCAAAGAGATATTTGATGCCGATTTACACCGGAACATTCGTCAGCTTATCCGGGTTTCGGATGCGAAAAACCAGGCCGATGTACTGGCAGACACCACCACGGCTGTGGTGAGCGTAATCTCCGAAAATATCTGGGACATGCAGATTTCCTACGCTGCCTATCCGAGTTTCCCGGTCGCTACCCCGAAAAACCAGTACTTTGCCGGCGGAAGTTCCTCCACCATATTGACAAATTTACTGCTGGATATCCGCAGCAAATACTTAAAAGAAATTAGCATCGACATCGTGGCTCTGACCGATGAGTTCGGGGGGAAGGGCGAGCGGACCCTGTCGGTGCCGGTCATCGGCGACCGCGCCTCCTCCTACAACCTGCCTGAGGGTAAGTTCGGTTATAGAATTTATAAAATTTCAATAGAGCCGAGAAATTTTAACATCGTGATTTAGGAGTGAATAATGAAGAAAAACGGGAGTATCATGATACTGACCATCATAGCGGTGTTAATCCTGTCGCTGCTGGTGTCCGGTTTGTTGACCGTGGGAACCACCGAGATTCATACCACCCAGAACTATCTGATGAGCAAAACTTCATATTATTTTGCCGTCCAGGGCATGGAAATGGTCATCGAATCGGTACGCAATACCGAGAGCCCGGCCGATATCGCGGTTCAGGAAACCCAGACCGAGGGCGGTGTGACCCAGAAGAAGTATATCACCGGCACGGTGCTGGACCTGCAGAGCGGGACACCCCAAAACATCGAAATATTCCAGGGGTTTGCGCCTCCGCCGATTCCCAACATGTCCCTGGGAACCGAGACCGGCATGGTTCCGGTGGTCTGGAGGATTCCCATCACCGCGGAAATCATCCAGAACCGGAGGAAAGCCTATACTGAGCTGCAGACTGGGGTATATACATTGATGAAGGAATATTAGATCGGGGAAGGAGAGTGAGAAAATGAAAAAAAAATTAATTTCGAGCGCCGTTATAATTATGTTGTTCCTGCTGTCATCTCCGGATTTGACACCGGATGACCGGGAAATCTTCAGCGCGTCGGTTCCGCCTTATGTCCTTTTTATACTGGACAATTCCGGTTCGATGGCGGGAAATGATTTTTTTGTAGCCAATATCGACAGCGACCCGGACAAGGTGGCCGGTTTTCAAACCTACACCACCTCAACCGGCAGGACCTATACCTACACCACCACCGAAGAGGTCGGGGAGGATATTTGCGGTTGGGTGTGGAACAGCAGGCGGAGGAGATGGGAATATCAATGTGTTCCTGGTGAGCCCACCGGGGATTACTATGCCACCCGGATGGAAGCGTTGAAAAGAGCGACCACTGAGCTGCTGGACCAGACCCGGGACACCATCAAATTGGGAGCCGCTCATTTTTTCTTCAGCGGATCCAATTCATCAGAAGCCCACGGGGCCCGGATATTCGCTCCGGTGCAGGATTATTCATCCGGTGATGCCACCCGGGATGCGGCATTCAATGCCCTGACCGATTATATCAATAATACGTTGTCTGCAGATGCCTACACCCCGCTGTCCGAGAGTATGGATACGGCCTACGGCTATTTTTCCAACCTGATCTCTTCCAGCGATGGCAACCGCTGGACGGATATACATGGACATACCCGGATACCGGTTGGCAGCACCCCGCCTCCCCAGTATACCTGTCAGCGGACCTTCATCGTGCTGATTACCGACGGAGAACCCACGGCCGATGACGCCAACTGGGGGTATCCGAATCCCTATACCGGCCTTGCCATGAACAATTATTCGTCATGCTTGCCCAACGTGGCCAAGTATCTTTACGAACATCCGGTTTACCCGGCCACCGATGGCATCGTGACCTATACCGTGGGCATGAGAATGAACAGTGCCGGACAAACCCTGCTGCAGACCACTTCTGACAATGCCCACGGCCACGGTGATCATTTCCCCGGGGATGACTATTACCAGTTGATTACCAACCTGCAGACAGTTTTGTCCGATATCGACCAGCGAAACTATGCCTTTACCCAGTACACCTCGCCCAAGAAAATCGCCACCGCCGATGACGAATTCAATGTGTCCTACAGCGGTTATTTTTTCAGCAACGCGGACACGGTTCCTATCTGGGCCGGGCACTTGAAATGCAATGACATCGTTCCCTACGGGTCCACCTATATCTTCCACGAGTGCTGGGATGCGGCCGATGTCATCACCGCCCAGGGGGAAGCCAACCGCAGTATTTCCACCATCAAAACCGCTACCAACAACCATACCTTAAGTAATATCAATTTTGTCAATACCAACAGCCTGTCCCTGATGAAGGCCCTCAACGCCGACACCCAGGCCCAGGCGGTTGATATCATCAATTACATCAGGGGTTCAGTCCGGCCGGATGTTCCGTCCGCGGATCTGTTCCTGCTGGCCGATATATTCCACTCCACCGTCACCTACATGGGACAGCCCCTGCTCTGGAAATCCTTCTACAACCCGCCCGAATGCGACCCGGTCAATGCCACCACCGACAGCGACTGCTACCAGAAATTCTACGCGGATAACCAGAGCCGGCAGAAGGTCATATTTGTCGGCACCAATGACGGGGTGATTCATACCGTCAATGCCAGCCGAGATTCGGCCGATGGCGGCAGGGAAATATCCGGATTCATTCCGGATGAAGTCCTGCCCTTGTTGAAGCGGATCGCCGTCAACCGGTATTACACCTATACGGCAGACGGCCTGATGACCGTGAATGATATCTATACCGGCACCACCGACCACTGGAGATCGATCCTGGCTTTTGGCCTCCGGGAAGGGGGAAAAGCCTACTATTGCCGGGATGTGACCAACCCCCTGAGCCAGACCCACAAATGGAAATTCCCGGCCTATGTGGCTTCGGGAACCGTTGGTTCCATCAGCACCAATGATTACACCTTATCCAGTATCAGCGGAACCTTTGCCGTGGACCAGTATATAGTCAATGAAAAACGCACGGCAACCGCCAGAATTTTATCACTCCCGGATACCAATAAAATCCGGTTGACTGATCTCAGCGGGACGATTTCAGTGGGCGATAAACTATTGGCGTTGCCCTGGTATTCGAAGTATATCGGCAATACCTGGGGAAAACCCATAATCGGCCGAATCAAATATAAGAAAGGAAGCACCGGAAACCTGCAGGACAGGTGGGTGGCCATCCTGACCGGCGGTTTCGGAGAGGGAAGCAATTATGAGGGCAAGGCCATTTTTATAGTCGATGCCTGGACCGGGAATCTGATCTGGTGGCTGGGTTATGCCTCTTCGGACAGCATCGATAATGACAAGTACCTGAAAAATGACAGCAACCTGAACTATGCCATCCCCCAGAGTGTGACGGCGGTTGACAAGGACAACAACACCTACCTGGATTCCATTTATTTCGGCAACCTGGGCGGGAACCTGTTCAAGCTGGACATATCCGATCCCCTGACCTCGACCTGGATACCTAAAATATTGTTCCGGGAAAACAACACCGACCAGCCGATTTACATGTCACCGTCAGTCTCCTATGACCAGTGTTACCAGCTCTGGGTTCACTTCGGCACCGGAAACCGAAACCATCCCCAGGACGGGCCGGCCGGCCGTTTCATCGGTATCCGGGATGACAGCACCGTTCCGTCGACCGGATGTGTCAGGGGCACGAATTTGCAGCAGTTGTCCTGGACCATGAATACCATGGGCGATACCACCATTACCGGCGCCAACGGCTGGTATTTTAATTTCCCCGATGCCGACGAGATTCTTTTTGATCCCGATCCCATCGTCATTCCCAACAACACCTTGCCCTACCTTTATTTCAATACCTATCAACCGCAATCGGTGGTGGTGGGCGGCGATCCCTGCGGCAGCGGCGGCAACATGACATTTTATAAAATCGCCCTGCACTCCTGCGGGGATACGGTTTCCGGAACCCGGGAATCGGCCAGAATATCCGGGGGCGGATTGATTACCGGCAGCAAGTACCTGATGTATGTCGGAACCGGTGAAACCGGTTCTCTGGAAATCAAGCGGTTTGAAACCTATACCATCCCCTATCCGGGTGGAATTATTTACTGGAAGGAGACCAAGCGATAATGATGAGAAGCCTGGTCATTCCGGTTATCATTCTCTCGATGGTCTGGGGCGCGGTTTCCTGCGGGAAGGATAATTCGGCCGATGCGGTGGTGAAAAAAGCTCCGGGAGCCATTGCCAGTATCCGCCAGGCCGACCGGAACCAACCGTCCCGCCAACCGGAGAAACCGCCGGCAGCAAAAATGAATCTGCGGTTTGACAGCATCGAAATCACTCCCCCGAATCCGACCACAACCTCTGACCTCACCGCTCGGACAAATATTTCCCCGGTCGGGGAAAATAATCTCGAATTCCAGTATGCTTTCTGGGTCAACGCGGAGAAGATCAAGGATGGCCCCGAAAACCGGTTGGGCGCCGACCAATTCAAGAAAGGCGACTACGTTTATGTCGATGTGATTGCCCAGAAGAAAGGAAAGGAAATTTTTCGGAGGCGTTCGGAAATGACCCGAATATTAAATACCTCACCGGAAATCAAAGGCATTGAGTTTCCCGACATCCGGGGCCCGGGAGTTTACCAAATCAGAGTCAATGCCCGGGATGCGGACAATGATCAACTGGCGTATTCTTTAGAAGGGGATAAAATCCCCGAAGGGATTAGCATCGATCCGGACACCGGAATCATAACCTGTGAATTCAACGAAAATCCTCCGGAAAAGGTAAAGTTTTTTGTGGTGGTATCGGATAATGACCAGGGGCAAATCAAGCAGGAAGTCAGCCTCTCTTTTCATAACCCGAAAAAAAAGGAGCATTCTGAGAATTTATAAATGATTTTTTAAACGGATTTTGACGATGTGTTGACATCCGTCTCGAAGATATGCCTCCATTTCCTGATCCGTAATAGCTTTGGATCCGGTCTTCTCCGGAATCAATTTTATTTCATCCCTTTGAAATTTAACGGTTAACGGGTTATAATATCCGGGATCGACATGTTTAATATATCGCTGAAAAAGAAAATCACCCGTATATTCGGTTCCCGGAAAAACCGGGAAGAAATCTTTGCTGACCTGGAGGAACTGCTCATTCTCTCGGATATCTCGGCCGAACGGTCGGATCGGATATTATCCCGGGTCAGGAAAACCGCCGGGGCCGGTTTTGAAAAGGATGAATTTTTATCGGTTCTAAAGGAAGAATTGCTGGCCATATTTTCCGTGGCCGGCGATAGCGGAAACAACGGATCATCATGTTTGGTTCATCTTCCCGACGAAAAGAATGTCATCATGATGGTGGGGGTGAACGGCAGCGGAAAAACCACCACCGCGGCCAAGCTGGCTGTCTATTTCCGAAACCGAGGAAAAAAGGTTCTCCTGTGCGCCGCCGATACCTTCCGGGCAGCCGGTGGTTCTCAACTGTCTTTATGGGGAGAGCGGCTGGGCATTCCGGTGGTCGGCGGGGACCGGGGTGCTGATCCGGGATCGGTGGTCTACAACAGCCTGAATTCCCTGAAAAACAGGGATTATAACCTGCTGATCGTGGATACCGCCGGCCGGGTGCAAACCAAAGACAACCTGATGAAGGAACTGGAGAAAATCATCAAAATTATCAGCGGTTTTTTCCCCTCCCAGCCGGTTGAAATTTTCCTGGTGGTGGATGCCACCATGGGGCAGAATACCCTGGATCAGGCACGCAAATTCAAGGAATTCTCGGAAATTTCCGGTATAATCCTGGCTAAGACCGACGGGTCGGCCAAAGGCGGAACCGTCATCAATATCGTTGATGAGATGAAAATCCCGGTCAAATTCATCGGCACCGGCGAAAAAGAAACGGATCTGGCTGAATTTTCTCAAAAGGCGTTTATCGGGTCCCTGCTGGAGGAAGAATAGGATGGTGGAATTTTCTTCCCCGGACATTTGCTGGATGAAGACCGCCATTGAATTGGGAAAAAAGGGAATCGGTTATACCGAGCCCAATCCCATGGTGGGTGCGGTGGTGGTCAAAAACGGAAAGGTGCTGTCCAGCGGTTTTCACCGGCACTTTGGCGCTGAACATGCCGAAGCCATGGCCCTGAACCGAGTGGAGGAAACGCACGCCACCCTTTATGTTCCGCTGGAGCCCTGTTGCCATCTGGGGAAAACTCCCCCCTGCACCGATTTGATCATTAAGAAGAAAATCCGCCGGGTGGTGATTGCGCTTCAGGATCCCAATCCGCTGGTCAACGGTCAGGGTATTCGCCGGCTGGAACAAAATCGGATTCGGGTTGACCGGGGGTGCCTGGCCTCTTTATATTCGCGGTTGAACCGGCATTATCTGGGATACATGACCCGGAAAAGGCCGTATGTGACCCTGAAAGCCGGGGTCTCGCTGGATGGGAAACTAACCGATAAATTCCGAAAATCACGCTGGATAACCGGGGATAAATTCAGGCAAATATCGCGCAGTTTCCGGGGCGAGTTCTCAGCCATTCTCACCGGGGACCTGACCGTGGGGGACGACAATCCCGCTCTGACAATAAACGAAAACGAGTGGCCGGATAAAAAACTCTGGCGGGTCGTTCTGGATACCCACAACCGGCTGGATTCAAAAAAACAGATTTTCCGGGAGCAGAGCCGTTTTCCCCTCATCCTGTTCAGTTCAGAAAGGGCCAAAGACAGGGCCACCAAGACCGATCACCACCATTTTGTTCCCGCTTTTGGGGATGAGCTTGACCTGAAAACGGTTCTGGATATCCTTTTCCTTAACGGGATTGCCTCGGTGCTGGTGGAAGGCGGCGGACGAATGATCAACTCCTTTTTAAAAAATCGGCTGGCGGATGAAATAATCCTGTTTACGGCCCATAAATTGATCGGTGGGACCGGGTCGGTGCAATTGTTTGCTTCCGGAGCCGGACTTTCGGAACCAATCACCCTGGTTGACCCTGAAATCCTGGATTTTGAATCCGGAATGATTGTCCGTGGTTCGGTCCTGGACACCGGGGGGGGTGAATAAAATGTTTACCGGCATCATTCAGGCTCAGGGCAGCCTGGTTTCCCTGAAAAAGAAAATCTTCCCCGAAATGGTGGTTGAGTTCATCTTGCCGGAGAAAGTTGCCATCGGGGATTCGGTGGCGGTTAACGGGGCCTGCCTCACCGTGGTGAAAATGGAAAATTCCCGCTTCAGCTTCGATCTCAGCCGGGAGACGCTGAACATATCCAACTTCAATGACCTGCCCAGGGGCAGCCTGCTAAACATCGAATTGCCTCTTACCCTGACTGCCTTTCTCAGCGGACATCTGGTCAGCGGACACCTGGATGGGACGGTCCGGACGCGCTCGATCAACCGCAGCGCCGAACGGTCCACATTTGTTTTTACCTTCACCCGAAAAGAGTGGAGGCGTTTTCTGGTTTTCAAGGGCTCGGTGGCATTGAATGGCATCAGCCTGACGGTTTCCGAAATAGGGGACTCTTCTTTTTCGGTCGAGGTCATTCCCCATACCCTGGAAACCACCAACCTGAAATTTTTAAAAATCGGGGACCGGGTGAACCTGGAACTTGATTTAATCGGCAAATACATATATAATCAAAAATGCTGAAAAAAATCTGAGAGATTGATAAAATAATGAAAAATTCACATTTAATTTCTGTTCCGGAAGCCGTTTCGCTTCTGAAAGCAGGGAAGATGATCATCATTGTTGATGATGAAGACCGGGAGAACGAAGGCGACCTGGCCATTGCCTCTGAGAAAATCACCCCGGAGGCCATTAATTTCATGGCCAAGCACGCCCGGGGGCTGATCTGTATTTCCCTGACCGAAAGCCGTAGCGATGAGCTGCAGCTTCCCCTGATGGTGGACAAAAATACCTCCCATTTTGAAACACCGTTCACGGTTTCCGTGGACGCCAGAAACAATATCACCACCGGTATTTCCGCCTTTGACCGGGCCGAAACCATCCGCTGCCTGATCAATGAGAAAACCAGGCCTGAAGATCTGGTAAAACCGGGCCATGTTTTTCCCCTGAGGGCGAAAAAAGGGGGGGTGCTGGTCCGGGCCGGACAGACCGAAGGCTCGCTGGATCTGGCTCGAATTGCCGGTTTGTATCCATCAGGTGTCATCTGCGAAATCATGAAGGAAGACGGAACCATGGCCAGGATGCCTGACCTGATCGAATTCAATGAACTGTTCGGAATCCCCATCATCACGGTTGAGGAGATCATCAAGTACCGGATTCAAAAGGAAATGCTGGTCGAAGAGATCAGCGAGGCCAACCTGCCAACCCGTTGGGGAACCTTCAAAATCAAGGTTTTTCAGGACCAGATTAACGGCGAAACCCATGTGGCCCTGGTAAAGGGAGAAATAAACGGGGACAAGCCGGTGCTGGTGCGGGTTCATTCCCAGTGCCTGACCGGAGATGCCTTCGGCTCCTTGAAATGCGATTGCGGCAGCCAGCTTGCCCGGGCCATGTCCATGATTGAAGAAGAAAAACACGGGGTCTTGCTTTACCTGATCAATCAGGAGGGCCGGGGAATCGGCCTGCCGGGGAAGATCAAGGCTTATAAACTTCAGGAACACGGCCTGGATACGGTGGAGGCCAACTTGAAACTGGGATTCGAAGCCGACCAGCGTGACTATGGCATCGGTGCCCAGATTCTGAGGAGTTTGGGTGTCAAGAAAATCAGGTTAATCACCAACAACCCCACCAAGTACATTGGCCTTTCCGGCTATGGAATGGAAATCGTTGACCGGGTGCCTCTGGAAATCGAACCGGGTGAAGAGAATTTCCATTATATGAAAACCAAAAAGGAAAAGATGGGCCATCTGCTGAAAAAAATATAATGGATATTGCGGTTGAGACTTTCCTGGAACTGGGCCCCGCCAAGCAGATCGAATCCCTGAAGGAGGGAGAATTATCCAGCTTACCCCGGGACCAGATGATTATTTTTCTCAAAGGCGCTCTGGAAGCCGGGCTTTCTTCAAAAACCACCGCCTGTGCGTTGAAAATACTCAGAGAACTGAAATACCGGGACCAGTTTTATTTTCGCAAATTTTTATACCATGCCGACAGTTCGGTGGCCAATGCCGCCCGCAAGGCCATCAGTGAAGCCATTGAGCAGAAAGACAGCGGCATCATGCGCATCACCGAAATGCTGAAAAAAGAAAAAGGGCCAAGCCGGATGGAGTATCTCGACTCCATTCTCGAGGAAAAAATTGATTTCAGCACTGAAATACTGATTTCACTGCTCAACCTGGATGATTCCAACATCCGCCAGAGATTGGTCAGGGAAATCAACCGGGATTATCATATCGATGAACCCCGTCTGGTGGAAGCCATTAAAGGGGCAGTCTGGTTTGTCCGGGCATCGATCGTTAAAATCCTGAGCAACCGGGAGAGCGAATTTCTTCCGGAAGTCATCGATTACCTGATGAACGACAAGAATGTCGAGGTTAAACTGAGTATGATAGAGGCACTTGGCCGGTTTGACCCCGGGCATGCCCGGGCATATCTGGTGCGGCTTACCCACGATCCCCTGGTCTGGGTGAAGAAACAGGCTGAAAAAGCGCTGGCAAATTTGGAAAGAAATCCGGAATAGGCCTGGCGCCGGTCAGAATACCCCTCCATTTTTTTTAAAAACTAAAATGCTTTTGTTTACAACGCCTGAATCGAATCATTGGTTTTGAGGGGGGAATTATTCGATCTTCAGCAGAAAGTAATTCTTTTTTCCCTTCTGGATAAGGATGTATTTACCGTTCAGCAGGGCTTCGGGTCCCACCGTCAGTTTGTCATCCTGGACCCGTTTTTTATTGATGCTGACCCCGCCGCTCCGGATCATCCGCCTGACCTCACTCTTGGAGGGAAACACCCGGGTTTCAATGGCCAGCAGGTCCACGATATTGATGCCTTTTTTGATTGCCTGACGTGTTACTGTTTCCAGGGGAACACCCTCGAATACCGATAGAAAATCCATTTCTGACAATCGGTCAAGGGCCTCAGTGGTGCCGTTTCCGAATAGGATTTCCGCGGCGGCCTCGGCGATGTCCACCTCGCGGGATGAATGCACACGGGCGGTCAAATCTCTGGCCAGCGCTTTCTGGAGAATCCGTTGATGCGGCGCCCGGCTGTGTTGCCGGTCCAGTTCAGCGATTTCCTCCTGGGAAAAAAGGGTAAAGAGTTTCATGTAGTCGACGGCATCCTCATCCGGACAGTTCAGCCAGTACTGGTAGAATTTATAGGGAGATGTCATGTCTGCCGACAGCCAGATGTTTTCGCCTTCCGATTTTCCGAATTTGCTGCCATCCGAGCGGGTGATCAGGGGACAGGTCAGGGCATAGGCTTCACCGGATGCTTTTCGGCGGATGAGTTCCGTTCCGGCGGTTATGTTCCCCCACTGGTCGGAACCGCCCATCTGCAGGATGCAGTTTTTATGTTCGTACAGCCAGTAGAAATCGTACGCCTGCAGGAGCTGGTAAGAGAATTCGGTAAACGATATTCCCTTCTCCAGGCGCTGCCTGACCGACTCCTTGGCCAGCATATAATTGATGGTCAGGTGTTTGCCGACATCACGCAGGAAGGGAAGAAATTCAATTCCCTTGAACCAGTCATAGTTGTTGACCACCTCGGCTGAATTTTTTCCCCGGTCAAAATCGAGAAATTTCTCCAGTTGGGCCCGGATTAATCTCTGGTTATGCCGGATTTCTTCGATCGGCAACAGGGGACGCTCCTCTGATCGTCCCGAGGGATCGCCTACCATTCCGGTGGCACCGCCGATGAGGACAATGGGTTTGTGACCCGCCAGTTGAAAGTGGACCTGCATCATGATGGGGGCCAGGCTGCCGATGTGCAGCGAGGGGGCAGTGGGATCATAGCCCACATAACCGGTGGCCATAGCCTGATGCAGTCTTTCTTCGGTTCCGGGCATGATATCATGGATCATGCCCCGCCACTTGAGTTCGGTAATGAAATTCATCGGATAATCTCTTGCCCCAGTTTTATGGCTTTCAGGTTCAAATCGATTGCATCTGCCGGCGCCCAGTTCTTGATGTATTCGACCATGTTCTCATAGCCGATGACTCCGGTCAGATGCTGGGTCAGCGATACGGTGACCACCGAGGTCAGGACAATATTGCCCAGCTGTTTTTTGGTTTCGAAAATGATGGGAATCCGGTAGAGTTTCCAGTTCCGGGTATTCCCGACTTCTCGGATATGATGGCTGTCGATAATCACAATGGCATCATCCTTCAGCCTCTCCTTGTACAGGTCAAAGGGTTTTTGCTGGGTGCAGACAAAAAAATCAATGGCCGTAGCCTGGGGGAAAATGATCTTTTTATCCGAGATGATGATGTCCACTTTGGTCGGTCCGCCCCTGACGCTGGCCGTGTAGGTGGGGCTTTCGACCGCATATTTGTTCTCTTTGGTGACCGCGATGTTAACCAGCAGGGCTCCGGCAGTGATTAATCCCTCGCCGCCGACCGCCCCATACCGGATCTCAAACCTGCCCATTTCTTTCATTCTCCTTTCATCCGGTCCTGGATGGTGGGGATAATATGTTTGTAATACAACTCGGTGTATTCCAGCCTTTCTTTTTCCTCGACGAATATTCCCACCGGGAACTTCCCTTTCTTTTCTTCGGCGGATAATTTTTCATACCGCGACCGGCTGATGGTCTGGTCGGCGATCCAGCGGGTCATGGCAATGGGATTTTTCATGTTGTTTTTCCGGCCTAGATTGATATGACAGTTGCTGATAACCTCAACCACTGAAAATCCCTTATGCTGAAAAGATTTTTTTATCACCTGCCTGAGGGGGACCATCCGGTTCACGGTCTCCCGGGCGACGAAAGAGACTTTCGAAGCGATCAGGAGGTCAACGGAATCAAAATTGGGTTCGATGTTTCCGTAGGGGGTGGTTTCGGTGATAAACTTCTGGGGAGTGAGGGGAGAAACCTGTCCCCCGGTCATGCCGTAAATTCCGTTGTTGATCATGATCATTTTGATTCCAATGTTTCGCCGGGCAGCATGAATCAGGTGGTTCCCGCCAATAGCCAGTGCGTCACCGTCTCCGGATATGACCACCACGGTTTTTTCAGGACGGGCCAGTTTAATGCCGGTGGCAAAGGTTAATGCCCGCCCATGGGTGGTGTGCAGGGTGTTGGTGTTGAAAAAAGTAGGCAGCCTTCCCGAACACCCGATGCCAGCAATGACCACGATATCTTCGGGTGGGATTTTGAGATCGGAAAAAGCCATGGCAATGGATTTGAGGATAATCCCGTCCCCGCATCCGGGGCACCAGGGAGTCGGGAATGTCCGGTATCTGATGTATTTTTCGTAGTCTCTCATTTTTTAAACCACTTGATGGCTTCCAGAACCTCTGTTGGCGTAAAAGGTACCCCGTTTGCCCGAAGCAGGGCTTTGTGCTGGACATCATCGGGTGCAGCCCGTTCGATTTCGTACATGGTCTGCCCCATATTCAGTTCCACGGTCAGTACTTTTTTGATTTTCTTGAATTTTTCTCTGAGAATCTGCTTGGGAAATGGCCATATGGTGATGGCCTGGAACAGGCCTGCCTTGATTCCCTCTTTCCTGGCCATTTCGACTGCTGCCAGTGAAGAACGGGCGGAAATACCGAAACTGAATATCATGATTTCGGCGTCATCCAGGTTGTATGCCTTATAGGTAATGATTTCATCCAGGAAATGATATATTTTTTGCATCCTCAAGGTCTGCATTTTGTCCACGATTTTGGGCTCGGTTGTCGGCCAGCCGTGCTTGTCATGTTCCAGGCTGTCTATATGGATGGGGTACTTCTTGAAAAAATCGACGCGGGGGGGATTCTGGCCGATTTCCCGGTCATAGATGTTCAGATCCTCGATTTTTTTGGTTTGTTCCCAGTAAATGGAAATATCCTTTTTCTCCGGCAGTTCGACATCCTCCCGGGCCTTGGCGATAACTTCGTCAAGCAGGATGATAACCGGATTCCAGAACTTTTCCGACAGGTTGAAAGCCCGGATGGTTTCGGAAAAGATTTCCTCGGCAAAAGCCGGATAAACCGCGATGATGGGATGGTCGCCGTGCGTTCCCCAGCGGGCCTGCATGATATCTGACTGCGAGGGCTTGGTGGGCATTCCGGTTGAGGGCCCTCCCCGCATGACATTCACGATGACCAGCGGAATTTCGGCCATCACCGCCATGCCCAGTTGTTCCTGCATCAATGAAAATCCGGGGCCGCTGGTGGCGGTCATGGCTTTCTTGCCGGCCAGTGATGCCCCGATACAGGCGCCCAGCGAGGCAATTTCATCTTCCATCTGGATGAAATCAAAACCGAGTTTGGGAAGTTCGATGGACATGAACTGGGCAATCTCTGAAGAGGGGGTGATCGGGTAGCCGGCAAAAAAATCGCAGCCGGCGGCAATGGCTGCCCTGGCCACAATGATATTGCCCTGGAGAATTTGTCTCTTTTTCATTTAATCTGTTTTTTCCTCGTAGTTGACAAAAATAGCAAAATCCGGACATCGCATTTCACACATCTGGCAGCCGATACAGTAATTCGGGGCATCGATCCGGGCTGATGTGCCGTATTTGCTTTCATGGTTGTCTTCCAGCATCAGTGTGCCGGTCGGGCAGATGTCCACGCAAAGTCCGCATCCCTTGCAATATACACGCATCAGGGTGATCTGGTTTTTTTTTGTCGAGGGTTTTTTGGTGTTTCTCCGTGCCAGTGCTTCCTGGTTTAACTCGATTTCAAATTTCTCCATGGATCACCTTGTTCTGATTTGAGATTTTATCACAAAAACCGGCACAAAAAAACGAGTTTGGGGCTTTTTTTTTATTTTTGGCCGGCTCAAATACCTTGGTTCAACCTGGAAAGGTGGCGTATTTGATCGCGTTCTTGCCCTCACGCTTGACCTGGAACATCAGGCTATCGGCCACTTTTATCAATTCATCGGCAGATGCCGAAACCTCCGAGCAGATCAATACCCCGATGCTGAATGTGACCTCACATCGGTACCTTTGCATTTCTTCCAGAAGTCCTTTTTGAAGTTTTGAAAGTGTGACCGGGGCTGATTCCCGGTTGGTTTCGGGCAGCAGCAATACGAATTCATCACCGCCGAGCCTGGCCACCACATCCGTTTTTCGCAGGTTGTTTCTGGCGTAATCAACCACGACACTGAGAACCCGGTCACCGCTTTGGTGGCCGAACCGGTCGTTGATGCTTTTAAAATTATCCAGGTCAATATAGGCCAGGGAAAAAGGGCGTTTATAGCGTTTGGAACGGTCGATTTCCATCTGAAGCAATTCAAAGAAAAACCGGGAATTGATGGCGCCGGTTAAAAAATCGGTACGGGCGAGTTCTTTTTCGTTATCCATGGCTTTTTTCAGTTCTGACAACAGCAGGGTGATGATAACGAAAAAAGACAGCCTGATCAAGACATTCCAGATGGGGATGAGGGGATGTGAGTATGATTGCCCGGAGATAATATCCACTCCCTGCCAGACCAGGGTGCTGACAAAGGAGGCGATGATCCCGGGTGCCCGGCCGATCAGCCAGGTGATCAATGCAATGGGGATGATATAAAAAACCGAAAATCCGAATTCGAATCCGCTCAGGAAATCCAGTATGCCGACTCCGGCAATGAGGGAAAATCCGAGTAATATTTTAAATGGTCGACTTTTTTTTTCCAAATAGGTTAGTAAATTCACGGTCTCCAGTTTATCACTTTTAAGATTATGTGATGACTCCATTTAATCAAAAAAAACCAATCAAGTCAACAACCGGGGATGGCTATTATCGTTATTGCTCAATTGGAAATTTTAGAATAAAATAAGTACTATAGAATAGAGGTGAGCCATGGCCAAACATATCGGAATTGTCGCCTGCAGTGCCGAGGGGGCTGCGCTCTGTTACCGCACCATTTGCTCGGAAGCTCCGGCTCTAATGGGCGAACACAGGCATCCGGAGATTTCCATGCATACCCACCCTCTCTCCGAATACATGGTACATATCCGGGCCGGCAACTGGAAGGGGGTGGCAGATCTGATGATTTCTTCGGCAGAGAAACTGGCCGGCATGGGAGCTGATTTTGCCATTTGCCCGGACAACACCATTCATCAGGCCTTTGAGCTGGTAACAGCTGAATCCACGATTCCCTGGTTGCATATCGCCCATGCCGTGGCCAGGGAGGCCCGCACCCGGGGATTTAAAAACCTGGCCATTACCGGCACAACCTACCTGATGACCGGTCCGGTGTATCCGGATGTACTGGATAATTACGGTATTGGCTGGCAAATACCGGAGAAAGATGACCGGGAAAAGATTGATACGATTATTTTCAAAGAATTGGTAAACGGGATATTTGCAGAAAAATCAAGGTTGTTTTTCAATTCAGTCATTCAGGAGCTTAAGAGCCGGGGGTGCGATGCCGTGGTGCTGGGATGTACCGAGATCCCTCTGCTGGTTGATCCTGCCGACTGTCCACTGCCCGCGCTGGATTCCACTCGCCTGCTGGCCAGGCTGGCCTTGGAAGAAGCGATTGGGGATGGCTGAGCCTGTATTTTCCAAATCCAAAAAGGAGGAGGTTGCCAGAGGAAAGTTAAATTTCTCCATTTTTTCATATATTTTTTGAATTGGTTATAAATAAAACAGAAGAGCGGCAATAAAAATGTCAAAATGGTAAGTCCTGTCCCTTAGTTTTTCTTTTTCAGGCGGGCAATTACATCCTCGATCAAATACCGGGGGGTGGAAGCGCCTGAAGCGATAAAAATACGGCTGTCCGGGGGTAATTCGATTTCATCCACCTGTTCCGGCCGGTCAATCAGGTAAACACGGGACTTCCCGGACTGGGCCAGTTGATAGAGGTGGCGGGTATTGGCGCTGGTCTTTGAACCGATAATCAGTATATATTCGAAAACCTGGCTGATTTGTTGAATTTCATCCTGCCGGTCAGTGGTGGGTTGACAGATGGTGTTGACAAATTTAACCTCCGGTACCAATTGCTTTAACCGGTCCAGAACCTTCAGGGTATTTTGGAGGATGAAGGTGGACTGGACCACCACCCCGATTTTTCGGATCCCCTCAAAGTGTTTTGCCGAAATCGCCTCTTTTGAATCCACCACCAGGGAACGCGAAACCTGGCCCTGGATTCCCCGCACCTCGTCATGGCCCCTTTTGCCGATAATGACCGGGAAGTATCCATCCGCCTCCAGCTCTCTGATCCGCCGGTGGATAACCTTGACCATGGGGCAGGTGGCGTCGATGCAGGGAATTTTTCTTTTTTCCAGAGCCGCCAGGATCTGCCGGGGCGCCCCGTGGCTCTGGATGATGACCGTCCCCCGGTTTTTGATTTCATTGACATCGGAAATAAATGTCAGCCCCCGGTTTTTCAGGTCTCTGATAACATGTTCGTTGTGGACGATTTCTCCCAGCATGTAAAAATTGTGCTCGGGTGATTGTTCCAGCAGCTTGTCAACCAACTGCAGGGTCCGCCGGACTCCCAGGCAATAACTCAAATGTTCTGATAAAATAATGTCCATGGATATCCCTCATCACGGGGTGTGTTCCTGCCGATTGTCACCATTTTCCGGTCCGGAAAAACCGGGCTGAAACGAGGCAACAGGTCCGGCGGGTTCATCATGGTTCGACTGCTTTCCAGCATATCAGAAAAAAATCCATTTGACAAACACTCCGGCCTGGGAAATCAGGAAAACCGTGTTGATATCGGTTCAATAGGACTGACACACCGGGTATGCAATCCGGGTTTCCCTGGATTTGACTTTGACGAATGGTTCTCATACAATGGAATCAGGAAGTGAAACATGAAGTTGAAAAACGGCGTGTTTTTTTTTCTGGTTTTTTTTTTCTTTCTTTCCCTGATGTCGGAAGAGAAGGTGCGTGAATACCTGAAAACCGGGGATTGGTATCCCTCCGGGAAATCCGAGCTATCTGATTTAATGAATCAACTTTTTTCCCGGGCGGAAAAGGTCGATATCCCCGGCAATATCGTGGGAATTGTTTCCCCTCATGCCGGTTTTGCCTATTCCGGCCTCTGCGCGGCCATGGCCTACCGGCAGCTGGAAGGAAATCCTCAAATCAGCAGGGTAATCATCCTGGGAACTTCCCACCATGCCGGTTTTTACGGGGCCTGTGTCTCCGATTTCACCCATCTGGCCACTCCGCTGGGAAAACTGGAGGTGGACAGGCAGGTGGTAGACAAACTGGCAGCAGAGAGACTCTTCCGCCTGGACAACCGGGTGATGCTCTATGAGCATTCCATCGAAAACCAGCTGCCCTTTATCCAGACGGTTTTTAAAAACCGGGATATCCGGGTGGTTCCCATCCTGTTCGGTCAGCTGGACCATAAAGATTATCCGGTCATGGCCAGGATCATCGGTAACTTTATCGATTCCGCGACCCTGGTGGTGGCCAGCAGTGATCTCGACCATTACGGACAAAACTTCGGTTATACCCCGTTCAGCCGCAATATCAAAGCGAATCTCACTCGGCTGGATACCGGGATGATCGAGAATATTTCCCGCCTGGATATTGATGGGTATTTCCGGTACAAGGAAAAGACGGGTATCACCATGTGCGGTTTTGTGCCGGTAGGCGTGCTGCTGTATTTATACCCGGCCCGGGGCCATGGGGCCAGGCTAACGGATTACAGGAAATCCGGCGACCGAAACCAGGATTATTCTCTCAGTGTGAGCTATGCGTCTCTGGTCATATGGCAAAAGAAACCGGGTCACGGCGGCGGCGGCAACCGGGCGGGAGAAATCGGCCGGGAATCCGGCCTCTCCGCAACCGAAAAAAAAGATCTCCTGTCCATGGCCCGGGATACGCTCCGCCTTTTTTTCCAGCAGGCGGATGCCCGGGCGGTAATAGAAAAAAAATATCGAATATCGGACAATTTGAAAAAGGAACTCGGGGTTTTTGTGACCCTGAAAAAGAACCAACAGCTCCGGGGATGTATCGGTTCGCTTATCGGCCGGAAACCGCTCTACCTGGAGGTCATGGATGAGGCCATCAACGCCGCGGTGCGGGATCCCCGGTTTATCCCGGTCAAACAAGAGGAACTGCCCGGACTGAAAATTGAAATATCAGTGATGACCCCGCTGCAAAAAATTACGGATTATAAACGGATTCGCCTGGGAATTGACGGTGTGATTATTAAAAGCGGCTATTCCCAGGCGGTGTATCTGCCCCAAGTTGCCACTGAAACCGGCTGGAATCTGGATGAGTTCCTGAGCCATCTGTGCGAGAAAGCCGGCCTGGCATCCCGGGCATATCGGTCCCCGGATACCGAATTCTATGTGTTTCAGGCCCAGGTATTCGGGGAAGACTGATATGTTTAGGCCATGACCATCGATAGAAGGAAATTCGGAAAAACACTCCTGGCCTGCGCGGCCGGTACGGGAACCGGCCTGTTTTTCCCCACTGTGATGCCCGGGGCCGATTCAGGAAAGAGCCAGGTTTTGATTGCCCGTTCCCAGGCGTTGATCCGGGACAATCACGGCCACCTGCGCCGGGAAAAGGTTTTTGCGGTCGTCAACCGCTTGCTGATGCGTCTGACCGGCAATCATGACCCGGCAGCGGCCTGGAAATCGCTGTTCTCTCCCGGAGAAAAGGTGGGTGTCAAACTCAGCTGCCTGCCCGGTAAGCGCCTATCCTCCAGCCCGGGCTTGGTGATGGCCATTGCCGACGGCCTGAAATCCGCCGGGATCCGGGAGCAGGATATTTTTATCTGGGATCGGACCGACCGGGAACTGATCGAGGCCGGATTTGATATTTCCCACCGGGGGATTAATGTGTTAGGGACCGATAATATTCGCGGGGGAGGATACTCGGACCGGGTGGAAATATCGGGGAGTGTGGGCACCTGTTTCAGCCGGATTCTGGAAGCCATGGATGCGCTGATCAGCGTTCCGGTGCTCAAGGATCATGATATTGCCGGGGTTTCCATCGGCATGAAAAACTTTTTTGGGGCCATTCACAATCCCAATAAATTCCACCAGAATGCCTGCGATCCCTATGTGGCGGATCTCTGTCGCCACCCGTTCATCAAAAACAGACTGAGGCTGATAGTCTGCGATGCGTCCCGGGTTCAGGTTCATAACGGGCCGGCTTTTTTCCCCGGATATGCCTGGGAGTATGGCGGCATACTGGTCAGCGCCGATCCGGTAGCCCTGGATTATACCGGCTGGCAGATTATCGAGAAGAGAAGAAAGGAACTGGGGCTGAAATCACTGCGGGAATCCGGCAGGGAACCCGCCTACATATTTACGGCTGGAAAACTTGGTTTGGGCCGGGCCAACGAAAAAGCCATACGGGTGGTTGAAATATGAAAAAATCCGTTGAACAAAACCAGATTTCCCGCAGGAAGTTTGTCAAGCAGGGTGTTCTGGCCGGATTCTGCTGTCCGCTGCTGCTGGCAAATTCCCGGTTGTTCGCCTTTGATTCCGGCAATATCGATACCGGCATCCGGCCTGAAAATGCCCGGGAAGCCCGTTATTATGAGAAAATCGCGGATAAAAAGATTATTTGCCGGCTCTGCCCGCATGAATGCCGGATTGCCGACCGGGAGCGGGGCGCCTGCGGGGTGCGGGAAAATCGGGGCGGCACCTATACCACCCTGGTTTACGGCAATCCCTGTTCGGTCCACGTGGACCCGATTGAGAAAAAACCCATGTTTCACTATTACCCGGCTACCCAGGCTTTTTCCATTGCCACTGCCGGCTGCAATTTTGTCTGCCGGTTCTGTCAAAACTGGGAAATTTCCCAGAAACGGCCGGAACAGATCAAATCCATTAACCTTTTCCCGGCCGAGGTGATCCGGTCGGCAAAAAACAATGCCTGCCGCACCGTGGCCCACACCTACACCGAACCGGTGATTTTTTTTGAATACATGCTGGATTGCTCCATCCAGGGGAAAAAGATGGGAATTCCGAATGTGATGATCTCCAATGGCTATATCCAGGAAAAACCCATGCGGGAACTCTGCCGGTATCTGGGGGCGGTCAAGGTCGATTTGAAGGCGTTTACGGAAAAATTTTACCAGGAGCAGTGCAGCGGAACCCTGAAGCCGGTGCTCGATACCCTGCAGGTCCTTAAGGATGAGGGCATATGGTTTGAAATCGTGGTGTTGATTATTCCCACGCTCAACGACAGTAGGAAGGAGATCGATGACATGACCCGCTGGATTGTCAAAGAATTGGGGCCGGACGTTCCCGTGCATTTTTCCCGCTATTACCCGACTTTCATGCTCAAGAATATCCCTCCCACTCCCCCGAGCCTGCTGGAGATGGCCCATAAAATTGCCCGCGACAATGGCGTGCACTATGCCTATGTCGGCAACATCCTCTCGGATGCGGCCAACACCTATTGCCACAGCTGCGGTAAATTGCTCATCGAGCGTTTGGGTTTTTCCACCGATATCGTGGGGATGAAGGGCAATACCTGCAAACATTGCGGCCAGAAAATTCCCGGGGTTTTTTAGAAAAATCTGGTTAGTTGTTTCCGAACGAATGCCCGAATGGCACGGTAATATCGCCGGCCGTTGATATAAATCAGATAAACCTGAAAAAAGGTTTTCGTCCGAATCGGCTGATGGAAACGATCCGGCAAAAAAAACGCTTGTCCGTCCCGTTCGACCCGGGTGACCACCCCGATGATGTTTTTATCGGTTATGACGGCATCGACGACTTGCTGCCGGTCTGCCCTGATGACAAATGAATTCTTTTTGATTTTGGCCACCCGGTGCAGTACCAGCCTGTTGTTTGCCGGATGCCGGAATGCCACCACTTCCCCCGGAGAGGGCATTATTCCCTTCAGGGGAGATATCGTAATAAAGTCATTGTTCCGAATGGCGGGAGTCATGCTGCTGCCGGTGGCCCGGAAGCGGAAAGATGCGCCTTTGTCATGAACTGCCCGCATGAGTTCCATCAGTATCCTGCCGGATATGGACAGGGACTTTTCTTTGCTTTCGGGATTATGCATTCCAGGTTTGCTTCCGGTCACAGGTATGGTTTTACCTTTAAAGATATTCCAGTTTTTTTTACTCTTTCCTTCCAGTTTTTAACCGTCCAGGCATTTTCCCCGGTTTCCAGCAGTCCAAGTAGGCGCGCCTGGGCATGGGCCACCCGGCAGAGGTATTCCACCGGGGTATCCAGGGTGCCGTGTTCTGACCAGGATTTTGCCGGGCACTGTTCGCAGAGGTTCTTTAAAAAACAGCGGGCGCAGCGTTTCAGATAATCCGGATTTTCAGCCGTGATATTTTTTATCCGGCATCGGTTTTCTTGCAGGGCTGTTTTCAAATCCTGATGTTTTAAATCAATGAGCAGGTCGGGATGTCGAAGCAGCAGGCAGGGTTGAAGCATACCGTAGGCGTCGATACTGACCGTATGACCGGCCCCGCAATCCAGCAATTTTTTCCCGGAAGGACCCAGGAATCGAAGGCAGAATTGCCTCATATCACGGTCAAACAGCTCCCGGTCTCGAGCCATGAATGCAACAGCTTTTTCCGGTTTCGGCCGGAGGCGTTCGATGGCCCGGTTTTTTCGGTTTGAGTCATGCCGGGCCCGCAGGTCATACAGATAGGAATAAGAGGGGGACCGGTCCATTCCGGGCAGGGAGCCGGCCCAGGATTCGAATGCTTTGATTTCGCCCTGGTTTTGCGGCAGAAGGGCACCCTTGACCACAAAAGGTATGTGGTGTTTTAACAATAGATCAATTCCCTTTCTGAATTGTTCGAATGAACCGGGAATACGTGTAACTGCCTCGACCGATTTTTTCCGCATGCCGTAAACCGTGACTTCGATCTTTTCGAGCGGAGGGATAGCTAAAAAAAGCTTTGCCAGCGATTTGGTGATCAGGGTGGCATTGGTAAACAACCGGACCCTCATTCCCAGTCGCCGGGCGAACCGGTACAATTCGGGAAAATCCGCTCTCAGCAGGGGCTCACCCCCGGTAAAACGGACCGTTAGGGCGCCCAAAGAGGCCGCCTGTTTCAGTATGGCTTTCCATTCGTCGGCGGTCAGTTCCCGGGAACGGGCTTCCGGATCATCCGGCGGACGGTTGATGTAACAATGGATGCAATTTTGGTTGCAGCGCTCGGTTAGTTCGATATCCAGGGAAGGCAGTTGCGGGTGGCCTTTTTTCCACAGAGAACGGTATCCGGGATCCCTTTTTGAGTATCCATCAGCGGCCATGAACCCGGGTTACCATTTTTCGCTTTACAAATTCGTTAATCAGACCCATCACATCTTTCTGAATTTCGGATAATGGTGAATCATATTCGGTTTCCAAAAACTGAATGATTTCCTCCACGGTTTTTTTTCCATCCAATTGTCCCCAGATGGCTTTACCGGTTTCGTTCAGGGTGAACAGATCTTCTTCCATATCCCCGATTCCGCTGACCAGAGGGATAAGGATCAATTCACCTTCGATCTCTCGGAACACAATTTCTTCTGAGGGTTCGAAAATATCTTTTATGTGAATGGTTGGTTTCATATTATTTCTCCATGGATCGAATATTCAATTTCAACTGGTTGTCCACTGGCGGCAAATCTGATAACTGTTGTTGATAAAACAGGTGCCGAAATACCCATCCGGGCCCTGGCCCACCTGGCCGGTTTTGCAGAAAAGTAGCACCTGTTCCTCGGGCGTTTTATTGGCCAGGCTGATTAACAGCGGTTTCTCCCACCTTTTCTTTTTTATCATGCTATTTTTTATCATATTACAAAAAGGGTATTTTGTCAATAAATCCTGAAATATTGCTTTCATTCATCTTCTTTTCCTTTTCGGGTCCTGAAAAATCCGGATTAACTCTGGGTCCATTGTTTGCAGGTCGTTCCCTGGGGAATCCGGCAGGTTCCGAAGAATCCCTCGGGTCCCTGTCCGGGTATACCGGTCTTGCAAAATAGCAAAACATGTTCCTCGGGTTTTTTGATTTCCAGGATGATTAATCCGGGTTTTGTCCACTTTTTTTGCTTTTTCATGGTTTCGGTCCGGTTTTATCCAGGTTTTTTGCCCGGGCATGGGCCACCCGGCAAAAATAGTCCACTTTGCGGTCCAGATTCCCGGTTTCCAGGTGGGCATGGGCCGGGCACCACAGGCACAGGTTGATGATAGGACAGATTTTGCATTCAAGTGTCATGGGGTTTTCTTCGGCTCTTGTTTCGACTACCCTGGGTGTGAACCGGTTCCAGGCTTCTTCCAGATTGCCATTTCGCCAGTCATACCGGAAATCCGGATGGTTGAGCGAGGAGCAGAGGCGAAACAATCCGTCACTGCCCATGACGAAACTTCCGTTGCCCATGCCGCAAAGAAAGAGACGGTTATCGGTTTTTTCCTCTTTGTCGGTCCGGATATATGAATGAATATTATTCTCCAGTACCTTAAATCGCTCGGGATCCGAAGTTTCCAGTTTTACGATCTCTTCCGGTGTCAGCCGCTCTGCTTGAATGTCCCGGTTCCGGTCAGGATCGCGGTCGTATCTCAGGTGCAGGAAGGGATCAAAACGGTAGTAATCCTTTGTTTTCTGGCGGCAGAAGCCGGAGATTTTCGCAAACTCGTGGAAATTGCTTCTAAGCATCATGGCCTTCAAACGGATTTTAACCTCTCCGTTGGTCAGCAACTGTAGGCCCCGCATGAATGTTTTATATGAACCCGGTGTGCGGGTTACGGCTTCATAGGTTTCTTCAGTAACCCCGTAAACCGATACCTCAATGTCTCGGGGAGGGTAGCGCCTGAACAATTTGATATGTTCTCCGGTGATCAGGTTGGCGTTGGTAAATACGGATACCAGCAGGCCTTTCTTCTTGAGCAACAGGTAAATATCGGGAAAGTCCCGGCGCAGCAGCGGTTCGCCTCCGGTCAGCAGGCACCAGCAGGCTCCCAGGGAAACGGCCTCATCGGCCAGTCGGTTTATCTCGGAAATGGTCAGCTCTTTTTCCCGGGCTGTGTTGTCTCCGGCCGGCAGGTTGATGTAGCAATGCCGGCAGTTGTTGTTGCAGCGGGCGGTCAATTCAAGCTCGAAGGAAATCAGGGATCTACGGGATTTGATTTTGTCCCACAGGGCAAACTCGGGAAGGGCAATGGAGCTGATATATGATTTCTTCATGGTTTCCTAAGCAATGCGCCGCCTTTCATCTGGCCATTCGTCTTTTCAATATGCACAATGTCCATCCCGCTTCTTTCAAGCTCTGATTTAAGGGCGTCTACCGAAACAAAGGTATGGATGAATTCCCCGTTCCTCCAGAGTATGTCACCGGTTTCATATTTCAGGTTTCCAAGTGTCAAGCCGGCAAACAACTTTTTGAAAATTTCCTTCCAGGCCGAAATATTTTTCTCGGTTTTCCACTGAAATTGCAGGAGGGCATAACCACCGGGCCGGAGCATGCTTTTCACCCTTTTCAGCATTTCAACCCGCCGTTTGCGGGTGGGGATGGCGGAATACAAATCCGGTGAAAACCAGATGATATCGAAGGAATCGGGGGGGAATTCGATTCGGGATAATTCCTGGACACTGACTTCAATATTCAGCCCCTGATCGATTAAGTTATGGCGGGCACTCTCTGCCATGGCCTCAACAAAATCAACGCCGTGAACCTCAAAATCCAGGCGGGCCAGGGGAAGCGCTTCCCGGCCCCCGCCAACGCCGATTATCAATATTCTTCCTCTTTTGAAAGGAATTTTTAGTATCAGTTTTTCCTCGATTTCATTGAAACCGGAAAACAAGAGATCTCTTCGGGTGAAGGATGCAATGCTGTCTGGTTTGGCATAGGTTTGGCGGCTGAATTTCACCAGGTCATCCGGCCTCATCAGTACCACTGCCAGGGACTGGATGAACTTTCCCAGTGAAATGAACCGTTTTGCACATCGGATTCTAAGATTCATAGATGTCCTGCTGTCAATTTATTTAAAAGATCCTTAACCTCATTGCCCTTATTAAAATATAAAAAATAACAGGGGACTTCAATAACGATTTTTTCCAGCAGATCCAGGCTTTTCTGCCACCAATCCCCGGTGCCGAGGGGTTTGATTAAAAAAGACAGCAGTTTGCCGATGATGATCTGTTTATCTTGAATTTGTTCCAGCCGGTTATCCGGGGATTTTTCCAGAAAAAGCATGGCTTTCAGAGGTGCAGATGAAGGTGAAACCTCAGGAATGTCCCCGTGGCTCCAGGTCCCATGAATTTTAAATCCCTCCGGCCAGTTTCTGACAATATTCCGGTCATCACACAGAATTTCCGTTTCATCCTGAAGAATCCGGGTCAGGGTGGATTTCCCGGCCCCCGAATGACCCATAAGAAGAAAGCCTGAACCCTGGTGAATGACACCGCTGGAGTGGAAATAACAACCTTCATGGTATGAAAGAACCTGAGCGATCAACATCTGGTCGGAAGGCATCAGGGATAACGATGTCACGTCTCCTTTGATAAAGTATTTTTTCTTGGTATCATCATTATAAAGCCGGTTGAAGCGGTAATCCCGGCTGAAGATCCCGACCTGGGGATAGGAGGTTCTCCGGCCTCCTGAACCGATACAGAAATAAACCCAGTTGTTTCGATGTTTGAAAATTTTCCAGGGTGGCTGGTGAAACACCGGTTGTCCCATTTTATTCATTTGAAGGGGTGGATCGGAAAAAAAATGCTGGATGATGGTGTTGTTGTCTCCCGGACCGTCCACCTCAAACGCCTTGAATTTGGGATGAAAGGTATTTTTCCGAATAGGCAGTTCCGATTCCAATTGAATGGTAATATTGGCAATTTCATAAAATCGCCGGTGATTCTTTTCCCAGCTTTTTTTTAATTTCTGTTTTTCCCGGGTGATATCGCAAAGATATTCGATTTTTTGATGATAATTACTGTGCTCCAGGTAGCGATATGCCGGGCAACTGGAACAGCTATCGGCAATATCGCAGGAAAAGCAATCCCCGGTTTGAAGCGGCTGGAGGTTGAACTGGTTTTTCAGGGAAGGAATAAATGTATTCCAGATGGTCTCAAAGGAATTTTTTTTCAGACTTTTTCTGGTAGAGGAGTCCTTGGCAAAAGCACAGAAACTCAAATCACCATAGGGATCGACATGAAATTCCTGCCGGGTCCGAATGCAGGAAGCAAACACTCCGGTATCGGACATGTTTCCTTCCACATCAATCGATTCTTCACGATTTGCAGGGAGGTGTGAAAAGGGAGGACTAAAATCAAGCTCAGCCGCCTGGGCAGGAAGGAGCCGCTGGCCTATAATTTCACGGTTCTTTTTCAAGTTATTTTCGGCAGACAGGTACAGCCAGGAGGCTCCGTAGCGCCAGGAGGGTGTCAGCGATTCTGCCAGCCGGACCATTTCTGAAAGGTGAATAATATTATCTTTCATGGGCACAATCTGCATTGTGAAATTGGTTCCGGCTTCTTTCAGGTAGGCGATTCCCTGCATCAGCAATTGAAAGGATCCAGGAGTCCGGGTGATATGGTCATGGGTTTTTTCATCGGCACCGTACAGGGCAACCAGCTTGATTCCCTCTCTCTTCAAAAGCCGGGCAATCGAAGGGGTTATCAGGGTGCCATTGGTATTCAGTGTGTAACGATTGGTTTTTCTGGTTATATAATCGAAAATTTCAGGAAAATCAGCTCTCAATAGCGGTTCACCTCCGGAAATGTACCACTGGCGGCAGCCCATTCTTCTGGCTTCATCCACCAGTTTTTTAATTTCATCAATCTGGAGTTCAGCCTTTATTTTTTTCGAAGCCGGTGGTATTCTCACCCAGCAGTGGTGGCAGTTCAGGTTGCAGCGGTAGGTGAGGTCCAGCGATCCCTTTCGCGGGATGCGGAGAGAACTGCAGGGCCTGATAGTTGTAAGATAATCATTCATTTCAGCATTGATCATATTTCAATTTTAAATCCTTTTCACCCGCCGATTTTCAAAAACCTGCCTGAAAAAATATTCGCTCATGAAGTATTATTCTGCGCCTGACAGGCGGCGTGGCATGCGCTCGACTGCCTACATTGATTGAAGGCCGAGTTCGGACCTGTAAAATTTTGGGTTTTACAATTCAGCGTCAGCACCTCGTCGGGATTGCTCCGGCATAATATTACCAGCTGGGGCCTTTCCCAGAACTTTTTCTTGTCATATTTTTTTGCTGTATCCATTTTTTTCATTTCTTTTTCAGTTTCCTTCATGAATAATAAAAACCATTTTAGTTATATATTATATCATAATTTTTACTCCGGAATCTGTTTACCT
>CAZOWT010000004.1:0-7485 GCA_964583345.1 uncultured Clostridia bacterium
TCGTCATCTCTGGATATCGTGGCCCCATACATTAATATAACCGGCCTGGCGGAAATCCCATCGAAAATAGAATCAATGGTCAACCGGATATCAGACAAAAATTACGGGAAACTCGAGTTTTCTTATTCTGATCCCACAAAGGACCAGCAGGCCATGGAAATGCAGAAAAAATACAATCTGTTCCGCCTGCAATGGGAGAGCCAGAACGACCAGCTGGGTAAAAAAATACCCGCCGGCACCGGGATAGCCGGGCTGGTCATGGAATATGACCGTAAGGTCCAGGAAATTCAGTTCATTCGGGCTGTCAATGTCCCGATTTTTGGGACCCAGTACAAATTGACGGATTTAAACCAAATCGAAACCATGGTAGATGAAGGCATCGAAAATCTGATTTCAATTAACGAGGATATCGGATATCTGGCCGATCATCAGACCCTGGCCCTGTGGAGCGGCGGATACGGCATGTCCCCCCAGCAGCCGGCGGATTCCATATCCAACTTCAATAGCCTGGTTTCCAACAATTATTCCATCAAACCAATAAACCTGAAAGAGGACCCAATCCCCGAAGGTCTGAATTGCCTGATAATCGCCGGCCCCAAGGATGAATTCTCCGACTATGAATTGTTTCAAATCGACCAATTTCTGATGAAAGGAAAATCGCTGGCCATATTCCTCGATGCGTTCAACGAAATCCAGCCTGCCCAACAGAACCAGCAGTATTTTAACCGTAATCAGGGTCCCTTTTATATACCCCTGAAAACCGGCCTGGAAAAGTTGCTGAATCATTATGGTGTCAAATCGAAAAACTCTTATGTAATGGACGAAAGCTGCTATCGTCAGAGAATCGATCAGCAATACGGAGGCGGTGAACAACCGATTTATTTTGCCCCGGTCATCTCCAGCCGGATGATCAGCCATGATTTCGGCTTCATGAAAAACCTGGAACGGCTGATCATGGTAAAAATATCCCCCCTTGAACTGGTAAATAAGCAGATAGAAGCGTTTAAAATCAAGGCCAGCAAGTTAATATCATCATCGGAAAAATCCTGGGAAATGAGTGGGAGAATCAACCTGAATCCTTATTTCATTTCTCCTCCGGACACACCAGATGCGCTGAAGAGCATGCCGCTCGCTTATTTGCTGGAGGGAAGTTTCGGCAGTTACTTTGATGGGCAAAGCATCCCGGAAAAACCGGTTAAAAGTGACGAGTCCGAAAAAACCGGATCCACAGCCGGAGAGAAAACGGCTAAAACCGAACAGAAACCATCTATTGACCTTTCAAAAATAAAAACGCAAGAAAATTTAATCCGAAAAGGTAACCCAGGTAAAATTCTGGTTGTCGCCAGCACCGAAATTCTCAAAAATAATCTGCTTGATGAAGAGGGCAGGTCTCCCAATGCCATTTTCCTGCTGAATGCACTGGACTATTTAAACAACCGGGAAGATATCGCGCTGATGCGGTCCAAGCAGCAACGAATCAATCTGCTCAGGGAAACCAAATCCGGTACCAAAACGTTTTTTAAAACCTTCAACATTATCGGCTTGCCCTTTTTGGTTATTATTGGTGGTATTTTCGTCTGGATCCGCCGGAAATCCAGACGGAGAAAAATTCAGCTGATGTTCAAAAAATAGAGGAGGTTACGATGAAAAGAATACGGATACCTATTGAATTCCTGGTGCTGGGAATCGTAATAATCGCTCTTTTGATGTATCTGCTACTGAGAAATCCGGACCGGATTCAATACCAGATCCCGGAAATAGGGTCGCTTTCAGTCGATAAAATCCATAAAATTGAATTGGGCTTCAAGGGGAAGACCATTGACCTGGAACTGGTGGATTCCCGGTGGTTAATTCAGCCCCAGGCCTATCCGACCGATGAAGAAAAAGTTAAAAAAATCATTGATGCGGTTGTTCAATTGCATCTGACCGATGTAATTTCTGAATCGGGGAATTATGTCAAATATGGCCTGGACCCGGAGAATAGAATCAACGTCAAGGTATTTGACCGGAACAAACCGGTAAGGACATTTGAAATCGGGAAACAGGCAGCCACCTACCGCCATACGTTTGTCAAGATTGAAAATGATAAACGGGTTTTCAATGCCAAAAATTCTTTCCGCAACAATTTTGAGCAGACGGTTGATGGTTTACGGAACAAATCGGTAATGAATTTTGAATCCGGAGATATCCGTGAAATAACCTTGACCAAAGGCAGTTCGGATATCACCGTTACCAAAACCATGGAAAAAGTGGAAATAAAACCGGACAAAGGATTGTTAAAAAAACCGGATTCCGCTATCTCCCCATCTGCTGAAAATCCGCCGGAAGAAAAGGAAGTATGGTTAACTTCCGGGAGAGTCAAGGCAAAAAAACAGGAAATTGATTCGCTGTTGGGCGATTTGAGTGATTTGAAATGCCAGGGGTATATTGCGGGCAAAACCAAGAATGATTTCTTAGACCCGTTATTTCTAATCACATTTAAAGGGGGAAAAACCTATACCTTGAGTATCTTCGCCAAAATTGAGGGCAAGGATGATTCCTATCCGGCCCTGTCCTCCGAATCACCTTATCCGTTCTTCCTCGCCGCCTATACAGCTGAAAATTTCATGAAAAAAATAGATGAAATCTTGCCGGCTGCAGACGGAAAATGAAGGGAAATTATAGAATCGGGCAACCGATACGGTCTTTTTCAACTTTAGGGATTGAAAAAATTAACATTAATCATTATGCTTTGAATATGGAAACTAGACAGGAGGTCACATGAAGCCAAAAACAATTGGTTGTCTGACGGTTGTTGGTGTTTTGATTTTTATGATAGTGGTCCTGGCATTTTATCTGACCAGATCTTACAACAATATGGTCAAACTGAACGAAGCGGTCAAGGAAAAGTGGGGCCAGGTGGAAAATGTCTATCAGCGGAGATTCGATCTTATACCCAATCTGGTTGAGACCGTGAAAGGCGTCGCCGCATTTGAGAAGGAAACTTTCACGGCGGTTACCGAAGCCCGCTCAAAGGCCAAAGGTACATTCAATGTTTCCGAAGAGGTGTTGAATAACCCGGAAATGTTTGAAAAATTCCAACAGGCTCAGAATTCATTGTCTTCGGCGCTTCAGCGGTTGATGGTGGTGGTGGAAAAATATCCGGAACTCAAAGCCAACCAGAACTTTCTAAGCTTACAGGACCAGCTGGAGGGCACCGAAAACCGGATTACCGTCGAAAGAAAACGGTTCAACGAAGTCGCCCGTGAATTCAATACCTATATCAAGCAGTTCCCCAGGGTTCTTCTGGCCAACTTATTCGGATTCAGAGAAAAAGCCTATTTCAAGTCTGCCGAAGGAGCTGAAACCGCGCCCAAGGTTAAATTTTAAGTTTTTTTAAATAATATATAACAAAGTTTGGGAGGATTCTTCCTTCCTCAACTAGACCAAAGGGAGTCGCCATGCGAAAAATTGATTTTTCCCAGGAAAATTTAAAAAAAATCAACCAGGCGGTTAAAAAAGCCGAACACCCGACCACCGGAGAGATTGCCATTGCCTTTGCCAAAGAAAGTTCGGACTATGCATCCCAGGAATTGATGTTTGGCATCGCCGCTGGCTTTGTTTATTACTTTTTCATGATGCTCTTTTCCTCAGACATAGAAAAAATCATCCAGAACATGTTCTGGGAATATTCCAGCAATTACCTGCTGATATTCTTTGGGTTATCAACCTTTCTGGTCATCCTGGTATTCTATTTCCTGGCCAATATTCCGGCTGTTGATCGATTAATCGTCTCCGGCAAGACAAAAAGAAGAAAGGTCCATGAAAGAGCGGTCCGGCATTTCATGGAATCCGGAATTTATAACACCCGGGAAAGAAGCGGCATCCTGATTTTTATTTCCATGCTTGAGAGACGGGTGGAGTTGCTGGCGGATCGGGGAATCAGCAAAAAAATTTCACAGGAACAGTGGGACGGAATGGTTCATCACATCCTGAGCGGTATCCGGGGAAACAAATTTACGGAACATTTGATTGAGGCCATTTCCATGACCGGAGATTTGCTTGCCGCTCATTTTCCCGCCCGTTCCGATGATACCAATGAGCTGGGCGATGATGTGACCATTCTGGAGAAATAATATGAAATTCAAATCAATGCTGATCCTGATTTTTATGGGTTTTCAATCGGCACATGCCCTTCAGGTACCCTCATTAATATCCCGGGTTAACGATTATGCCGGAATCTTGAATCCCGGTGAAAAACAAACGCTGGAAAAATTGCTGGAAGATGCGGAAAGTAAAACGACCTCCCAGTTTGTCCTGCTAACCATCAAGTCGCTGGAAGGCGAGCAGTTGGAAGATTTCTCAATGCAGGTGGCTGAAAAATGGAAAATCGGCCAAAAAGGATTGGATAATGGCGTTATCCTGCTGGTCGCCATGGCCGAGAAAAAGATCCGAATTGAAGTCGGATACGGATTGGAAGCCATTCTGACCGATATTAAATGCGGTTACATCATCCGGAACATAATGGTTGCCCAGTTTAAGAACGGGAACTATTACCGGGGTATCCATGAAGCCCTGGTTGCCATCACCGGTATCGTCAACAAAGAATTTGACATATCAGCCGAAGACCTGGAACGCTATCGCAGATCCCAGAAAAAGAAAAACACCTCCTTCATTCCATTCTGGTTCTTTATTTTTCTTTTTTTCCTGTTTTCCAATATTTTCAGGGGAAAGGGAGGAAAAAGACGGGGAGGTTCAACCTTCTGGACCGGTGGATTCGGCAGCGGAGGCGGCGGATTCAGCGGAGGGGGAGGTTTTTCTGGTGGTGGAGGCAGTTTCGGTGGCGGCGGGGCATCCGGAGGCTGGTAGTCCGGATATAATTTTATTTATTCATTACACTTGATTTTTTTTTGAATATCATGTAAGTTTTTGTTTTCCTCCGAGTCATGTCGCCTTAGGCCGGGAAAAAAAATCTTTTTCGGGCAATGGGGCATGACCGATAGGGTTATACGGGAAACGGTATGACCTGCCAAACTTGCAAAGGAGGCCGAATGCCAAAAAAATATTTATTTTCAAAATTTTTAATTGGTTTCTGTTTAGCTGTTTTTATTTCCCTATTTGTTTTTGGAGACGATGAAAAGACCGAATCCAAGGATAAGAAAAAAAAACAGCCCCAGATCATCGAAGAAATAGTGGTGACCGGAAAAACCCCCCAGCAGCAGCCTTTATCATCGGTTTCCCAGATCGATGAAAAGAAACTCGATGAAACCGATTCGAAGGATCTCAGTGAAATCATGAGTTACGCGTCGGGCACCTATGTCAGCGAAGGCCAGAAAAATGAATCCAATATCCAGATACGCGGTCTTTCCAGCAACCGCCTGACCCTCCTGTACGACGGGGTTCCAATCTATGAACCGTATTTCAACTCGTTCGATCTCAACACCCTGACTGCTGCCGGAATCGAAAGTGTCAAGATCATTAAAGGCGCGAATTCCGTTTTATACGGTGCCAACACGCTTGGGGGCGTGATTAATGTGCTCAGCCTGAGGCCTACCCATCCGGCTCTCATGCTCAACACCCAGTTTGGCGGAGAATCCACATTCCTGGTTTCAGGAAGTGGAACCTATACCTGGGACCGGTTCGATGCCTTTGCCAGCTTCAATCTGGACCAATCCGACGGTTTCAAATGGGACGATGAAGGCCATGGTGTCCTGAGAGACAACAGCGACTACAAAAAACAAAACTATGTGGCCAAATTCTATTACTACCCAACGGAAAAAATCGAAGTCATGGCCCAGGTGCTGTTTTATACGGCTGAGTACGGTATTCCGGCAGCCACTGAAATTTATAAACCCCGTTACTGGCGTTTTGAAGACTGGGACCGGCTGCAACTCAATCTGGGGGCTACATTTCCGCTGGCCGGCGATGGTTCCCTGAGGGCCCGATTCTATTATGTCAACCATCACAACATCCTGGATGCCTATGAAAACGAAGATTTTGTTGATCTTCAATGGGTGTCCACCTATGACAATTATTCACTGGGTGCTTTTATCCTGGGTGAATTGCCGGTTTCCGAAAAAAATACCCTGAATTTCAGCCTGAATGCCAAGAGCGATGAGGTCAAAACCCAGGATGATATCGGGGAAGATTGGGATGAATTCAACCACCAGACCTATTCCCTGGGGATCGAAGATGATATCGATTTGTCTGATAAATGGAGATTGATAGGCGGAGCCAGCATCGATTATCTGAAAAAACAGGATGGCGAGAACAAACCCCGGTTGAATCCGATTCTGGGTGTTAAATATTCCCCCCGGGAATGGATCGATTTGCATCTTTCCCTTTCGCAGAAATCCAGGTTCCCCTCCATGCGGTCATTATACAGCACATCATCGGGAAATCCCGATCTGAAAGATGAAACCGGGAGGAATATTGAATTGGGACTATCCATTGACCGAAATTTCTTTTTTAACGGGGCCGTCTTTTACAACCAGATCCGGGATATGATCCAGTCCTACCGCGGACTCGAAGGGTATAAAAACTATGAAAATGTCGGCAAGGCCGAAATCTACGGATTTGAGCTGGAAGCCAGCAAACAGATCGGCCTGTTTTATTTTGATGTGAACTATACCTATCTGGAAGCCTGGGACCGTGATCAGGACCTGCCTCTGGATTATGTTCCCAAATCACAGTTCAACGCCTTGATTAAAATCGGTGAATTCAAGGGATTTTCTCTCTTGCTCTGGGGGTTATCGGTCAGCAAATCTCAGGTGAAAGACGGTAAGGAGCCACCGTTTGATATTATTGAAATTCCCGGATACACACTGGTTAATGCCAGCCTGCAGAAGAAATTCGGACCGGTGGTTGTTTTTATTAAGGTTGAGAACTTGCTCGACGAGGTATATTTTACCGAACCCGGATTTCCCATGAAATCCATGACCTTCAGTTTCGGTGTGAAAGCACTTCTGGAGAAAAAACAGTGAGAGCCCTTTTCCTTATCCTGATTGCCCTGTTTTTTATACCGCTTCATCCGGATACCCAGGAAAACAATGATTTTTATGACAACAGCGAAACCCATGTGCTTTCCGGACCGGGCATAGAGGTATGCGGTGAGGTTTCAAATCCCGGGAAAGTTAATTTGCTCAAACTTCCCCTCCGATCGGTCATGGTCAGGGAAGCGATTATTCGGGGTGAAAAACCGGCTTTTGTGGGATCATACCGCTATGACGGTTATTCATTATTCGATATATTGAAATCGGTTTTTGTCGATAAAAAAAACAAGGCCGAATTCGATTCGGTCATCGATCTGCTGGTGATGGTTGAAAATGACGCCGGTGAAAAGGTGGTGTTCAGCTGGGGAGAAATTTATTATCCGGTTACCTTGCATCGGATTCTTCTGGCCACAAAAGTCTCCCCGATCGTCCCCTCAAAAACCAAGGAGCATTGGCCGCTCGGAAAAAACACCAAACTGGTATGTGCCCAGGACCTGATTTCCGAAAGAAACCT
>CAZOWT010000004.1:7495-38239 GCA_964583345.1 uncultured Clostridia bacterium
AGTGCCGTTTCGGCTTCTAAAGCCCGGTATTCGGCCAAAATCAGCCTGATGAGAGATTCCGGTAAAATACGCGATATTGTCGAACTGAATTCCAATTTGGAAAAACGAACCTATCCTTCCGTATTCTACGGCCGCGGCAGGGGATTTCATGGAATCGAATATTTCTGCGGTTTTTTGTTGAAATCGGTTTTGGAAAAAGACTTTGAATTCAACCGGAAAAACATTCGAAGCGGATATTTCGTCATATCTGGCGCGGACGGGTACCGCATTGCCGTATCTTTCAGCGAGTTATTCAACCGGAATGACCAGACGGATTTTCTCATCATCGACAAGGGCGAAAACACGAAAAAAGGGAGATTCAGGCTCTTTCCGGCAGCGGATTTCTTTTCCGACCGGGCGGTATATGCCGTGCAAACCATCCGGTTCCGCAATCTGGACGGTTAATCACTGTATTTGACTTTTTAAGAGAAAAAATATAGACTGGTCCCGGACCAAAAGCAAGGCAGGGACCTGTGGTGTCATTTCCAGAGATTCCGGATTACCGGATAGAAAAAAAATTTGGCAGGGGAGCCATGGGGACGGTTTACCTGGCCTTCCAGGAAAAACTGGAGCGCCCGGTAGCCCTGAAGGTACTTCTGCCTTCGCTGTCCGAAGAAAAGGATATCACCCAGCGTTTTCTCAACGAGGCAAAGATCGGTGCCCAGCTCCAGCATTCCAACATCGTATCCATTTATGATGTGGGGGAATACCGGGGATTATACTATTTTGCCATGGAGTATCTGGAAATCAGCCTGAAAGAATTTATAAACGCCAACAAGGACAGGCGGCTGAAACCGGAAATCGCTCTGGATATCACCAAACAGATCGGAAATGCCCTGGATTATGCCCACAAAAAAGGGGTTATCCACCGGGATATAAAACCGGCTAACATCCTGTTGAGAAATGACGGAACGCCGGTTCTGGTTGATTTCGGTATCGCCAAACTCATGGATTCCAGTTCCAAACTGACCAAAACCGGGACTTCGGTGGGAACGCCGCATTACATGAGTCCGGAGCAGATCCAGGGGTTGGATACGGACGGCCGAGCCGATATTTACGGCCTGGGAGTGGTTTTTTATGAAATGCTGCAGGGCAGGCCTCCTTATGAAGGCACCGATTCGGTGTCCATTGCCGTCAAACACATCCAAGATCCCATCCCCCGGCTGGATGAAAATCTGTGTCCGTACCAGCCGATATTGGAAAAAATGATGGCCAAAAACAAAAAAGAGCGGTTCCAGACCGGGCAGGAACTGGCCAACGCCATACAGAAAATTCAGCTGATTTCCCTTTCTCCGGAAAAAGAGGACACGGTTATCCGCCGCTATGACGACCTTCCCGTTGTTACCGCCAAGGAAAAAGAACCGACGGTTTCGCAACAAACCCGGCGTTTTTTCCAGTTTCATCCTTTGTTTTCCGTGGCCATTACCGCCCTGGTTTTACTGCTGGCCATATCAATCCTTATTTTTCTGCCCCGATTCGGAAAAAGTGCTGAAAAGGACGTTTGGAACATCGCTGCAAAAAACAATACCATCCAGGCGTATGAATCCTATGTTAAAAAGTATCCTGAAGGCCAGTACGTAAAACTGGCGGAATCAGCTCTATCTGATTTGAGAAAATCGGATAATTCCGGTTCCGGACCGGCCGGGGAAAAGGAAAAGGCTGAAAAAGAGAACCAGTATCTCCAACTTCTGGAACAATCAAAACAATTTCTGGCCGATCGGGAATATCAGACGGCGATGGATTTTCTCCACCGGGCCCGGGTAATTCAGAATACGTCGGAGCTTGACCAGTTGGAGGAAGCGATCAAATCGGCTGAACTCTCTGGGCGGCAGCAGGTTCGTTTACGGAAAGAACCCCTTAATATTGATATAAATGGTGTGCAATCCATGATGAAAAAATATGATTTTTTTGATACCCAGATGAACAAAAGGAAGGGTTTTAAAAACCTGCTGATCCTGAAAACCTTGGGGACGGAAAAAGTGGTATTGGACCGGGCAACCGGACTGATGTGGCACCGGGACGGTTCCGCACACTACATGAATTTCTCCGAAGCCCGAAGCTGGATTTCCGGGCTTAATCGAAACCGATTTGCCGGATTAACCGGATGGCGTTTACCGACCCTGGAAGAAGCCGCTTCTCTGCTCGAGTTCGGGAAAAACCAGAGTGGCATGCATATTAATCCGCTTTTCTCAGATAAGCCCCGGAGCATCTGGACATCGGATTCATCAGGACAGGAAGTCTGGATTGTATATTTCGACCATGGATATGTTGATCTGAACTGGCCGCAATTCAATAGCTATGTCAGGCCGGTTAGAGACCTGAATTCAAACCTGAATTAGAAAATGAGGTATTTATCCTGGCTGATAATCATCTCTTCTTTTCCGTTTTTCCCGCATAATGTCACCGATTTAACCGATATTCGTGGTTGGATGGATGAAATATAAACCCGGTCCAGGTGAATCACGGCTGCCGGTGATGTAAAATCCCCCGGGCCGACAGATCCATCAAAATGGTCGCTTCTTCCGAATGCAACATGAAATCCCAGTTTCTCATCCAGTAAAGTTTCCCCGATCGGAGAAAGTCCGAAATCACCAAGCACGCCGAATCCGAGTTCGGCCATATTTCCATAGGCCGGTTCCCGCTTCAGGTGTTCCTGTTCCTGCCCGGGCACACCGGGGTCGCGGATGGGGTCAATTCCATGGACGTCCACAGCCCGGTTTTTGGTGATGTTGAATAGAAGGACATCATCCTTTATCTGGACCGGAAGCGTACCATTTGTTTGGCTTACCTCGCGGAGCTCCCCTTCATAAGGAACGATGTACGTCTCACCGCTGGGGACATTTCCGGCAGTCGACTTTTCCGGAAATCTACCGCTGCTGAGATGGGCCTTACGGAAACGCAAATCAAAAACCATTTTATATTCTCGGGCGTTATCAACGGTAAAGATTACATCTGCCCTTTCGGCCAAATCCAGTTTTTCTTTCAAAACATTGACCCTCCTGGAAACTTCCCCGTAATCAATTCTCAGAGCGGGAATCATGGATGGTGAGAAACCGGGCATGGTGGCTGCGCGAAATCCGAAAGTTTTGGCCGCATTTTTTAAAGGCGCCGTGGCCGAATATTCGGTCGGGGCAATCAGCAAACTGCAAGATTCGAAAATTTTTTTAAATGGAATTTCAATGCCTCGTTTGGCCAGTCCATCGGCGTTTACGGGAATCCGGCCCCGGATTTCAAAGGCCATTTCCGGCAGGTCGGCATTGTTGGAGCCGACATCGGGATAGGCGATGAGCCTGACCTGGTTTAGTTCTAATTTTTCCAGATTCTTTCTTAATGTCCGAAACCATTTCAGGCCTATTTTCCTCCTGGTTTTCCAGTGGGAATTGTCCCGATTGGATTCCCGGGGGAAATCGACCATAATCCCAAGTTCACGGTCGCCTGCCAAATGAGGAAAAACGGATCTGACGAGCCGGATCAATTCGGGCGAAGATAATTTTTCCATGTTAATCTCCTGAAGATTTATCAATAAAATATTGCCGACTTCACCTTCATCCCGGTGCCGTAAAACGGTTAAAAACAGATTCCGAGAGTCAATCCGGTCATCAAGCTCCCGAATGTGACCGAATTTGAATTCACGGTTTTGACGGCATGCAGATAACCGGCAGATACTCCCATAAAAAAGTTTTTGTTGATGAAAAAAAACATCCCGGCATCACCGCGATATCCGAAGGCCAGGCCCTTTTCTTCAATGAACTGGGTTTTCTCGATGTAATATACATTGTAGCTGCCGGCCTCTATTCTGAATTTCATAAATCCGGTGATTCTGATTTCATATCCTAAACCTGCCGATACATGGTGCTGGTTGGAAGATGCCGGTTCATCCACTATAGGAATGGTCCCGTCCGCAGTCAAATATCCGTATCCCAGCCAGGCATAAAATCCCCTGTAAATATTAATGCCCAGTTTCAGTTCCGGGTAAATCATCCATTTGCCGTAAATGGTTTGGTAGTCGTCATCCGAAGGCATCCAGTAATTACCGGAGAGTGAGATATGAAAACGCGAACCGGCAGACAGAAAAAGCCAGGGTATCATGAACAAAATTAAGATCAGGGTTATTTTTTTCATGGATCGCCTCTTTAAATGGTGATTTCTCCGGATGACCCCAGAATATACCCGCCGGAATCCATGGCCACGGCCTTGTAACTGTAGGTCTTGGAGGCCTCCAGGTTTTTGTCGATCATGGTGAAAACACCGGAATCAAGTTGCGCTTCCGAAATTTCCATGATGGGCTGGTAGGGTCCGGCTGATTCTTTGCGGTAGATGATGTATTTTGAAACCTGAACCGAAGCGGTTTTATCCACCCTCAGTTCGATGTCCGCATATTGCTGGTTGAATACCCAGATATCCAGGTCTTCCCGGGAAACGCCCAGCTGCAGGACGATATTATCGATAACCAGGTAACATACCTCACAGGCAACCACGGCTGAATTGTATTTGATTCTCATGTAACCGTTTTCACCCCATGACGGTCCCCAGCTGTTTCTGAGGATAAACGCCCCGGCCATGTCATCCCAGCCCACCAGGGAAATCGCATGATCAGTGGGTGTATAATAACAGGGATTGACAAAACAGGCGGTATTTGAATCCTGGTAAACGCCACTGCTATAGGCTTCGAAAGCAGAAGTGGTCATTACCGCGGCATCCACCACGCCATAGGTCATGATGGCGGTCTTTATGGCATCGATATCGCCGCAGGGAATGCGGTACCATTTGGAAAATTTGACGGCCGGCTTATCCCAATGGGTACAATTTCCGGTAGAAGTGGTGTAGGGGAAGTCGGATTCAAGAATGATTCCGTATTCCACCAGAGCCTGCAATTCCCGGTAATCGTAATCGGCGCCATCGCAACCATAAAAATGCGAATTGTATTGGGGAAGACTACCCAGGCACCACATGATAAATGATTCCGAAAAATCGATGGAATCGGAATCATATCTCTCCATGGCTACATTGTATGTTCCTTCGGCTGCAGCCGCCGCCCCGAATGCATAACAGGAACCGCAGTATCCCTGGTTGCGTACAGCGCCGATATAAGAATGGCCGTTGTGACTTCTCCAGTCAAATTTTGGAGGCAAAGTTTTCTCCCCCAGATGGGTGCGCAGCGGACCCGGGTCATTGGTTTCCGGCTGTCGCCGGATGATGGATGGTTTCCGGCTAAAAAATATCTCTTTCTGTTCCGGAGACATGTCAAAAACCCAGTTGTGGCTGACCTTGAAATCGTATCCATTTTGTTTGATTTTGAATCTTAATTCTTCAAGGTTATCGCCTTTGGAAAATTTCAAAACGGTTTTATTATGACCGCCCAATGGGGCCATCAAAATCAGCAGCATTAAGCCTAATGCCACCGTTGTTTTGATCATTCGGATGTTTTTCAATCTGGCCTCCTCTTTGAAAACGAGCAATCATTATATCCAAAACCGGAAAAATCTTCAACAAACCTTTTTTTATCAAAAAAAAATAATAAATCTGGAACTCGGAACGGGAAAGCCGTATAATAGGGCTTGGAAAAGGCGGTGAATTTTCCAAACCAATGTTCGGGAGGGCAATCATGAAAAAAACATGTTTCATTTCCTTTTGGTTGGCTTTAGCCATCCTGTTATTATTTCCTGGAGTTGTGAAAACGGAACAGGAGGCGGAAACCGGTTTGCTGCGCTTTCCGGCTGTCCATGGTGACGAAATTGCATTCTCCTATGCCGGAGATCTTTATCTGGTCGGCACCGGCGGGGGAGTGGCCCGGAAAATCACCCAGCATGCTGGTTACGAAATGTTTCCGCGGTTTTCACCGGACGGGAAATATATCGCTTTTACCGGTCAGTATGATGGCAACACCGAAGTCTACCTCATGCCTTCACAGGGAGGCGTGCCCAAAAGGCTAACCTATACGGCTCTGCTGGAGCGGGATGATGTTTCCGATCGGATGGGACCCAATAACATTGTTATGGGCTGGAAATCCAACTCCAGGGAGATCGTTTTCCGTTCCCGGATGATCGAACCCAACAGTTTTAACGGCCAGCTGTTTATAACCGATATTGACGGCGATCTGCCGACGGAACTGCCCTTACCCAGGGGAGGTTTTTGCAGTTTTTCCCCGGACGGATCACGGTTGGCTTTCAACCGGGTGTTCAGGGAATTCCGGACCTGGAAGCGATACCGGGGCGGTATGGCCGACGATATCTGGATTTATGATTTCAAGACCCGGGAAACCATCAACCTGACAGACAATCCGGCTCAGGATATTATCCCCATGTGGAACGGTGATGATATTTATTTTCTATCCGACCGGGATGAAAATGAAAGAATGAACCTCTATGTTTGCCACCTGAAAGACCGTACGACCGAAAAACTCACGGATTTCAAAGAATTTGATATCAAATTCCCATCGCTGGGAGACCGGGCTATTGCCTTTGAAAATGGCGGTTTCATATATCTTTATGACCTGAATGACAAATCATTAAAAAAAGTGACGGTGTTCATTCAGGATGACCGGTTGGGTGCCCGCAAAGAACTGGTGAATGTGCAGAAAAACATATCCACCTTCGAGATTTCGCCTGACGGGAAACGGGCTCTCTTTAATGCCAGAGGCGATATTTTCACGGTACCGGCCAAATACGGCAATATTCGCAACCTGACGCATTCATCCGGAATCCATGAACGCAATCCGAAATGGTCTCCGGATGGCAAATGGATTGCCTATATCTCGGACCGCAGCGGAGAAAATGAAATTTATATCCAGAACCAGGACGGCATTTCCGATCCGGTCAGACTTACTACCGGGGCGGATACCTACATGTATGAAATCACCTGGTCTCCGGACAGTAAAAAAATCATGTGGTCGGACAAGAAATTGCGGTTGAGTTTTGTCGATGTGGAATCCAGGCAGGTGACCGGTGTGGCCCAGGCGAGTTTTTGGGAAATAAGAGACTATTGCTGGTCCCCGGACAGCCGGTGGATATGCTACAGCCTGCGGGAGGCGAATGCTTTCAATACCCTGTACCTGTATTCCCTGGAGCATAAGAAGAATTTCCGGATCACCGAAAACTGGCATTACTCCACGGCGCCGGCATTCGGTCCGGAAGGCAAGTATCTCTTCTTTGTTTCGGCCAGGGACTTTCAGCCTGTTTACAGCTGGACCGAATACAATAACGCCTACCTGGACATGATGCGCATCTACCTGATTCCACTGGGCAAAAAAACCCTTTCGCCATTTGAGCCCAAGAGCGACGAGGTGTCGGTTTCGCCTAACAAAGATATGCATGACAAAAAGAAAACCGAAAAGAAAACTTCGAAGACAGAACCAGCCGTCCTTGAGGTTGACCTTGAAGGTATCCAGGATCGGATCATCAGCCTTCCCAGCACTCCCTCGAATTACTGGCACCTGACTCCGGTAAAAAATAAATTGTATTATCTTAGAAACGGCAGCAAGGATAAGGATACCGTCATGCTGGTCTATGATCTCCAGGAGCAAAAAGAGACCGAACTGGGCACGGTAAAAGATTACGAGATATCGGCGGACCGCAAGAAGATGCTGGTGGGTGCCGATAAATCATACGCCATCATCGATCTTCCTTCGGCCCCATTTAAAATTGAACAGTCTCTCGATCTTTCTACCATGGAAACAGGGCTCTGTCATATTTGCGAATGGAAGCAGATATTCGACGAATGCTGGAGGCAGATGAGGGATTTCTTCTATGTGGCCAATATGAACGGCGTTGACTGGAAAAAGATCCATGATCAATATGCGGGATTGCTGAAATATGTGAATCACCGGAATGACCTCACCTATATTATTGGTGAAATGATAGGGGAGTTGAATTCAGGTCACACCTATGTGGGAGGCGGTGAACGTCCGGATTTCAAGAAAATCGAGACCGGCCTGCTGGGTGCCCGTCTGCAACGGGATGGAAAAACCGGATTTTACCGGATAGATAAAATAATCAAAGGCCAGGACTGGGACAAAGACCTGGTTTCTCCATTGACCCGGATTGGGCTCAATGTCAAGGCCGGTGATTATATTGTTGCTGTCAACGGGCGAAGCACTTCCGGAATCAACAATATTTATTCGGCTCTGGTACACCAGGCCGGTAAACAGGTAAAACTCAAAGTCAACACCATACCTGATGAAAAAAATAGCCGGGAGATCGTGGTGGTCCCGGTCAGGAATGAACAGGGCCTTTATTATTATAACTGGGTCCAGGATAATATCAGAAAAGTCGATGAGGCCACCAATGGAAGAGTGGGCTATATCCACATACCGGATATGGGCACACCCGGACTAAATGAATTCGCCAAAACCTATTATCCCCAATTGAGGAAAAAGGCACTGATCGTGGATGTGAGAGGCAACGGGGGAGGGAGCGTGTCTCCCATGATTGTGGAACGCCTGAGGCGCGAAATCGCCATGATTGACATGGCCCGAAACACCTCGCCGACGCTCAACCCGGACGGGATGTTATGGGGGCCCATGGTATGCCTGATCGATGAATTTTCAGCATCCGACGGTGATATTTTCCCCTACCGGTTTAAAAAATACAAATTGGGAAAACTGATCGGCAAACGAACCTGGGGAGGGGTTGTCGGAATCCGTGATTCCCTGCCTCTGTTGGATGGCGGATTTTTATACAAACCGGAATTTGCCTCCTATGATGAACAGGGAAAAGGTTGGATTATCGAGGGCCATGGCGTCGATCCGGATATTGTGGTGGACAATGATCCGGCCAAGGAATTTGCCGGCATCGATCAGCAGCTCAATAAAGCCATCGAAGTCATCCTTGAGGAATTGAAGACCCGGGAAAAAACCATACCGCCAATACCCGAACCGCCGGACAAGAGTGTGAAAACCGGGAATAAATAATTTTCGGATTAGCCGGGTTGTCGGTGCAGAAATTATTTCCGGGTTCCCCGGATAATCATGAAGGCGCCGAAAGCGATCAGCACGGCCGGCCAGAAAATGTGGCCGATCTGGTGGCGGAACCACCAGTAATAATGGTCGAAAAAGGGGAAATTCCGCAGCAGAAAAATGCCGCCCAGTAAGATGAGAACGATTCCGGCAATCAGGGCTCCGGTGTTTGAGGGCGCTCCCACGACGGTTTCCGGTTTTTCTTCTCCCGCGGCGGACTTGGCCCGGGTGGTTTTCTTCTCAATCATTTGATCTGGCTCGGGTTCCAGTGGAATAACAATCACGGCAATGATATAGGCGATGATACCGCTTCCGCCCCAGAAAAAAAGAACGATGGCAATGATTCTGACAATAACCGGGTCAATATCAAAATACCTGCCGATTCCGGCGCATACGCCGGCGATTATCTTATCTTTGCGGCTTCGATATAAACGTTTCATGCTTCGGTTACCTCCCATGCTTTTCGAATTGGATTCCTTCACATATATATAACGTACCGGATACGGTATTGGTTCCTTTTTATAAAGTGTCTGAGATATTCAATTTAATATTCCGTTGCTGGAGGTATTCCAGGACTTTTTCGAAAAGGCCCGGCTCCTGGCCGACAAATTCGGGCGGGCAAATTCCTGTTCGGCTGAATTCGCCTTCGATAAGCAGACGGGCCACGGCTGTGCAGGTATAACCTGTGGTCCGGGCCATGGAGGTGGTTCGGGAACGGAAATCAAATTCATCGTACAATTCAAATATGATTTTTCTTTTTTTTCCGGAATGGATTCCTTCTAGCGTGACCCGCATAAACGTGAAATCGGCCTCATTTTCGCCGAGTTTCCATTTCGGGAATAATATTCGGGATGTATATTCCAGCGGAGATATTTGAATTCCATTTATGTCGATCGGTTTTTTGTCAAAAAAACCGATTTCACGGAGGGCTTTCATCAACTGGATGTGGCCCGGGTAACGCAGGGTTTTTTCCTTCATGTTGGGAGCATTCATGGTACGGGCCAGGGTACGCAGACCATCGGTATTGAATGCTTCCAGGGTGGCAATACCCTTCAGGTGAATCAGTTCGGAATCGGAGAGGGCAGGCCTTACCACCTCAATGCCGTTTTCGATATAACGGGCCGGACGGGTGTATTCCTCGATGACATCCAAAGGAGAAAAGACAGCCTTATATTCACAGGGCCATTCCCGTTCTTTGGGAAGCCCGCCAACCAGGCATTCGTAGGAATTGATGCTGTCCATTTGCCGGCTGTGGTCACCCATGATCAGGTTGCATAATCCCGGAGCAACGCCGCAATCGACCACTGCTGTAACCCGGTTTTTTTTTGCCAGTTCATCCAGGTCAAAGGGATCCTCCGGACTGAAAGCAATATCGACCACGTTTCTCCGGTTTTCGATAATGGTTCTCAGGGCTGCGGTCCCCATGAATCCGGGCAGGGCGTTGATCACCAGATCGCTGTTTTCAATGGCTTTTTTTAGAGACGATGCATCCGAGACATCCGCCACCAGGGGAACGATTCCATAATCTTTTTTTAACAAATCCAGCCGATCTTTTTGCAGGTCGACCGCAGTTACCTGGTAATCTTTGCAGAAATCGATGGCGATGGCGTTCCCGACCAGGCCGGCGCCCAGAACCGTAATTTTTTTCATGCTTCACTCCTCAACATTTCTCCTGATTATAACCTAAAATAGCGGTTCTGAACAGACCAAAACCGCAGGTTCATTTCTGGCACCCGTATATTTATTCGGAATTCATTTTCAGAAATTGTTAACAAAAATAATTTTTTTTTGTATAATGCAGAAAACACCATCATGGATAAAAAAGCGGACAAAAAGAATCGGAACCCGGTAGGAATCTGGCTGAAGAAAGGGATCAAAAAAATCGTTTCCCTGACTCTGGGAGAATCGGATTTCAGCCCATCCAGGCATAGGGGAGGGGATTTATTGTTCAATCCGGATTGCATGGAAATACTTGAAATCGATTTCGACTCCTCCGGAATTCCCAGACCCAAAGTTTTCAAATTAAATCTGGTCATCAGCAGTTTCTTCAACCGGGTCAAAAAAAACCTGAGGACGATCAATGCCCTGTATCTGGTTCTGTCCGATGAGATGGCCATGCAGTTCGAAAGCTTCGGCCAGGAATGGAAGGACAGGTTCATGCAGGTTCTGAATGAAGATTATCTTCTGGAACTTGAGCGAATCCATTATATCCGGGAATCGGATATCCTGAACCTGCTTAACCGCGACCATATCCGGGAAAGGATGAGAAACCGGGTGCCCATTTTCAAAACGCCGTACAAACTAAAAACCAGGGAATTTTTGATCGTGGCGGGCGGTTTTATCAATTTCAAATACCGTGAACCGCCTTTGATGAGGGAAACCCGGGGAGTGATTTCCGATTTCCGTTCAGATGAAACCATTGCCAGCATTGAAGTCTCGTTTTTCAAATTGAAGGAAAATGCCCGTATGGAAAAGATACAGGTGACGGGAGAATATCCGGTAAAATACCATTCGAATGCCGGCGCTTATTTTTTTATCGGCGGGGAATGGTACCATAATATTTTCCTTCCCGATCTCTGGGATCCGCAAACGGTTCGTTATATTTGTTTTCGTATCGACGATGACGGAAGGTATATCCGTTTTTTCCCGGACGCCGAGAAGCGCCATCTCCCCGTATGCCTGAAAAAGCCTGAAAAGGATTACGGTTCCGGGTTTGTCAAATTGACCTACACCATCAATCCTGACTACCTTTCGAATCCGGATATGGTCGATTTTAAAATTGGTATTCGTTATGAGTCCCCGTTGGAAGCCGAGCCGACCGAATTAATCGCGGATATCGAAGAAGAAGCCGAAATGTCGATAGAAACCCTGGGATGGAACAAGATCAACCGGGAAATCGAGGCCATTGACGGTTTGACAGGCAAAAACGAAAAAATAAAAGACCATGAACCGGGAATTTTGGACCCGGATGTTTTTCCTTTTCTGTTGACCCACACGGTTTTGCTGCCCCGTCCGGGAACCCGGCCGGGCGATATTTCCGCCTATGAAATGCAAATTGGCGACCGGGAAGGCTCCATACGGTTCTCGGCATCCAGTCCGGAGAACAAGATTACCATTCTCACGTCCACCCAGCCGAATCGCCCCTATAAAAAACAACTGGGAGAAGATATCGATTTCACCACCATCCTGAAGGGACACAGTTATTCATTTTCGAATAAATTGATTTCCAGAATCGATGATGATGAAATGAAGTTGTATTTTTCCTGGGAACTTAACTCCACGGTCAGGGAAAAAATCCTTCTTCAAGCCGATTACTACCTGGTGGGAAGAGATCCGCTAAAACTGCCGGACAGTCATGTCATCCGGTTGAATGAGACCCGCGAAGCATTCTGGCGAATCGGTTCATCTCGAAACCATGCCTGGATACAAAAAGGCGTTAACGGTTATGATATATTTAATATTTCCGCCAGCAATTCGATATATATCATCAAAACCGCAGATCTTGACAAACCGGTGATCGTTCCCAAAAAACTCAATCCGGTATCCGGTAAAAAACATATTGCCGGGATAAACGAATTTCTAGACCGGTTGAAGGCTATGGCTGAGGATGAGACAATTACTTTACCCGGCTCGATCGCCCAATCTCACCGGCTGGGAAACGATGACCTGATCATTATCGGCAACCGGATATTTTTGGTTGTCCAGCCGGTGATTGTTCAGTCAGAATTGATGGGGAACGCCCGGCGTTTCATGAAAACCATTCAGCATAAAAAAAGCAAAGTCTGGTGAAGCGCTTTGGGATATCTTTAAAATCATGAATATCATCCTCTACCTGGCAATGGCAGCTGCCTGGATCCTTTGGCTGGTTTACTCCATTAAAACAATCATGGATTCCGGAGAAATAGAGAGCCCTGCCGCGGGCATAAACGAAAAAAAACAGCCAAATTCAGGATGGAAATCCTTCCGGATCATGCTGCTGTCCACGGTGGCTCTGGTATCTATGGCTGTACTGCTTGGACGGGGATTCCAGGCAAACCATGCGCTGTTTGCCGAAAAATATATCTATAAGGTTGGCGATTCCCAAAAAGACGTTATCATCGGTAATTCCAGGGAAAACTCGGATATTACCGTTGAAAATCCCGATGCCGATGCTGCACACGTCAGAATCCGGTTTTACGATACAACCTATGGCATTGAAAACATAAGCCTGGGAAAAAATGTGGATATAAACGGCTCATACCTGAACAAACTGGTGATGCAACCCGGAGATGAAATCGAAATCAACGGCAGCCAACGGATCAGGATTCTGAATCTGAATCGCCAATCCCCTTTGGGAAGATCGCTCCGGATTATGGTAAAAAAAGCAAAAAACCTGCCCGGTGAAACCGTAACCGTACAAACCTTCCTGAATAAACAGATAGTCCTCCGGACCGCTAAGACAAACCGGGTCTCGACCGGATTCAATTCCCTGGTTCTTCCCGGAAAACAGGTTAAAACCATTGGGTATCTGGTCCATGACAACCCGGAAATACTGCTGGGGTTGAACCCTTATTATCTGGCTGTTTTCCTGGTTATTTTTCTGTTTTCTCTGGCAATTTTTCAGTATTTGAAAAACCGTTTCAACGGAGCGATTTTCCTGTTAATGGCCGCATCATTGCCCTTTCTATCCGGCGTTGTACCGCTATCGACCGAACTACTCATCATTGCCCTTTTTATCCCGCTTATGCTGTATTGCCAGTTCCGGAGAAGAACCCGGTTGAATTCATTTTCGGTTTTTATTCTGATCTGCTTTGCCTTATCCTATTTCTTGCCGGAATTGACCGGAATAAAGGGAGATTTTAGCCTCACCGCCGCCGGACCTACAGGTGAAAACTCTATACGGGTTTTTCGCAACCGGAAAGATTTCTTTGTACGGGACCAGCAAAAAATATTCGATTATGGAACCGAAAACCGGATCATACTGGGCTATACGCTTTACCGGTTAAAGGTTGAAAGAGAGGCAGTTGTTCTCTCACCTTTAAATCCGGAAAAAATCGGTGATTCCGGCCGTTTTGATGCCATCATCAGCAATCTGAACGGGGTAGAGCCAGACAAACACTATATTTACCTGAAATACCCCCATTGCTTTTCCCCGATTCCCGGAACCGCTCTGGCCGGGAAGAATAAGATTGAAATACACGATGGCCAGGGAAACACCCTGGTACTCTCCGGCCGAAAAAACCGGAACCAGCAGCTGTTTTTCCAGGAATTTTTCTGGATTGTCACGGTATTCTGGTTGTTCTGGCTGGCTAATCATTTTGGTTTCTCAATCGGGAAATTTAAATTTTTCAAACTGAACCTGCTTTCTTCTGCCAATATTTTTCTATACAGTTTTATTTATTTCATGCTGACCACCGGATATGTCATGTTCGGCATCCTGGCCCTGCACAACAACTATTTCTTGAAAAATTTTGAAAAATACCGGAACCGGGCCTTGCCGGCATTTGTCATTCTCCTGTTTGTCCTGCTGATTTTCAGCCGATACAACAAATTATTGATTTTTCTGAAAAGGCTGTTCGGGCACAAAAAATTTCTGGTTCCCCTGCTAACCGGTATTATTTTTATTTTTCTGGGAATTTATATCCGTGTATTCTGGTTTATCGGAATCGCTTACCTCGGTTTTATCATGCTTATTCGCCTGCGTCGGGATCTGGTTTATGAATACCGGAATAGCCATCATCAGCCGCTGGTAATCAAAGACGTATGCGAAAAAACCATTTCAGATCTGCACCGGATTGATAACCAGCGGTCATTTTTCGGCCTGGGCGGAATACTTTACCGCCAGGGATGGGATTATATAACATTTGCCGATCTTCTCCTGCTGCTCTCGCTTTTCTTCATCGTGCTGCAGGTGTTTCTGGGAGGGGAACTGGGTGTTTCGGTTGCCGGCTTTTTCTTTCTTCCCGTTGAACTGGCCAAAATACTTTTAACCGTTTATTTTGCCGACTGGATCAGTCGCATTGACCGGGGCATGCGCCTGAGCGTGATATGGATTTATGCTTTGGTTCTGGTTCCCTTCATGCTTCTTATTTTTTTCCTGAAGGATTTTTCACCGCTTCTGGTCTTTGCCTTTGTGTTTTTTTACCACCTCATCAAAATTAATAAATCAGCCTTATTTAAGATTATTTTATTTCTGGGTATTTTTATTGTCATGGTGGTTTCCACCCTGCATATCAGCCAATATACCATCCCGTTTAAGATGAAACCCCTGGACCTGGTTTTCAGCTTCATTTTTTTTGTGGTTACGCTAACGATTCTGCTCCGGATCTGGGTAGGGCAGTACCGGCGGAAATTAAAAAAAGCCGGCAAGATCTTCCTGACTCTGGGCCTGTTGTTGTTTTCAATTTCGGTAAATGTTGGGTTCTGGCGTCATGACGGTTCACTCCCCCGGGTACTTGGAGACCGTATTAATTCCTGGTTGAATCCCTGGCATGATTATGATTTGTCCTATCAATATATCAATTCACTCTGGTTGATGAAAGATACCGGCCTCGGCGGAAATGCCCCCCGGACCCTTGAAGTGGCGGTCCATGTTCCCCTGATCGAGCAGGACCTGAGCTTCAGCCTGTATGTGAGTGTGCTGGGATTTTTTGGAATTTTACTGATATTGCTTACACTTTTCATGCTTCTGCTGGGCTTTTACCAGTTGATTGCCCGCCATGCGTACGGCGCTTTTCAATGGCACGGATACGCGCTGGAATTTATGGCGGTAATTTTTTCAGCCCAGTTTATTTTTCCGGCACTTTACGTGGTGGGATTGCTGCCCATCATGAGCCAGCCGATACCGTTTCTGTCGTATTCCAACAACATGTTGCTCCTGTTTACGCTGCCATTCTCTTTCCTGACCATGGTGCTGATCAACAACCTGAAAAAAACATGAAAAAAAGCTTTTTTGCTTACATTCTGTTCCTGGGCCTGCTTTCAATCCTGCTTTTGCTTCGTTTGCTATCCCTGTCATTTCCCCGTGAAGGATCGGGGCGGTCCGATGTCATACACCTGGACGCCTTTCATGACCTGGGGAATATTCTCGAGATTTATCCCGACGGAAAGGATTATTTTCTAAAACCGTTTTCCGGGTCGATCCGGATCAATGAAGAACCAGTGAAAACAACGGTGATGGTGAAAAATAACGATGTCATCTCCGTCGAAGATAAAAAATTTGTTTTCCGCAGGATACCGGGAGAATCTCATTACCGGAAGGTGTTTCAACGTCCCCTGAATGAAATATTGCCTTCGGAAAATCTGGAAATTTACCTTGGCGGATGGCTTTCGGATAGGAATAACAGGCTGCTGTCAAAAGAAAAGGACCGCCGGCTTTTGAAAAAACTGGCGGTTGAAATCGCACCGGAAATCCTGCGAAAATTGGTTCCGCCGGGCACCGTCTTCCAGGGAAAACTGCTTGTCATCAGTAGATGCAACCTCATGGTTCCGGAAGCCGTTATCAGCCCTGAAGAAAAAAAAGAACCGATTCAGGTGGTTTCCCCGCAATTGAAGATTGTCAGGCAACGCAGTTTTCACCGTACCCCAGTGGCGGCCGGAACACCTGTGGGTGTCAGATCCGGTGATATTATCCACTTCGTCGGAAATTCCGGAAACGGGACATGTCTTTCGGTAAAATTCGACTTTCAGAGGGTCAAAGCAAAGGTTTTCGTGGGAGAAAGGGGAAATGAAAAACTCGTGCCCCGGGACATTACCTATGTTATTATTTCTTATCAGGACAGGGATCAAGGCGGAGAGAATCGAAAGCCTTATCTGGTTTACCTGAAATCGTTCGTGTCCGGCCAGTATTATTATCTGGATAATAGCAAGAGCAACCTGTTTTTGGGAAGCAAAGGGCTTTTCCGATTCAGTATTTCCCCCGGACAATTAATCGGGCGACGGTATATTCCGGAAAGTGTTTACGAAGGCGGAATCATGGATATGAAAGAATTGCTGGACCGGGATTTGGTCTATCGCCGTCTGGGACAATTCCATCCGGTGGACATCGGGTTCATTCAGAATTTTAAAAACCTGTGCCAAAAGGGCAGCAGTGCGGTCCAAACCTACCTGAAGCGAAATCATATTGAATGGCGACACTTTTCCGGTCTTCCGGATATGCGCCGCTTTGCGGGTCAATCCGAAAAAATATTAACGAAAATGGACCGTAAAGGCGTCTGGAGCCGTTTTTGCAGAGCGGTGGAAGACGTCAACAACCGTTTTATTATGAAAGGAGTGGGAATCGGCGGGAAAAATATTCCTTCCTGTCAGGTGTATTATCGTATTGATGGGGTATCATGGCTTAAAGCCCGTCCATGGGAAAATGATATCCCCCTGCTTGATGGCATTGAAAAATTTTATTGGGGCGATCTGATCAATGGAAACCATAATATTCAATTCCGTTTTGATTTCAGCCGGGCACCCCGGAGCATCCGGCTGATTTCCGTGGGAGGATACGCCTATGGTTTTGATGGGGAGCGGTATGTAAAAAGAGATTTCTTAGACGGGATCCAGGATATTGATTTTAAACCGGGAAACCGCCGGTTATATGTAAGAATCCACGATTATGACCGGTTTAACCGTGAAATCAGCCAGGCCGGGTTGCAGGTTAAGGTTAATTTAAAAGGAAGTGGTTCCGAATTCGGGGAGGTCCAGTCTGATGAAACCTGGCAATCCTCAATTGATTTGCTTAACTGGGTCCCGGCAAAAATTAATCGGCTTTCCCTCACCAGACAGCAGGGATTGGAGAAAATAAAGTCGATCTGGTATGCGGAATCCTGGGACCCTTTTTTCAGAGGCTATAAAAATCGGTATTTCAGAAAAACATTCAGGCTTGGATTCGTTCCTAAACGGATTTTCTGGAAAATTCACACGACAGGCGCCTATATTTTATGGGTGAATAACCGAATGGTTGGCGATGAATATGAATTTCTCCGGGCAATGGCAAAGGGGAAAAATACCCTTATGGTGATGGTTTCCAAGAAGGGTTACCAGAAAAATAAAACCGGCGAACCGCTCTTTTCCATCAGAAACAACAGACTGGTCCTGACTTCCGGCCTGTCCAGGCAAACCGGCTGGGTGCGGGGAAGAAAAAACCCCGGTCCGGTGATCCTGGACCGTAAAAGGCGGGTCCTGGGTTTTAATTGTGTCATCAACGGGCGCCAGAACAGATTTTATTCAGCGGCGGCTTCGGGTGAACTGAATTCTATTACCGGAAGTAATCCGCTTCATTCCTGGGGATTGGAACAGATATTCGGTCAGCCCCCGGCCGGGATGAACATCGATGAAATTCAATTAACCATTGACCTTGATTGGCAAAAAATAGCGGTTGACAACATATCTAAAATCCTCGAAGAAAATAAAAAAAGGGAGATGGCCAATCCCCGTTATCAGCAACTTGCCGCCCGGTTGAGCCAGGCATTTATGGACTTGACCCGGGTCCGTGCCGAATTGGCGGAAAGTAGTCAGGAAAACATCCAGCGGTCCATGGAGAATGTAATCGAAATTCAGGAGCGGATTGATCATCTTGGAAGCGAACTAAACAAGATAAAAAATTACTTTTATGAGGCATCGGTAATTATCCTGGATTCCCGGGGACGAATTCTGGTTGCCGCTGTTTTTCCCTTTGACGAAACCGGGATGAAAACACTCAATGATGAAATCAAAACTCCCTATCGGGCCTATGAGACTCCCGGTTTGAACCGGGCCTGGAAATGGAAGTACAATCCCGGTTCAACCGCAAAAATTCTGGATTCGATTTCCTTTCTCTATTCGGCATCATTGGGAAAAGGGCCCGCAAACCAGCATCTTTTTCCTTTTATGCGCAAATTGCTCAATCCGCTGGAGGGATTCGGCGCTTTTCCCCGGAAAGACCTCAAAGGATCGCGTATGCTGAACGGGAAACAACTCCTTTTCCATCTGCAAAATTTCAGGGGTCATGACATCCCGGCAGGTTTCTGTACGCTGGAACAGGCATTGATCCATTCCTACAACACCTATTTCGGATATGTTTCGCTGCATAACCACCGGATGCTGACCGATGACAGTGCCCTTTTCAAAAATGACCGTTATTTTATCGCCAAGTCCAATATTCCCATGAGCCTGGCTTATCGCGAATTTCCGCTGCTGGAATTTGCCGAAAGACTTGGCCTGAACAGGCAGATCGACCTGCTTGAAAACCTGAATGAAACTCCGGTTTCGGATGCACTCAGGCGACGCCCCTATGATGCTTTTTTTGCCGTCCCATCTGTATTTCCGGTCAATGCCTATTCTCCGAGCGATATTGCCTATATGTCAGTCGGACAGAGCGATTTCCAGTTGACCACCCTGCAGAACGCCATGATTGCCTCAACCATTCTCAACCGGGGATATCTGTTCGCTCCGTCGATTGTCGAATCGCTTAAAATCCGGGAGAAAAGTAGAAGGAAAATCGTGCTGAAACCGGACCCGGATATAAACAAGCGCCGGATATTTGTCGCCAATATTGCCGATACCATCAGGGACGCATTGAAAAAAGTGGTGGACCAAGGAACAGCTGCCGGGGTTTTTAATCCCGAACTCAGGCGCGGAAGAATATTTTATGCCAAAACCGGAACCGCCGAGACCAAATTCTATCCGGATAATTCATTATTTATCGGTTTTGTGGAATTCAGAAATGCCGAAAAGATTGTTTTCTCAATAACCGTACCCCGGTCCGGAACCGGGGCGGCTGTTGCCGGACGTCTGCTGGCGCGGATTATAAACGACATCATACTGCTGGAAAATAAAAACAAAAGGGGATTATGAGAACAATCCGGCTGCTTTTGACATTATTCGACTGGTTTGCTATGATTTTTCGCAGGTGAAACATGACAAAATTTTTACTCTGGCTTTTGCTCTTGTTTTTTTGCTGGCCGCTGGCCCTATTGGCAATAATTCTCTATCCATTTATCTGGCTGCTTCTTTTGCCTTTCCGGTTACTTGGTATTGCCGTGGATGCCGTATTCGATCTGTTAAAGGCGATCATTACCCTTCCGGCGAGAATTTTTAGAAAATCATAGGGGTAGGGGAGATTCCCCGCTATCCAACGCGACGCAATCCAGAGCGGGAAAAATATGATGAAACCGGAAATCACGCATGAAAAAACCAGATTGATCTTTGCTTTGCTGGGATCTTTATTGTTGACTTTCATGTTTTTTTACTGCAACCGGACCCTTGATGACCGGGAACGTATTCTTAAACTGGTGGAATCGGTCGAGGATTACGCGGAGAACAAATATATCGCCAGTATTATGGATTTGATTTCCGAAGATTTTTCAGATATGGAAAACCGGACCAAAACCGGGATTGAAAAACTGTTGGAATCATATTTTGAAAGATATTCAGGAATTGTGGTAAATGTACTGGCAACCGAGTTTATCACCCTGAAGCCGGCCGAGGCCGAAATTGAGACAGACGTTTCTTTATCCAGCGGAGCGGCAAAAATTTTCAGGAAGCTGGTTTCTTATTCGGGGCAGACCTTTCGTTTCACGATTAAATTGAAAAAAACCGGCAAGGACTGGAAGGTTTCTCAGGCCCGATGGAAGCCTGTTTTCCTGGAAGAACTGTTCCCCGAATCACTGGAAAAATTGAAAAAACTCTTTCCCCGTTTTTGAAAGGAAAATAGGATGATGGATAAAAAAAAAGGATTGAAAATACTGATTACCATCGCGATCATGGGTTTTGCCGCAGTTTGGTTATTGCCCCAGAATTTCGATTATCACCGGGAAGAGTCGATGGCCATCAGCTGGAATGGCGTGGAATTGGTCGATGCCCGGAGCCTGGCGACCGGGGGCGGTTCTTTTCTCGGATCCCGGCCATTTTCGGCCGTTTCCAATCCGGCGCTGATTTGCGGAATTGACCGGATTCAGGCCGGTCTCGGCGCCGAACTGATGAGTTACGAAGCCTATCAGTACTGGGGAGTGAATCAGGGTGTCCTGAAGGCACCTGACGGTTTGAGGGATTCCGACCTGCAGATGAGCGGATTATCCATTATCCTTCCGGTCAGTCCCTTTGTTCTGTCTTTCGGCTGGACCCTGGCGGGTTTGCTTGAATTTCCCGATTTTGAACAAATGCAAAATTACTGGGGATTTTCCGGATCATTCTCCGGCCGCTCGGATCATTACTTTATGGCAGCGGCCTGGCAGCCGTTCGCTAAACTCCGGCTGGGAATAAAACTGGGATATATTGCCGGCAGGAGAGCGGTGGCCATGACCGAGAATTTCAATTTTGAAGGCGGGTACACTGTATTGATCGAGCAGCAGGAACTTCACCGATCGAAAGTCCTGTTCTCAACCCTGGGCCTGGTTTACGGCTTATCGTCACGCCTGAACCTGGGTCTGGTTTTCGATTATCCGCTGTCCGGAAGTGTGGACAGGTCTGTCACCCGTAAATTTGAAAATAATTTTGACACCCCGGCTGTCGTGGACCAGCAGACGGCCCACGATGATTTTTTCATTCCGCCCAAACTTCGGGTCGCCGCCTCCATCGATGTTTTGAATGAAAACCGGGGCAATGCAAGCCGCAGGCTCACCCTGGGAATTGATGCTGTATGGGTATGGTGGTCCGAATATGAATACATTTTTTTCGATGAAATTCAGAGCCGTGATATGCGGGACACGATGGTTTTAGCGCTGGGGTTGGAGTACGGTATTCCGGGAGATTCATTTGATTATTTTTTTCGAATCGGGTACCGGCTTGATCCCCAGCCGGTCAGGGACCCCCGGGTTACCCTGCATGCCTTCACCGGAGGAATCGGTCTCAAATGCAAACGCTTTTCCTGGGATCTGGGGATGGCTTATTATTCCGGTTCGGCGGCTGATATCAACCAGAGCCACCTGGTGGTGTGCGGCACGCTGGGGGTAGGGCTGGGAGGAAAATAATGATGGCGGTTTTCAAATTTTCCTGGTTATCCGTGTACCTGATTTTTGGTGTTTTTGCCGTTCCGTTATTGACAGGGGAACCGGCTGCAGACGGGAAGTCGATCATTTCCATGCCTCTGGATGTTTACCGGATTTACCTTCAGGATAACCGGCCGCTGGACCGGCTGTTTCTGCTGGATAACACCGCCTTCTTTCTGGTGGACCGGCCTGTTATCAATCAACTCAAGAAAAAAGGCACCCGGTTCCGGTTCAGGCAGCTTGATAACCGTTCGAAAAAATATCAAAAATCCGGGAGTACCGGTCAATACCACACCTATGAGGAAACCGTTTCGCTTCTGCAGGAGCTGGCCGGGCGCTTTCCGGAACTGGCGCAGGTATTCACCATCGGCAAATCCATAGAAGGCCGGGACCTGTGGATGATTAAAATCAGCGACCGGGTGCAAGCGGATGAATCAGAGCCCATTATTTTCATCAGCGGCTGCCACCATGCCCGGGAATGGATTTCCGTAGAGATTCCATTGTTGTTTATCCGGCATTTACTGGAGAATTATGCTGGCGATCAGCAGGTGCGGAAGGTTGTGGACGGGGCCCAGATATTCGTTATTCCCATCCAGAATCCGGATGGTTTTGAATATTCGATTCATACCTATCGCATGTGGCGCAAGAACCGCCGCTACAACCAGAACCTGGACTGGGGTGTGGATACCAACCGCAACTACGGTTTCATGTGGGGGATTGACGACCAGGGATCCAGCCCGTATCCATTTGATGCGGTATACCGCGGCCCTTACCCGTTTTCGGAACCGGAAACCCAGGCCATTAAGGATTTTTTATTGCAGAACCCGCCAAGCGGTGCCCTGAATTTCCATAATTTTTCCCAGTTAATCCTGTATCCCTGGGGTTATACCGCGGTTCCGACGCCTGATGATGTTGAAATGAAAGAAATCGCCCGGAACATGAGTGAAATGATATACCGGGTAAACGGAAGAATGTACGAATACGGCCCCGGCGCCACCACCATTTACCCGACCAATGGGGATGCCGATGACTGGATTTATGCCACATTCGGGGTTCCGTCTTATACCATAGAATTACCGCCCGAGTTGTTTATCGAGGGAGGATTCTTCACTTCGTCCGAAATGATCCAGTCGGTATTTAATGAACAGGTTCCGGCCATGATGTATTTCGTGCAATATATCATTGACAGAACGGAGAATGGTGGCATTAAATAAAGCCGGAGTAGGGCTCGGCTTATATCTTATATAAAATATATATATATTTTCATTCCGATAAAAAGATCGTCGATTTACGTTCATTTACAGACATCCTGCAGGCTTTGTATAGGCAATTACCGAGTGGTTTATTCAATTATTGTATTGACAGAAGATATGATTACAAAAAAATGAAAATAAATATCAATTTAATAAATATAGACCTGGTTTCGAAAAAATAAAATGGCATACAATTTGAAGACGGTCATAAAAAGAGAGCCAGAAATCGAAAAAGAATAAATGACCATGATTTCAATTACAGAAGGTTGATGGTCTAAAATATGAATAATACTGTATTATAGGATATATAATGAAAAATATGGATAATTTATGTCGGATAAGATATATTATGTAAACTAATAAGTTTTTTTCCAATAAAAATAACAAATTACTGCTTTTGGTGTTTGTTTCCGAATCGATCCCGGCTCTAAGGTTTTAGGTCCTTTATTTTATTTTCCTTGATATCTTTTATTAATTGTTCAAGCGCTTCGATTACTTTCTCCTGTTCAAAGCTGTCTGATTTTATTTTGAAATCTATCTTGATGGCTTTGTCTTCGCTGACAAATTTGAATCGGTAAGCCTTTGCCATTGTATTATCTTTTACAGATTTACTTTTTTTGCGCATTGCCTTTATCATGTCTCTTGAAAATGGCTGTTCTGAATACTGTTCCAACATATCAATCATTTTTTGGCGATCTCCCAGCTTCACCAGTTCCAGCAGGAATGTCTTGGAATTGATATTCAATTCCTGGCATTTCTTGATAATATCCGGGGGCATATCGGTCAGCCGTAGCATTTCGGTTATTGTCACTCTTGATTTTCCGATTTTTTGGGCGATATCCTGGTGGGTATAACCGTATATTTCCATCAGCGATTTATAGGAAAAAGCGGTTTCGAACATATTCAGATCCTTTCGCTGAATGTTTTCGATCAGGGTGATTTCCAGGGCCTCATTGTCCGGGACATCATTCTCGATACAGGGAATTTCCTGCAGGCCGGCCAGTTCGGCGGCTCTGAACCGCCTTTCTCCGGCAATAATCTCGAATTTACCGTCTTTGGTTCTGACAATGATCGGTTCTATAATTCCTTTTTCTTTGATGGATGCGGCCAGGTCAGTCAGGTCGCCAAGGTCTTTGCGCGGCTGAAGCATATTGGGCACTATTTTATCTATGGGAATATTCCTGATAATTGCCGTTCGCGTCCGGGTGGATATCTCCTCGACAAAATGAAGGTCATGCCTCGATTTGATGAATTCGGGTAATCCAACCTTTTTAGACATTTTTTAAAATCTCCTCGGTTAAAAGTTGATATTCCTTTGCCCCCTTGGAATCCGGCGCAAAGGTAAATATGGATTCTTTGTATGCCGGGCTTTCCTCAAGCCTGACATTTTTGGAAATAAAGGTCTTGAACACCTTTTTCCCGAACAGTTTTTTTATATGATCCATGCTGTCCTTGGCAATGGTGGTGCGCTGGTCGTAAAGGGTAATGAGAACACCCAGCAATTTGAGATCCGGGTTGCTACGGATTCTCACCTTTTCGAATGTTTCCAGCAAATCATCGGCTCCCTCCAGGGCATAGTATGATGCCTGGATGGGAATGATCAGGTGCGTGGCGGCAACAAAAGCATTGATGGTGATGAGGCCGAGTGTCGGCGGGGTATCGATGATGATGAAATCATATTTATATTTGATGGCGTCTATCTTATCCTTCAGCCGGAAATGGCTGTCGATCTCCCCTATCAGTTTGGATTCCAGCTTGGCCAGGGAAATCGATGCCGGCAGCACGGAAAGATTGATAATGTTGGTCTGTAGAACCGTATCCTCAAACGTTATTTCCGCATTTTCCATCAGGTCGTAAACCGAATATTTCAGGCTCCGGGGATCGATAAATGAGACCGTTGAATTTGCTTGGGGGTCGGTATCGACCAGGAGGGTCTTATACCCCATAAACGCAAAGGCAGCCGAAAGGTTGATGGAGGTGGTGGTCTTGCCTACTCCGCCTTTTTGATTGGCAATGGTTATGATCATGTTCTTCTCCTCTGTAAACTGTAAACGTCGCGGTTACCGGTTTTTTTATTAATAATCTTTTTTATTCCGGATGTCAAGGAAAAAGTTTTAAGTTCTATGTTCTAAGTTCTATGTTTTTTTCTAAATCCCCTACTTTTTCACTTCCCAGGCATTAGCCGTGTTAAGCATACAAGAAGTGGAAAATTTGAGAGATTAAGAAGATGAGTAATAAAGAAGATCGTGAAGTTTAACCTAGAACATTGAACCTTGAACGTTGAACTCTACTCATGTCGACGTGTCGACATATGAATGGCGGTTATCGGTCCAATGATTTGATAAAGGGCAACAGTTCTTTATAGTCAGTGAAGTAAATTACATCCGGCTGTGGATGTTTGTCCAGGTATTTGTTCATTTTTATAAATATATTGGGTATTTTGGCATGCCTGGAGGCCTCGATATCATAGATGCTGTCACCGATGGCCATGGTTTCAGGCTCGGACACCCGATAATGCTTCATGATCATCAGAAATGCGGCCGGATCCGGTTTCCAGAGTTTCAGTTCCCTGGTAATCACCATATCGAAAACAATACCGAATTTATTCAGCAAGTATTCGGTATTGGATTTGTTGTTGTTGGTGATGAGACCCAGTTTGATTGACCTGGATTTCAGATCACTCAAGAAGTTTTCGATTCCGGGAATGGGATGGGTTATCCGGGTGTTTTCTTTTTCATGCTTTTCCAGAATGCGCAATTTTTCCACTTCCACGCCACCGGACGATGGATATATCGCTTTCAGGATGTTTTGATTTTCCAGATTCAATTCTTTTCTGATTGATTTCCAGTCCAGATGGCTCTCAAAAACGGTGCCATCCATATCAAATATGGCCAGTTTGATAATCAAACAATCCTCCGGTTTACAAAGTCAAAAGGAATTATGGCAATAATTATGGGTATGGAAGCGGAGATCGTCTGTCTGGGTGTCATTTAAACGCTTTTTCAGGGATTTTAGGCAAATATGTCACCATTTCAGGCTTTATTTTCCCGCTGATACATTAAAAAAAATTGGAATGCCTTCCAATTCCAGTTCCGCGGATAGTCTTTTTTTAAGGTAAATTTCACTGACGGGTCTTAATTTCGAACCTGATTTTTCATGGAAACGGATAAAAAACGGTTTTGTGGATTCGATGGATACAAATTTTGGTGAAAACCGGCGGTTGTTCTCGGTCATCAATTTCTTCTCCTTCAGAATCGAACGGACCAGCTGATTTAACCGGGAAGTTTTAGGGGGATGATTGAGAAGGCTGTGAATGTTTTCGACCTGCCGGATCAGGCCGGTGATATTCTTGCCGGTCTCGGCCGATACGAATAGCAAGGGGGCAAAATAAAGGAAATTAAATCGCTGTTTAATTCTTCTGGAAAGAAAAACCGCGTCGTGCTTATCTTCAACCAGATCCCACTTATTGGCAGCCAGGATGACCGGTTTGGCAGATTCCAGTATTTTTTTGGCGATGAACAGATCGTTACGGTCGATCTTTCTGGATATATCCAGCACGAAAATTACCACATCCGCATTTCTTATGTTTTTCCCGGCCCGGATAATCGCAGCACTTTCCGGTTCTTCCTTCACCTTTTGCAATTTCCGTATGCCGGCATTATCCACTAGCATAAAAAGTTTTTTATTGATCATTATTTCCAGATCAACCGAATCCCGGGTGGTTCCGGGCTGGGGACTGACAATGACCCGGTCATCGTTCAATATCCGGTTGATGATCGAGGATTTGCCGGCATTGGGTTTCCCAACGATGGTGATGCAGGTTTGCTCCGATTCCGTGGAATCAAACGACATTTCTTGAGGACCCATGCGGTCCAAATGGCTGGCCATGGAGTCGAGAAGGGTATCCATTCCCAGGTTGTGTTCGGCAGAAACGAAGATATAGTCCAGTTTCAGGCCATAATAGGAATCCGGAAGCATATATTTTTGCGGATGATCCACCTTGTTGATGACCGGCAGTATTAACCGGCCGGTTTTTTTCAATTCCAGGTACAGGTCCTTTTCATATCCGAGCAACTCCCGCCTGCCGTCAAAAAGAAATATAATCAGGTCCGAACGTCCGGCTTCCCTTAATATCCGGCGGTTGATTTCCCGGGATATGGTTTCGCCGTCCAGGAAGAAACCCCCGGAATCCTGAATATGGCATGATTTACCATTGACTTCGATTTTTTTTTTATAGATGTCCCGGGTCATTCCCGGTTTGGAGTGCACCAGGGCTTTACGTTCTCCTATCAGGCGGTTGAACAGGGTTGACTTGCCGGTATTGGGTACACCGACAATTGTAACCAGAGGAATATTTTTCATTTCCCGATACCGGCCGTCATCTCAACGGATGCTTCGGACCATGCAGATGCAGTAGCATTCAATGGCCTCTCCCCTACCCACCGCGTCCAGTTTTTCCCGGGTCTTGGCTTTGACATTAATATCGCTTTCCGGGATATCCAGCCGGTCGGCCAGGTTTTTCCGTATTTGCGGTTTGAATGAACTGATTTTCGGTTGTTCGGCAATGACCACGCAATCCACATTGAGAATTTCGAATTCTTTTTCTTTCACCAAGGACAGGGTTTCATCGAGCAGGTTCTCGCTGCTGATTTCCCGGAACCGGGAATCCGTATCCGGAAAATGTTCGCCGATATCGTTTTCTCCGATGGCACCCAGCAGCGAGTCGATCAGGGCATGCAGGAGTACGTCACCGTCCGAATGGGCGATAAATTTGAGGGTGTCCGAAACCCTGACGCCGCCGATATATAGACCATTCCCGGAGGTGATTTTATGAATATCGTAGCCGATACCGGAGCGGATTTTAAGCATTGAATATTTTTCCGAAAATCATTTTTCCGGAAGTGGATTGCAGGACAGAGGTCACCTCAACCTCCCTGGTTTTGCCGATCGACGACCGGGCATCATCCACAATCACCATGGTTCCGTCTTCCAGGTAGGCCAATCCCTGGCCTTTTTCCTTTCCTTCCTTGGTGATGTTGACCGTCAAATGTTCACCGGGATGGACGATGGGCTTCAAGGCGAAAGCCAGCTCGTTAATATTGAGTATCTTGACATCCTGAAGTTTGGCGATTTTGCTCAGGTTGATGTCATTGGTGATAATCTTGAAATTGTTTTCCCGGGCAAGCAGGACGAGTTTGTGGTCGACTTCCTTTACTCCCGATACATTTTTATTCAGTATCGTGATCTGAATTTGCTTGTTTTTTCTTAGCTGTTCGATAATATCCAAACCTCTTTTTCCCCTGATTTTTTTAGATGGATCATTGGAATCGGCAATCATCTGCAGTTCGCCCAGCACAAACTGGGTGATAATCAACTCGCCTTCGATAAAACCCGAATCGGTTACCTGAACGATCCTGCCATCGATGATGGCGCTGGTATCCAGCAGAAAAGAATCGGTGAAGGCACTGCTGCCCCGAAAAAACTCCTTGATGTTGAGCGGAGCAAAGAGGTTGGGTTTATGAATACCGATGAAGAGGCCGGTTATCGGAAATCCGATCAGGAACAGGGTTTTGAAAAACACATGGGCGCCGAAGGCCACGGTAACCAATTTGAGCAGTTCGAACAGAATCCAGCCGATAAATACCCCGCCGACCATACCGATGGTAGCGCTCCAGAGGTCTTTAAGTTCGGTATTTTTTATCTTGATGGAGAGAACCGACAGGGCCAGGGCCGAGAGGCCCCCGAGGATGGCTCCGGTGATGCTGGTGGTACCCGGAAATGGCGGGTAATTATAGCCGATCAGGACAAAAAGGGCGATAAAAATTAATTTATAAAAGTAGATGATCATATGATCTCCTTAAATAAAATGTATGGTATATTATAACAGAATAAGGGGAAAATTTCCAACCCAATTATGTTAATAATTAACAATATAAATATTTTTTTTGATTTTTGGTTTGATTCGCCTGGAGTTTTTTATCCTTTCTTTCCGGCTACCCGGGCGATCAGAATACTTAGCAAATAAAGCAGCACCGTGGGAATGGCAAAAATAGACTGGTTGATGACATCCGGTGTTGGGGTCAGGATAGCGGCGATGATAAATATGATAACCACCGCGTATTTAAAATATTTGATCAGAAACCTGGAGGTCACCAGGCCCAGCTTCGATAACAGGAATACCATTACCGGGAGTTCGAACATCAAGGCCAATCCCAGCAGCACGGTCAATATCAGGGAAAAATACTCCTTTATCTTGATCAGTTGGTGAAAATCCCGGCCGAAATTCAGCAGAAACTTCACATACATGGGAAAAACGATATAGTATCCGAATGCGGCGCCAAGCAGGAAAAAAAACGTGGCCATGAAAATAAATGGAACCACATATTTTTTTTCCTTTTTGTAGAGGCCGGGAGATATGAACAGCCACAGCTGATGAAAAATAAACGGTGATGCCATAAACAGGGCGGCGATAAATGCCAGCTTGAAGTACATCATGATGGGTTCGGTCAACGAGGTGTAGACGAGTTTGTCATGCAGGAATTTCAGAATCGGCACCGAGAGCCAGTTATAAATTTCTTCCCGGAAATTCCATCCGACCAGGAAGAATATCAGGACAAATACCAGTGAATGGATGATTCGCTTTCGCAGTTCGCCCAGGTGTTCAAAAAAAGACATCTCATTTTGGCTTCTTTTCACTTTTTTTCGGTTCCTTCAGGGGTTTTGGCTTTTTTTTGGGTTCTGAAAGCAGGTTGTTATCATCCAGCCTGAACTGGGTCGAAGATTTCAAATCCTGTAAATTGCGGTTAATGCTCTTGATATCATCGCTGATTTCGGTATCGGATAACTCGTCTTCGATGGTGGATTTGGCGTCGTCCATTGTTTTTTTGAACTCCCGGATGGCTTTGCCCAGGAATTTGGCAAATTCAGGCAGTTTCTTGGGGCCGAACAGCATCAGTACCACCACGAAAATCAGCATCAGTTCCGGAAATCCAATGGGGCCAAACATTTATTCAACCTCGCGACGTGTCATCATCCATAGCGGGAAATTGCGTGTATTCATGATGATTCATGCTATCACAAATCAACGGTAAAAGCAATTTCAGTAAAGCTCTATTTTTTCCAAATGCCGGGTGATGGGATTCGTTCATCACTCCAGCCATGCCATCACAAAATCAGAAGACAGAAGAGAGAAGTCAGGAGATAGAAGAAAGAAAGCCCAAGAATCGAAATCCAAAATAAATTCAAATTTTCAAAATCCTAATAATCGAAATATTTATTAAATATTGAACATTTGTTATTGTTTCGAATTTTGTGGTTTGTATTTGAAGAGTATAGGAATATTCACATATTCTCCGATTACATTCCCTCACCCCATCATCCGGCAGTCACCTACTTGGTAAATTACAAACACCGGTCTCTTCCGGAGATATCCCCCACACAACAATCATATATCAAGGCTTAAAGATAAGGTTAGTCGTAATGACGGGCGGAGCAAACAATCTCCGGAACGGCTTCGGAAGCCAATTTCTCGAATGTCGAAAATTGGCGGACGGCTCCCGAAAATGAG
>CAZOWT010000005.1:0-34804 GCA_964583345.1 uncultured Clostridia bacterium
TCTTTTTTAAGTACATGAGGCCGGTGATTGAAACGGGGTATCTCTTTCTTGCCCAACCCCCTCTTTTTATGGTTAAAAAAGGAAATGCCAGAAAATACCTAAAAAATGAGAAGGAATTGGAAAACTATATGATAAAACGAATTGGCGAAGAATTGGTAATTTATGCGGATTCAAAAAAAGGAGGAATTTTAAAAGGATCGGAACTGGAAAAATTCATTAAACTTGTCAACAAGAAGTGTTTATTAATAGACAGCATAGAAAAGAGAGGAATGCCCAGGGCATTAACCACCAAGCTAATCGAACTGATTAAAGATGAGGATACTTTTTCTGATTCCAAAAAGACAGAGGAAATTGCTGAACAAATCAGGGGTGTGGATTGCTGCAAGTCGGTAACCATTAATTTTGACGAAGAATATTCCACATATTACCTTGATGTTGAATATGAATTAAATGGCGTGGTTATGAAAAAATCTCTTGATTGGGATTACTTAACCGGGCCTCTGTTTGCGGATGTAAATGAATCCTATGAAAAATTAAGGGCATTTCCCAGCCCCCCTTATACATGTAAGATAAATGGAGAAGAATTTGAGGTTAAGGATACCAAAGAATTGGTATCGACTTTATTTGATAAAATCAAAAGCAAATTGTCCATACAGCGGTACAAAGGATTGGGTGAGATGAATCCTTCACAATTATGGGAAACAACAATGGATCCGAATTTTAGGACGCTGCTTAAGGTTAACATCAATGATTTTTTTGAAAGTGAAAATATTTTTGATACCCTGATGGGGACAGATTCCAACAAAAGAAAAGAATTTATTCTTAAAAATGCTTTGAACGTAAAAAACCTTGATATATAAGGATGAAAAATGGACAATCTCGAAAAAATATATGATCAGATTGAAGAAGTCAATATAGAAAATGAAATGCAGACTTCTTATCTGGATTATTCCATGAGTGTTATTATTGGTCGGGCAATTCCCGATATTCGGGATGGATTGAAACCTGTTCACCGGCGTACGTTATTTTCGCTGCACCAAACTGGCACCCATTTCAACAGGCCTCATAAAAAATCAGCGCGCATAGTGGGGGATGTTATTGGCAAATACCATCCACATGGTGATCAGGCGGTTTATGATACCCTGGCGCGGATGGCTCAAGACTTTTCGATGCGATATCCTCTGGTCGATGGCCAGGGAAATTTTGGCTCTATAGATGGGGATCCTCCCGCGGCCATGAGATACACCGAAGTCCGCCTCGATAAAATTTCTAATTTGTTAACAGGTGATATTGATAAGAATACCGTTGACTTCATTCCCAATTATGACGGGACCCTATCGGAACCGGTTATCTTTCCGACTCTCCTGCCCATGTTGCTTTTGAATGGCAGTTCGGGGATCGCAGTTGGCATGGCCACATCCATTCCTCCACATAATTTAAAAGAATTAATCGAGGCATTGAATTATTTTATCGATAAGCGCGATGCCAGTATAGATGAATTAATGGAGATTTTGAAGGGGCCAGATTTCCCCACCGGAGGGTTTATATTTGGCAAGTCTTCTATTAAGAATGCCTATAAAACAGGCAGGGGGACTGTAGTTGTTCGTTCCAAAGCTGTTATTGAAACCGATAACAAAGGGAGACAAAAAATTGTTATTACTGAAATTCCCTATCAAACCAATAAAACCAAAATACTGGAAAACATTGCCAGATTGGTGAAGAGCAGAAAATTGAATGGTGTAGCCGATTTACGGGACGAATCCGACCGGGATGGAATGAGGATTGTCATTGATGTCAAAAGGGACGAAATTCCCGAAGTCATGCTAAATACGCTTTTTAAATACACACAACTTCAAAGCAGTTTTTCAATCAATTTACTGGCGATTGTAAATCAACAACCCAAACAATTTAATCTCATTGATTATTTAAATTATTTTTTAGGTCACCGGAAAGAAATCGTAAGAAGACGATCAAAGTTTGAGATGGAAAAAGCTGAAAGAAGGGCTCATATCATTGAAGGGTTGAAAATTGCCCTGGATCAATTAGATTTGGTTATAAAAATCATCAGGGGGTCAAAGGACAGAGAGAAAGCCAAGACCAGCTTGATGGAGGCATTACCGCTTTCCGAAATTCAGACCAATGCAATTTTGGATATGCAACTCTACCGGTTGACGGGACTTGAAATTGATAAATTGCAGGCTGAATACATTGATCTCTTAAAACTTATTAATTATCTTAAAGAAATTTTGTCCAGCGAGAAAATGCTTTTGAGTTTAATAAAAAAGGAGCTTCGGGAAGCACAGGATCAGTTTGGGGATAGCCGTAGAACAACCATAATTGAAAATGAACTTTCCGAGATCAATATTGAAGATTTAATCAAGGATGAAGATTTTGTGATCATTTATACAGAAAAGGGATATATCAAGCGCACCACCCTGAGTTCCTATAAAAATCAACACCGTGGAACCATGGGAAAACGCGGTTTCGGACTGAAAGAAGAAGATGTCATTTCCAGATGTTTTGTTGCATCTGCCCATGATTATATTCTGGTTTTTACCGAGAAAGGCAAAATGTTCTGGATACGGGTATATGATCTGCCCGAAGGAGATGCCATCGGCAGGGGTAAGCCGTTGAATCGCCTGATCGGAATCGAGGATACCGAGAAGGTTTGTTCTGTAATCAATGTAAAAGATTTTCCCGAAGATAAATATGTAATGCTTTTTTCGCGTCTAGGATATGTTAAAAAAACATCTCTGGCGGCATTTTCAAAACCAAGGGTAACCGGGATCATTGCTGCTGATGTTCCGGAAGATGATTCGCTTTTTGAAGCTCAGATCACCGGCGGTAATAATGAAATTATACTCGGAACCAGCCTGGGGAAATCGCTAAAATTCATGGAAAAAGATGTCAGGGAAATGGGCCGGGGCGCCCGGGGTGTTATTGGTATTCGGATGGAGACAGATGATTATTTGGTCGGGGCGGATGTCATCGGAGAAGAGGTAAAATATATATTGACCGTTACCGAGAACGGTTTTGGCAAAAAATCCAATCTTGAGCTTTATCGACTTCAAAACAGGGGGGGGAAAGGACTGATCAATATTCGAATTAATGAAAAATTGGGAAAAGTAATTGGACTTGTCACCCTGGGAGAACATGATGAAATTATACTGTCTTCGGAAAGAGGAATAATAAACAAGCAGAGTTCTGAAGGTATCCGATCACAGGGGAGGGCTACGCAGGGTGTAAAAATTATAAATTTGAAAGACTCGGATAAACTTGTTTCCCTGGACAAGGTACGATCGGATACAGCCTGATTTATATTGAATTTCATGGCCAATAAAATGAGAAAAACATGCCGGTTGAGAATCATTGTGGAAATCTAGAAAAAGAAAAAACTTACAAAAGATATCCGATTTTAACTGTTCTGCTTTTCAACACGATTACGATTCTTGTTTATCTTCTGGGAAGTTTCGGGATTATGCTCGGATATAATTTTTCTTGGGCAGGGAACATCGTAGGGTATATATATTTTATTTTTGCAGGTGTCCAGATGGTTCTGATTTTACCCATTTTTGTCTGTCCGAATTGTGTTTATTTTCACATGGATGGATCAAGGTGTATGTCTGCCTTGAATATATTTTCAAAACGTATTGCCAAACCAGGTAATGAGAAAGATTTTTTCAAAAGGCAGGAAGGGCTTTTATGTTCAAATCATTTAAGTATTATCGCCCTTTTTATTCCTGTTTTAATCATGATTCATGCCCTGATTTTTAATTTTTCGTTGTTGCTGTTGATGGTATTTCTTTTAACGATTGATTTGATAACCTTAAGGTCGTTGGTTATTTTACCGAAAATGATTTGCAAATATTGCCTGGCCAGGCAAAATTGCCCCAGTGTCAGTTCAGAGCCTGGCAGCGACACTGATAGTTGAGGGGAATTCGGTATCTAAATTATTTTGAGAGAATAATGGTTCAATTTTTTTTGATTTGGGATTATAACATGTTAGAATATCAAGATTATATTATCAAATTCATTCGAAAAAGGAATAAATGCTTTTCCCGATAAAAGATTACAATCCGACTAGGCATGTATCTTATACTACTATTGTTTTGATCATTATCAATATTATTGTTTTTATTTATCAGGCATATATATCGGATTTGAATATCAATGTATCCAAAAATGCCATGATTCCCTGGGAAATAACCCACATGAAAAATATTCAAGCTCCGGTTGGCGTTCAAATAGAAAATCAGTATGGATATCCCAGTAGAATTCTCATATATCGAAAAATTCCACCTGTTTTTACTTTGTTTACATCGATGTTCATGCACGGTTCTTTTTTGCATATTTTTGGGAATATGCTTTTTTTGTGGATATTTGGAAATAATATAGAAGATTATCTTGGAAAAATAAAATTCTTCGCTTTTTATATATTTTCTGGCCTGGGTGCAAGTATCGTTCATATTTTGTTCCACCCGAACTCAACTGTTCCGGTTATTGGTGCCAGTGGGGCGGTTTCAGGGATTATGGGCGCCTATTTTATCCTCTTTCCCAAAACCAGAATACGGACGTTAGTCTTTGTGTTTTTCTTTATCACTTTTATTGATATTCCCGCTTTTGTTTTTCTTTTAATTTGGTTTGTCTTTCAATTCATGTATGTTGGTGGAGAAGGAATTGCTTGGCTTGCTCATGTTGGCGGTTTTATTATCGGGATTATTTTGATTAAGTGGTGGAGAAATAAAAAGCCGGTGATTGAATTGATCGAATAGAGTTTTATAAATTGATCAGGTTGACAAAAAAATTTTTGTTATATAGAATTGAATGGCAAAGCAGGTTTCCTTATGAAAATAAAAGGTATAAAAGCAGAGAATGCTCCCCAGACCATAGGTCCTTATTCACAGGCCATATTGGCAAAGTCATTCATTTTTCTTTCCATGCAATTGGGAATTGATCCTCGTAATCAAAAATTAATTACGGGCGGAATCGAACCTCAAATCGAGCAGATTTTTTTGAATGTGCATGAAATACTCAAGCAATCCGGAACCGATCTGACCCATGTGGTCAAAACAACGTTGTTTTTAAAAAATATGGCTGAAATCAACAAGGTTAATCAAATATATGCCACTTTTTTTCAGCAACCATATCCGGCAAGATCGGTTATTGTGGTTAATGAACTTCCATTGTCTGCAGAAATCGGACTGGAAGTGTTCGCGGTTTTATAGATTTTAGGATGGTTTTTCCCGGGTGATGAATTCATATCATGTAAAGTGAGGACAAACCGTGAAAGCTATTGGCGAGTTGATACAGGAATTACAGGATGATCTGCGTAAATTTTCAGCTAAAGAAAAAATGGATCATATTCTTCAAAAAATTGTGCATTTTTATATGCATAACCTTGAGCTTCAAGAGGATGAAGTTGCTATTTTCCTGACCAATAAAGAAAAGACAGCGCTGTCTTTTGCATATCCGCCATATTTGACTGATTCGGGTATTATTCCGGTTGATTCTCCCGATGCAGTGGTTTCTCAGATTTATCGAACCGGAAATGCCTTCATCGATAATCGATTCCTTGATAAGGACCATCTGTCGGTTTTTGAATTTATCAAATCCCCACAAAGTGAGACAAAGATAATCTGGAAAATGATTGGTGCCCTGATTGTTCACAGAGGTGAAAAAATCGGAGTGATTGAAATATCGAAAAGAAGAAGTGCGTTTACCGATGTCGGTACGGATTTTACCCAGGATGACCTGAAATTTCTGGAACAATCATTGATGTCGCTCGGGCCAATCTTCAAAATTCTTTATGACGATATCTTTAAATTAAAAAGAGAAAAGGTTAAAAAAGACCTGGCGCTACTTGCAGAACTCATCCGCTGGCGGCGAAAACTCAATGATGGGGATTGTATAAAATTCAGAAATCATTATTTGGGCATTATTAATATATGTAAGGGTTATGTGGTACATAAATATTCTCTGGATCGAATCGAGGTGAAATTCACTTCAGGGAATTGCAAGCAAATCATGGTTGTTTCAATAGAGTCTCTCTGGCCCTGTTCATGGGATAAGAATAAAATGAATAGAGCTGCCAATGTTTACAAAAGATTAAAAAAATTAAGTAAAATTGTGAGTGATTCAGTTTAATAACCCCGTTAAATTTTATGTGTCTGCTGAAAGTTCAGGATCTAACGATTATCTCAAATAATTTACCATTGCCTTTATTGAACAGGATACATTTTAAAATTAAGACAAACCGGATAACGGCTATGATTGGTGAATCCGGAGCGGGGAAAACAATATTTTCCAGAACCATTTCCGGGCTGCTTCCAAATGGATTTAAGATTCTTTCGGGAGAATTTTTTTTTAATGGCGAAAGGATTGGTTATAAATGGCTTAAAAAAAACAGAAAAAGAAAGATCTTTTATGTCCCGCAGAATGCGACGGCTTCACTAAATCCGGTAATAAAAATAAAAAATCAAATTGATGAAATTGGCAATTTAGGTAAAAAAAAAATAACCAATATTTTATGCGATTTGTCCATTTCTGATCCGGATAGAATTCTGAATTCATATCCGTTTGAACTTAGTGGCGGGGAAAGTCAGCGTTGTATTTTAACCATGGCAATCGCTTTGTCTCCTCTTCTGTTGGTTCTGGATGAACCGGTAACGGCATTGGACATATCAGCTCAGAAAGATTTCATGAGGTTGTTGAAAAAAATACAAAGAAAACTGCAATTAACGGTTTTGATTCTGTCGCATAATTTGGAGATGATTGGTCATATTGCCGAATATCTGTATGTCATCTGGAATGGTTCGATTGTCGATGAAGGGTATCTGGAAAATATTGTCTCATGTCCAACTCATTTTTACACCAGGCAGATCACTGGATATTTTTAGTTTGAAAAATCCGGAATATTGTTGGGATTATTGTCGGGAAAAATGGAAAAATCAATAATAATCCTGGTATTTATCTTTTAATTCTTGAATTCCGGTTTGGTTGCCGATGATTGTTAAGCGATCATTTTCTTTCAGAATGGTTTTTCCATGAGGGATAATGATTTCTTTACCCCGATGAATCATGGTAATGAGACTTTCTCCTGGCAGTTCCAAACTTTTTATCTGGGCATTGATAAGGCTTTCAGTTTTTGTGTTTGATTTAAGCACCATAGATAGATAGCGTTCTTCCTGCATCAATACTTCTTTCAATTGTTGTTCGTTTTTCGAGGAGATCCAGTTTTTAAGAAAATGATCCTGATCAACATGCCGGGCTATCTGAGCCAATATTCTTAAATGCTGACTTGGATTTTTATCTGAACTGACCAGGAAAAAAAAGGCATAGACGGGTTCACAAATCATTTCTTTTTCAATATATTCACAGTCTATTTCAACTTTGACCCCCTTTTGGGAACGAACGATTATTAATTCTGAAAAATTAATACCCGGCAATCTTAGGTGAGGTAATGCCGCCCCTTTGGCAACCGGTGTCGCTCCCACCTGGGTTCCATCCATAAATGATTTTTTCAAGATTTTCCAATCAATATGAACTTTTTTTGATAAATATTTCGAACACCGCGTAACGATTTGTTCGAATGATATTTTACTCGAAATATCAATAAAGTAAGCGTTTGAAATGACCGCATCATATGGATCATAATCACGCACACCTTTTTCCTTCAGTATACTCCGCAATTCAATATCCAATCCCTCAATTCTTCGTTGACTAAGTCGGGCAAATACGTAATATATTGCACTATCCCGCCCGAGCGTTCCTTTTGAAAAATATATGTACCAAATAATACCCGCAGCAATAAGACCCAGTGTAAAAAGAACTGCAAACCAGCCCATTTCAACAATCAACCAAAGTGGAGAAATCATACCGAATATCTGCATCCATGGGTACAATGGTGACCTAAAACCGGGATCGTAAGATGCCAATCGGCTTTCTCTCATAATAATAACCGCCAAAGAAATTAAGCTAAATAACATGAGTTGAAATGCACCCGCTAGTTTGGCAATTTTTGTCGGATCGAAGAATATAAGAGTAAGTAATATAAATAAAACCGTAAGAAATATAGAATTTTTAGGAGTCTTATTTTTTGATAGCCGCCCTAAAAATCGGGGCATCATGTGGTCACGGCTCATGGCTAATGGATATCGCGAACAGCTTAAAATTCCGGCATTTCCAACCGAAAAAAAGGCAAGTAATGCAGCAATGGTCATGATTGCCGCTCCCCAGTGCCCCAGCATTATTTTTGCCGTGGTGGCCACTGGAGTGAGATCGTTTTGAAGATGTTCGGCCGGTACAATTCCGATTATCAATAGGTTCCCGGTTATGTAGACCAGAATAATGGTAAAAAGGGCGAAAAACATTGCCCGGGGAATATTTTTATCCGGTTTTTTTATTTCTTCTGAAATACTGGCAATTTTTGTCAACCCAATATAACTGACGTATACCAAACCTGAAGTTCCCATTATTGAACTGAATGGAATATTGAAAATATTTTTGAAATGTTGGATGTCCAGGTGAAATATTCCCAAACTGAAAAATCCGAGAAATATTCCCAGAAGTCCAATAACCAGTATACCCTGAAAAATTCCGGTTTTTTTAGCTCCGAAAAGATTAATAATTCCAAAAACAATGGCAAAAGCAACTGCCAGGGGTTGTAAAGGAATTCGCGGAAAAAACAGTCCCAGATAGGCCCCTATCCCGACCAGAGCAAATGCTGTTTTCAAAATCAGTGCAAACCAGGTCCCGATACCGCCAACCGATCCAATCAAGGGCCCCATGCTTCTGTCTAAAAAGAAATATACTCCCCCGGCCCTGGGCATAGCAGTGGATAATTCGGCGATACAAAATATAGCCGGAATGACGGGTATGACAGCAACTAAATAGCTGAGCACCATAGCCGGTCCTGCCTGGGCAAATGCAATACCGGGCAGCAGAAAAAATCCTGATGCAATAGTCGAACCTGTAGCAATGGTATAGATACCAAATAGTGTCAATTCTTTTTTTAAACGTTTTGATTTTCCAAGTATACTCATTTTTTTATTGGTTGAATCTAAAATACAATTGATTCCGTTTCCGTTATATCTCTAATGAAGATATGCCATGATTGTTTATTTTTTTCAATTATTATGAAGATGAATCTTATATCAATTGATCCATCTGGGTAAAAATATGGAATAATGATTCCGGTGATTCGGCTTTTTTTGCGGCGGAAACAATATCGGTCTTTGAAACCAAGCGGGCAATGTGTGCCAATGCTTTGAGGTGAAGGCCCACATCACGATCATCACTCATAATTAGAAATATAAGATATACTTTCTTTTTATCTGGCGCCTTAAAATCCATTCCGTTTTTAATCAAGGCGATTGAGAAGGTAAACTGCGAAAATTCAGTTGAAAAAATATGGGGAGTAGCTGCACCTTTTCCGATGGCGGTGGTTTGAACACTTTCCCTTTTTATAAATAGCAATCTGACCTTTTTGTGGTCGTTTATGATATTATTTTTCTTCAGAAACAAGGTATAATCGTTATAAAAACTATCGGTATCATTGTATTTATCCGCAATAAGTATATTCTCCTTTTTTAGAATTTTTACCAACTTCATTTTAATCTCCTTTTCATGTCATCAGATGTTTCGAAGATTTTGTCTTCTCCAGCTGAGATAATTATCATATTGTTTTCATCTTGGATGTCAATTCTGTAAGGAGTCCCCCAGGGGTCCAGATATTCATTTTCCGTTCTCAGATAATCCGGTATCAGTTCTGATAATGATTCTGGCATTTGATCCCGGTCAAAGAAAAAAGAATTTATAGCCGTTGTAATATGTTGTATATCCGTCTCAAATTGCATGATTTCGGCTTTTTGATTGGCGTGAATTATTTGGTGAACAACAGATTTTTTTTTATTGAAAAAACCCGTATAAATGGCAACAATAACCAGTAGTGCCATTATTACCACGATGAGAAATCCTCGCATAAATGGATTTTATCCAATCAGGAAAAAAATAACAATATTAAAATGAAAAATTTAACTGCTTAGGAAAAAGTGCTATAATCAAATTATGGAGTTTCAGCCAAAAAATGAATTGATTTTTTCCATTTTAAAAGAACTGGATATATTTTCAGATCTGGATGAAAAGGCTTTGGTTACCTTGAGCCAATTGTTTGAGGAGAATGAATACCTGCAAGATGACATCATTTTCGATGAGGGCAGTATCGGTACCTCGATGATGATTATTGCCCAGGGGAAGGTCAGGGTATCTCAAAAAGCGGATCACCGGACCGAGGAGGCGTTGAAGGTATTGCGGACCGGTGAACTGTTCGGTGAAATGGCGCTACTTGAAGATTTACCCAGATCGGCAACGGTTATTGCCCATACCAATGTGATCATTATTTCCATAAATCGGGAAAGTTTTATAAATTTTCTTGAAATAGATTGTAAAAATGGTCTTAAAATAATGCTAAAACTGGCCAAAACCCTATCTGCTCGGTTGCGGGAAGCAGACATGAAATTGAAAACCTTTGTCAATCTGACCCAATGGATTTGATTTTATTTTTCTGAAATATAATGAACTTTTTGCAATGACTGGAGGTTATACCATGAAAAAATTGCATTTAATACCCTTTTTAATTCTTCTTTTTGCTGTTTTTGCTTGGGGAATACAATCCCCGGATGAATTTTTAGGATTTCAACTGGGAAGTGATGGACATCTGGCCCACTATCGGCAAATCAAGGAATATTTTGTGAAGGTCGGTCAGGAATCACCAAAGGTTACTACGTTTGTTATTGGGAAAACAACCCTGAACAACGATATGATTATGGCGGCAATTTCTTCCCCGGAAAATCTTGATAATCTGGATCTTTACAAAAGTATGAGCAGAAAATTATCCCAGGCAGAAGTGGAATTTTCAGAGGCCGGGCAACTATCCCGCCAGGGCAAGGCCATTGTGTTTGCTACCTGTAATATTCATTCCGATGAAATCGGCAGTTCCCAGATGAGCATGAGATTGCTATTTAAATTGGCCACGGATGATTCTCCGGAAACGCTGTCAATCTTAAATAATGTGATATTTGTGCTGGTTCCCTCGGTGAATCCGGATGGCCAGATGATGGTGGTTGACTGGTACCGGAAAAATAAGGGAAGCCGCTATGAAGGATGCGATTTGCCCTATTTGTACCATCCATATGCCGGACATGATGACAACCGTGACTGGTACAAATTGAGTTTGAAGGAAACCCGGAATATTACCGAACAACTTTATTTTCAGTGGTATCCACAGATTTTGGTCGATGAACACCAGATGGGAAGTTCTGGTGACCGTTTCTACATTCCTCCGTTTCAGGATCCACCTACTCCCGGTGTGCATCCGCTTGTTTGGCGGACTATAAACCTGGTGGGAAGTGGAATTTCCTTTGATTTGGGTAGGCTTCATTATAAAGGTGTTGCTTCCCGGGGCTTCTTTACCGGCTGGTGGATAGGAGCGCTGGATGATACCGGCTGGTTTCATAATGTCGCCGGTATTCTGTTCGAAGCTGCTTCGGCCCGGATTGCCACACCGATTTTTATTGAGGAAGAAGAGGTCAGCAGTGGAGAAAGCCGTTCAAATGAAGAGCGAATATTCAGCCCGGATCCCTGGAACGGTGGTTTGTGGAAATTAAATGATATCATCAATTATGACTTCCAGGCGACGCTTTCGGTTTTAAAAACCGCTTCCCTTCATCGAGAAGAGCTCTTGTGGAATTCATATCAAATGGCTGTTGATAGTATTGAAAAAGGGAAATCGGGTTCTCCCTTTGCTTATATCATTCCAGATCGACAATGGGATTTGCTGACTGCAGAGAAATTTATAAAAACCGTCATGGGTTCAAACATTGATGTTTTTCAGCTAAAGAATTCGCTGCAAATAAACGGAATGATATTTCAGCCCGGTTCGTTTGTGGTACCGCTTTCACAACCCTATCGAAGTTTTGTAGACAGTATCTTTGCTATTCAGCACTATCCGGATTTAAGGAAAAGCGCCAGCGAAGAACCGGTTTTACCTTATGATTCAGCTGGCTGGACATTGCATCTGGGAATGGGAGTTGACGTGAAAAAAATTTGTGACCCATTCACAGCTGAAATGGCTCCGGTCGACAAAATGACAGTTTATTCCGGACTGATACCGGAAACGCTATCTGAATTTGTCATTTTGGATTCCAGATATAATAATTCCTATCTTGCCGCCTCTCATCTGTTGAAAAAGGGAGTTTCGGTGTGGCGGAACCAGGAATGGGATAAATACAATAAGGGATCATTTATGGCCAAACGCGCTGAGGCTCTTTCCATTTTAAAGGAGTTGAACCTGGCCTGTCCAATTGTGATGAATGGTGAGGATAAAGTCTCTCTGGAAAAATTCAAGAAACTCAAAAGTTTTCGAATTGCCCTATATCAGGATTATTTACACAATATGACCGAAGGCTGGACCCGGCTGGTTTTTGATGAATTCCAGATTCCATATGAAACGGTTCATGCAAAGGATATTTTGAAAAAGGATTTCTTAAACAAATTTGATGTTCTGGTATTTGTGGGGACCCATAAGCGAACTATAGAATCGGGATTGCCGCCCAAACAATGGGAAAGGTGGTATTCTCCCCTTCCACCGGAATTCAGTACCGGAATTGAAAAAAAAGGAGAGGGAATTCTCCAAGACTTCCTTAAAGCCGGGAAAACCATGATTTTTATGGGTGATTCCTGTGATTATGCCATTGAAAAATTAAAATTGCCGGTAATTAATATAAAAGAAAACAACAAGAAAATAATTTGTCCGGGGTCTTATCTCCGGGCCCGGGTTAAAGACTCTGAGCTTACCTGGGGATTAAACAAAGAAGTGGCTATTTTTTATGAGGAAGGCCCGGTTTTCAGAACCTATCTGCCAAAAAACAGTGATGAGACCCGCAAAACACCGGTGGTTTTTGGCAATCGGGATTTACTCCTGTCCGGCTGGTTGGATGGAGAATCATATTTGTTCAGAAAATCATTGGTGGTAGATTATAAACCGGCAAAAGGGCGCATCATATTGATAGGTCCTGATGTGATCCATCGGACTCATTCGGAAGGGACGTACAAGATAATGTTTAATGCGCTTTTTATCGCAGCGCAGTAAATTTGTTGAAAAAATAGATTTTTTTCTATAGTAGATGCCGAACGAAAAAATACCGCTTTATACCCGTTTGGCACCTTCCGAATGGGATAATAAAATTGCTGCACTTAAAGGCTCAACCAGCCCCTGCAAACTTTGCCCCCGCCAATGTGGTGCCAAAAGAGAAAAAAACAAACAGGGTATTTGCCAGGCGGGGAAAGATGTAAAAATTGCCTCATATAATCTTCATTTTGGAGAGGAACCTCCGATTTCAGGTTCTGCCGGTTCAGGTACTATTTTTTTTTCAGGCTGCACCCTGAAATGTTTATTTTGCCAGAATTATCCGATTTCACAGTTTTTTAATGGTGATGTTTTCAGTGTCGAGGAATTGAGCGGTTTCATGCTGTATCTTCAAAAGAAGGGAGCTCATAACATTAACCTGGTTTCCCCAACTCCTTATCTTTATCATATTGTAAGTGCTCTTTTTCTGGCTTTTAAACAGGGCTTGCGGATACCTATCGTGTATAACACCAGTGGATACGAACGAGAAAAAATCATAAAGATTTTGAATGGAGTTGTGGACATTTATATGCCGGATTTTAAATACTATTTTGATGAACTGGCGTTGCAACTGTCAGGTGTAAAAAACTATACTGAAAATGCCCTGAGAGCGGTTCGTGAAATGTTCCATCAAACCGGTATATTGAAATGTGATAAAGAAGGAATCGGGCGAAGAGGATTGCTGATCCGACACCTTATCCTTCCCGGCCAATTGGAAAATTCGACAACAGTGCTGGACATTTTGGCGAAAAATGGTTTGAACAAAGCCTATTTAAGCCTTATGAGTCAATATTTTCCGGCTTATAAAGCCTGTGACTCTGTGGTCAATCGCCGCATATCTCGTGAAGAATACCAAACCGTAAAACACCATGCCCGTTTGCTGGGATTTTCTCGTGGATGGTTTCAGGATATGTAAATGTTTGCAATGCCATAAATTGGGTTATAGACGGATTCTTTTTATCCCGGGTATTTGCTTCCGGTTTTTAATATCCCGCCATCTCCACCATGGCAACAAAAATCAATTGCGCCAGATCTTCCATTATTTCCGGGGTTATAATTTTGGGAGTATCCAGAGTCCGGTGATAAATTTCATAAGGAAGGTCAGGAGATCCGAAAGTGGAAAAAGAAATGCTGGGAACGCCGGCCCACATGAATCGAGCGGCATCCAATCTGGGCCTGGCCAGATTTTGGAAATAATATTCGTTTATTTTTTGGTGGACTAATCGATTATTTGCAATCCGGAAAAATTTCCAAATTCCTGGATAATTTTTAGCTGCCAGTGCTTCAATCCCGGTACCCCTTCCGACCCCGTCCAGGTTGATAAAGGCCAAAAGATGGCTGTTGGGAATTGCGGGATGGTTAAGATAGTATTCAGATCCCATAACCCCCTGTTCTTCCGCTCCGAACAGGATAACGATAATGCTGCGTTTGAGCGGAAAAGGCAATTTCGATATTGCTTCGGTTACACCCAGAACGACAGATACTCCGGATGCATTGTCGTTGGCCCCCGGCATCAAAAGATGGTTAAGTCCCACATGATCCAAATGGGCGCCGATAACAATCGCCTCATTTTTTAAATACGGATCATGACCCTTGATGATGCCGACAATATTGTAGGCAATTCCTTCGGGGTGATGTTCGGTCTTATTTTTCAAAGAAAATATTTTATGGGTGGCAAAAGATTGTGGCTTAAGCGTTTCTTGAATCTGATCCACTACCTGATCATGATCTTTGCCGGTTCCCAAAAAAATGTCACGGATAACCGAAGGACCGATATAGGTAAGAATAAAATCTTTTATAAACAGGCAATTGGGATTGGTAATATGGTAGTTGTATAGCATTCCAGCGGCTCCGTGGGCTTTGGCATTTTGAACCTTATATTGATGAAATGAATAGGGACGCCATCTTTTAAATTCATCGGGATCTTTTTCCGGTGAGACCGGGACCTCTCTTTCCATTAAAACAATTTTTCCAGACACATCAACATGCTGGTATTCATCAAATCCCAACTCTGGAGCCGTAATTCCATAGCCCACATATATCACTTCTGCAGTCACTTCGCCGTTGTCTGAAGTTGAACCCGGAATAAAATCTGTTTCATAGCGGTAATATTTTTGGATTTCATCTTTTTCATTCAGGGGAATATTGAGGGATAAACTGGATCCTTCAAAAACCAGCGTGTAAGGATTGGGAAAGGCCTGCAGATAAGATTTATTGTCTCCGGCAGGCAGCACTCCCATTTTTTTTAATAATCCGGACACCCAGTGGGCGGCAGAATTGAAACCTTGGGTTCCCGTGAGCCGGCCTCCATATCTTTCCGAACAAAGTTCTTTGACATAACCAAACAGCACATGACTGGAAATTGAATGCATTCCGTCCAGTATAAGTTGTTGAGAATTTTGCTGTGGTTTATCTCCGTGGAGCGGAGTGCTAAGGAGTGATAAAATAAAAAGACCGGAAATAAAAAAATACAAGCATTTTTTAGATGTTTGTGTCATGTTTCTCCTTTTTTGTTTAAAGTGCTTTATCTTGTTTTTTTGTTCTTTTGATCAGCTTGTCACCCTGGACGATCCGGTTTTCAACCATTTTGGATTTAAGCCTGTTGATTACATTTATTTTATTAAGTGCCCAGCCAGGTGCGACAAACAGTTCCGGTTCTCTTTCTCCGGTAATCCGGTGAATCACGATTGAGGGATCCAGGTGTTCCAAGAGATAAATCATGGTTTCGATATATTGGTCTATCGTCATGAGTTGGATTTGATTTTGTTTGAACAGGCGGTATAAAGTTGTGTTTTCCAATATATGCAGGAGATGAAATTTAATGCCGGCAGGTTTTAATCGGTTCATCTCTTTTACAGTGGCCAGCATATCGGTAAACGATTCTCCGGGAATTCCGATAATCAAATGGACCACGGTATCGATATGAAATGCTTTTAGAGTGGAGAAGGTCTCCAGAAATTGGGAGTAGGAGTGGTTTCGATTCAGAAAGGAAAGACTTTTGTTGTGGACGGACTGCAGGCCCAGTTCTACGGAGAGATAGGTTTTCCGGTTTAATTCTTTCAATAATTCATATGTTTCATTTTCGATGGCGTCCGGTCTGGTGCCGATGAAAAGTCCGAGGATATCTTGGTATGAAAAAATGATTTCATACTTTTTCTTTAATTCCTCAACCGGGGCATAGGTATTTGTATAGGCTTGATAATAGGCAATATATTTTTTGCCGGGGTGGTGGTTGATAAAATCCTCAATTTGTTGCCTGATGCCAATATGATGATATTGAATTGGGCCAGACCCGTATTCATCACAAAAGATACAGCCCAGGGATGATAAAAGTCCATCTTTGTTCGGGCAGGAAAATCCGGCGTTTATCGGAATTTTTCTGACCTTTTGGCCGGGAAATTTCAGTTTTAAAAATGAATTGAAAGTGCGATATGGTTCAACCATTTAATAAAGATTTTATGGTCGAAAGCAGGCCATCCAAATTTAGTGGTTTTAGAAAATAAGCATCCACATAGTCGCTTTCCAAAAAACTGGTAATTTCTCCCTTTTTATAAACACCGGAAATGACAATAATTGGAATTGCAAGTTTCTTTTTAATGATCTTGACGACATCGATTCCATGCACACCGGGAAGCAGCATATCGGAAATAACCAGATTCACGGGCTGTCCTTCGCTTATTTCAATTGCCCGTTGACCATTCTCGGCAGTTAAAATATTGAAGCTTTTTTCTTCAAGAAAATCTTTTAATAAATCTCTAATATCCGCATCATCATCAATGATTAAAATTGTTTTTTTGTCTGCCATTTTTGATTTCCTTATAAACCATAAAATATTCTCCAAAAGACCAAATTAAAAAACTCATGGTCAGTGAAGCGGTAAATCTTTTCAGGATTTCGAGGTCGATCATCGGATTTAAATCAATAACAAAGATGAAAATCAGTACGCTAAGCGATGCAAAAGTGATTTTTCCGATAATAATCGATGATTTTACCGAATGGGATCTTCTGTAGATGAGATAACTGGCCAATAGTATCATGGAATCGCGCAAAATGATAGGAATAGCCAACCAAAGCGGAAAGTTCGATGTGACAATAAGGGCGATTACCAGAATCAAAACAAGCGCTTTGTCGGCCAGCGGGTCCAGAATTTTCCCCAATTCTGTTTCCTGAGAAAAAGCTCTGGCAATGAATCCGTCCAGGAAATCTAACAGAATGGTAAAAAAATACAGGGCAATCAGCAGGGTATAAATTTTCGGGGTGAAATTGATAATCATCAGGAATAAAACCGGAATCATGAGGATTCGCAACAGGCTTAGGCTGTTGGGAATGTTCAATACCGCTTTCATGGAATAAAATTATATCATTTTTCTGAAAAAAATAATACCGGTAACCCAGGTTAACCGCGATATATCGTCGATTCCAAAATTATCGTTGCTTCTACCCTGATAGATTATGATATAATCATACCGAGGATTAATATCAATGATGGATGGGCTGTCCAAACTCTTTGCCGGTGAATTCGGTATAACCGGATTGCTTTTGGGAGTTTTACTGGTTATATTTGGAATTATCATCATCTTTGCTACCATTCAATTGAGCAGTAAACGAAAAAAGAATGATCGTTGAGTACTGGCCCCATGGTTGTGAAAATGTGGAAAAGGGTATGAAAAAAGCTTGATTCAGGGTTTTTAACATAAATTTCAAAAGATGTGGATATTAGTAGCTTTATGATGACAATTTTTCAGATATTTCCTTTTTTAACTTTAAATCCAAAATTTTTTTGTTTATTCGTGTTTTGCTTAATTTATAAGTATAAGAGATTTCAGGTGGAGGATTTTCATTTTGCCTTTATTCCGCTAAAATGATTAAATCCGAACATTGAATGTCAAATCCATAATTTTTTTTCAGAATTATTGAAAAAAAGGAATTTTATTCATTTTTTTTTTAGAATGGTCTATAATAAAAACAGGTTAGGAGGTAATGAGATGAAAAAAATTTTAGTTTCCTTGGTTGTTGGATTGATCATCGGAGCCGTTGCCGTGTTTTTTATATTTCATGAGACCACACCCCAAAAAATTGAATCAGTAGAAAAAAACAGTTTTTATGAGGTAACCTCTCACCTCAATATGGGAGGGGATCTATATTTTTATGTCAGTTCGGAAAAAATCATTCAAAAAGTTGAAAAGTTTGCCACAACATTGAGAAAAATTCTGGGAGATCAAATGCCGGCAGATCAAATTTCGAAATTGAATCCGCTGCAGGTTTTTGATTTTGTCTTCAAATTGGTAAAAGATTCCGGTTTTATGGAAATTAGTGGCCTGGGAATGAGTTCTATCGCTATCGGAAATAATCTCAATCACACGAATTTTGTGCTGCACCATTATCAGGACAGGGGAAAAGGCATTATTTGGCAATTGATGCAGGATAAACCCCACGGCCAGGACGAATTGAAAATGTTACCTGCAGATACGGTAATGGCCGGATTCCATGACTTTAACATGAAGGCCTTGTGGGAATGGATAAAAAACGAAGCCGAAACATCCAATATTCCTGAAGTGAAAAAAAGTGTTCTTTCCCTGGAACCGCTTTTGAAATCACAGGGCATTGAACTGGAAAAGCTACTGGGATCGTTCTCGGGCCGTATGGGAATGGTGCTCGTCCTGAATAAAGATAAAAAAACCATGCTGCCACTAGGAAATTTTCAGGTTGAAATTCCCAATCCTGATTTTGTTCTGGTTTTTTCAACCCATGATTCCTATCTATTCGATCTTTTGCAAAAAAAGCTCCCTTTTGCTCAGAAGTCGGAGGAAAAAGGAGTGGAAAAACTGATTATTCCGCTTCCCCCCATGCCTGTTCCTTTGAAACCCGTGATTTGGCAAAGGGACCATCTGTTGTTTTTGGCATCAAATGAAACCATGGTGGATTCCATGTTTAACAGCCTGAAGAATGGAGATGGATTGATAATAACCGATGAATTTAAAAAAATGTCTGCATATATGCCTGAAAAAGGAAACGGTTTCAGATTTGTAAGTTCAAGATTGTTTCGATTGATTATAGATATTCAGCATAAAACAACCCAGGCATCCGGCAATCTCAAGCAAGAAGAAAATAAAATCACATCAGAATTTTTTGATATGCTCCCCAAAGAGCTGTCCTTGTATTCGGTTACTCAAAATACCGACAGTGGTCTGGTGATTAATTTTAATCACAATTTTAATTTTGAATATATTGCCCTTTTACCGATGTCGGCAATAGTCGGAGCGATTTCTGCGGTCGCCATTCCCAATATGCTTACTTCCGCTCAAAAAGCCAAACAGAAGGCTACCATGGCTGACATGAAAGCCATTGCGGTGGCTATTGAAAGATATATATTGGAAAAAAGGGTGGCACCACAAGGAAATTCGATTGCTGAAATCAGGGTCCAACTGGAACCGGAATATATAAAACAATTGCCTATAAAAGATGCCTGGGGGAATGATTTTGCCTATAGCATCGGGAAAAGCAAAACTGAATATTATCTTGGTTCAGGTGGACGCGATGGTCTGTTTAATGGTTTTAAACAGAACGGATCATATTCAATCAAGGCAATAACCGATTTCAACAATGATATCATTATTCAAAATGGAGAATTCATTTTATATCCAGATGAAAAATAAAAGTAAAGAATATTAAAAATAAAGTTCCGATGAAAAAAAAATTTGTTTGGTTAGTTATAGGTCTATTCATGATTTTCTCCCCTCCATTGCTCCCGGAATCAAAACCGGAACCGGAGATAGTTATTGACCGGCACACGGCTCTGCTGCTCATCGACATTCAGAATTTTTATTTTACAAATGGAAAACTTCCCCTGGTTGATAGTGAAACCGCCAGTCAGAAAGCCGGAAAAGTTTTGGAAATTTTCCGGGAGAACAAGCTTCCGGTCATTCATGTGAAACATGAGCCTGTTTCTAAAGAACAGGCCGACAAAAATTTGGATTCTGGATGGGATTTTCACAGACAGGTAATTCCGCGAATCGGAGAAAAAATATTTGTCAAACATGAGGTCAATAGTTTTCTGGAAACCGGGCTTTATGAATATTTGAAAAAGCTTGAAATCAAAATGTTGATATTTTGTGGAATGCAGACCCATATGTGTCTTGAGGCTGCCGTTCGTGCGGCTGCTGATCTGGGTTTTTCGGTTGTGGTTATTCATGATGCCTGTGCAACCAGAGACCTGGAATTTGGCGGCATTGTTGTACCGGCACGGTTTGTTCAGGCTTCGACACTGGCCACATTGGCTTCAGCTTATGCCCGCGTTACGTCCAGTGATTTTTTAATAACTGAACTGAAAAGGCAATCCGAATGATCCTGGCTGATGGCTTAAAAGGAGAGAAAGGATGATAAAAAAAAATGCACCGATTATTTTTTTCTTATTTACGATTATAGCATGCTCTCCCCATTTTCATCTTGATTTTTTGGGAAAGGAAAAAATTCAGGAAGTGGTATTAAAGAAAAGCCCTGAAAAAAGCAAGGTCCTTGTTATTGATATATCTGGTGTGATTGAATCCAGTGGAAATACCGTGGGATTTTTTAACCGGGAGGGTGATTTGATTTCCAGCATTTATTACCGCCTGGAAATGGCTTCTGATGATCCTTATGTAAAAGGAGTTATCTTGAGGCTGAATACACCCGGAGGTGAGGGAACAGCCAGCGATATCATATATCATGAGCTGATGCAGTTTAAACAAAAAACCAAAATTCCTCTTGTGGCCCTGATGATGGGTATGGCCACTTCTGGCGGTTATTATATCGCTTCTGCCTGCGATTATATTATTGCCCATCCGACAACCATTACCGGAAGTATAGGCGTAATTGGTATTATGCCTGATTTCAGTGTGATTTTGTCCAGACTGGGAATAAAATTCAATATCGTAAAATCAGGAAACATGAAAGATTCCGGAAGCCCTTATCGGGCAATGACGCCTGATGAAAAGAAGTACTTCCAATCCATGGTTGATGTTTTTTATGAAAAATTTCTTCAGGTTGTCTATCGGAACCGAAAGAATTTGTTGACCATGGAAAAAATAAAGGAACTCGCCGATGGCCGGGTGTATATCGGCAGTCAGGCTCTGGAGTTCAACTTGGTCGATAAACTCGGGTATTTCGAAAGTGCTTTTCAAAAGACATTATCCTTGGCAGGTATTCAAGATGCATCGGTAATTGCTTATTCTTATTACCCATTAAAAAAAACCAATATTTATGCCGGAAACGAATCGGGAGAAAACCCGCTCAAATTGGAAATAAAAGGTTTGAACAGGATGTTAACGACCTTGAACCCGGGGATTTACTATTTATGGCTCCCCTTTGGCGAGAAATAGTTTTTTAAAGGGATATAGCCGGAATTCTTGCTTGCCGGGAACCGCAATTTACTTTTTTTCTATCGGATTAATGACGTTATATAAGGCTGAATAGTCAAGGTCAGCGTATCCCTGATCCATGGCTCTTGAGAGCAAATTTCCGGTTTTTTTTAATGAATCGACCGCAATCCCCGATTGGGAGAATTCGTCCAGGATCAGATTCAAATCTTTCAGAAGATGTTTAAGCGGGAAATTGGGATTGACAAAATTTCGTTTCATCATCCGGTGAAGTTTTTTATCAAATGTGGGTGCATATAGTGCACTCTGGCGTAAAATATTCATGAAAATTTCTATATCCAATCCTTTTTTCTGAATGAACCCCAGACTCATGGAAAAAGCCACGGTCAAAGAAATGATCAATTGATTTAATGCCAGTTTGACTGCCATGGCATTACCCACCTGACCCAGAAAATATCTTTTATCTCCCAGATGGGAAAGTTTTTTTTCCCAACAGTTGAATTGAGACCGGTTTCCTCCAAATAGAATAAAAAGTGTTCCATTTTCGACCTGGGGAACACTTCCCAGAACCGGGGCTTCCAGATACTCAGCTCCCCTTTTGGTAAAAAATTCTTTTAAATCCAGTGACTGGCCGGGAGAAATGGTTCCCATCTGGATAAAGGTTTTGTTTCCAAAATCCAGTGCTTGATCAGGTTGAAATGTTTCATGGATAGCCGGATAGTCGGCAAGAATAATAATTAGAAGTTCTGACTTTTGAACGGTTTCCCTGACAGAGGCGGACACATGAATATCATGTTGTTTAAAAACATATGTCTTGGAGCGGGTTCGGTTATAAACCGAAACATTATGTCCGGCTTCAGCCAAGCGCAGGGCAATGGGTTTTCCCATTAAACCGGTTCCAAATATTGATATTTTCATTATGACCTCGCATTCTTATTTTAGTGATCCCGAATAAGCAAATCAAGCATAGATAGAAACGATATTGTTGATATTTATATTGGATTGGGATAATATGGAAAATCCGGAATAAAATTGTAATAACGAGGTGTTTGCCATGTCAAAAATATTGAAAATGAAACTGCTTTCTATGATATGTGTTCTGTTTATGTTTTTGAATTGCGGGACATCGGGATCCAAAGAAACGGATGATTCTTATATCAAACAAATTAGGCTTTGGCAGAAGCAAAGACTGGAACGGTTAAAAGCCCCGGACAGCTGGCTGAGTCTGGCCGGGTTATTTTGGCTTGAAGAGGGTGAAAATACCTTTGGTGGGGATTCAGACAATGACTTTATCATTCATATTGAAGGACTTCCTGAATATATCGGGGTATTTATTCTCAAGAAAGGAATTGTTAAATTCAGAGCGGATAATACCGTTGATGTTTATCACAACAATAAACCGGTGAAAGAAATAGTACTCGAAAATGATTCATCGTCCAAGCCCACGATATTGAAGTTTCATTCCTTAAGCTGGTTTGTAGTAAAACGCGGGAATCGATTGGGAATCCGCTTGAAGGATGCCAAACACCCGCGGATGAAACAGTTGAAAAAAATCGAAATGTTTCCAATCGATTCTGGCTGGCGGATTAAAGCAGTTTTTGAAAAGTTTGAAAATCCTCGCATTATCAAGACACCCACTGTTCTGGGTTATCTCGAAGAACAACCCTGTCCAGGTGTGCTGGTTTTTCGGTTCAGAGGTAAATCTTTCAGGTTATTTCCATTCGAAGAAGACCGGGATTTTTTTCTGGTTTTTGGAGATTTGACCAATACCCATGAAACCTATGGCGGAGGCCGTTTCCTGGTGGTTGAAAAACCGGACAAAAATGGAATGTGCTGGATTGATTTTAATAAGTCCTATAATCCTCCTTGCGTTTTTTCGCCGTACGCCACCTGCCCCCTTCCCCCGGAAGAAAATCGGCTTCCAATCAGAATTACGGCCGGCGAATTGATGGTTAAGGGATTCGGGCATTAATCCTTTCGGTTTTTTCCAGAACATTTGGGGAGCTTCTTGGTGAAAAAATCCTGTTTTCTATTCGTTTGGGATCATTTTTTCTAATTTTTTTATCAATGTCTGGGTTAATTTATAAGTCAAGATATCACAATGACGAATGGGGAAATTGTTCTTGTAGCGAATATCAAACCATAATTGGCATAATTCACCCAGAATCATGAAGCCATGATAACAATCCTGAAGTGATCCAAATACTTTTCCTTTAAGCTGTTCCATCGCATCTTGATAAATTTTTGATGTTCTTAATCTCCAGTAATATTCATTCCAATTCGACAAGGAATCTTTATACTGTCCATCACGGATGATGGCCTTGATTACATCTATATCTTTTAATAATTTGATCTGGAAAATCACAAAAGACCTGAATTGTTCATAAGGATTTACTTCCAATTCAGATATCAGGGTAACCGGTATATCCTGTAAAAAAAATAGAAGATATTGAATGATGAATTTTATATTATCTTCCCTTTCTCTGTTGCGTAAGGATATATACATTTCTTCCGGGTTCAGACTTTTATCTTTTCTTTTTTGAACTTCTTCTACCTGTGGCGCTTCCATATATTTAATGAATTCTTTGACTTCCAGAATTAATTGTTTATCAACCATTGGTTTTCAACAGAAAAATATAATATTTTCGGTAATGAATCCTCATAACCGGGTATCCGGTACTTCTGGAATGAATCATATGGAAGAATCAGCAATTTTGTTTCCAGAACGGAATCAGTGAAAAAATTGATTGTTGATAGTCATTTTGAGATTTACAAAAAACAGAGATTTTAATTTTTATGTATTAAATCAGGTCAGTTGGCAGAATAAAATATTTAAAAGATCTCTTGTTAATGGATTTTAAGATGTTCCGATCATTGTTTCAAAGCGATACGCTAGCTTTTTTCATTTACCGATAAGCATCTCTTCTGGTTCGGGTTGGCATTTTGGACAAAAATGGCTGCTGCGACCGTTAATTCTGATCCGTGTAATGAGATTCCCGCATCTTCTACATGCTTTGCCTGTGAAACCGTAAACTTTTAGGTAGTGTTGATTTTGACCCTGAAGCTGGTTTGGCGGCCGATATTGCGAAATAGTCGTCCCCATATTTTGAATGGCACTGTCCAGCACCCGGGGAATTTCCTGACTCAAGCGCTTGAGCTTTATAGGATCGATTTGAGAGGAAGCAGAAAGAGGATGTATTCCCGCCCTGAAAAGCGATTCATCCGCATATATGTTTCCGATTCCGGCGATAACGCTTTGATCGAGCAATACGGATTTTATCGGACGGTTGGTTTTCAGTATTTGAAGAGAGTGGTAAACTATTTGTGAATCAAGCGGTTCAGGGCCCAATCGGGGCAGTAATTCTTCTTTGTTTTTCCAAATTCTGGATTTGCCAAATTTGCGCATATCGATAAAATCCAATAAATAATCCTGACTGAGCACAAATTCTATTCGGAGATGTTTATTAGGGCATTGGTTCTCATTAAAAATTAATTTTCCGCTCATTCCCATATGAATCGTCGCGCATTTACCGTTTCTCAATGAAAAACAAAAATATTTTCCCCGCCTCCATACACCTGTGATAATTTGACCTACCAGTGATCGCTCGTAATCCTCTACATTACCCTGAATGGAACGATGCCAATAAATTTTGATTTCTATTATTTTTTTCCCTAAAAGGACTGGCTCCATTTGGCGGACAATGGTTTCAACTTCGGGCAGTTCGGGCATGTTGTGATCAAAAACATATTATACCATGGCTTAAAAATCTGGATATAGCCTGTTTAAGGCTTTGCCGAATCTTCTGACCGGAATTCTCCACTTTCCCGTTAACCATTCTTGTTATTTTTACCACGGTGTCGTAAAATATTCCATGGCGCACCCAATAAAAAATTCCGGCATGCAGGTACGGGGTAAAGCAATTGTTGTTATTCCCGGATTTATTAAAAAAAATTTTGGTGAAGAGGGACTCATTTATTGGCTGAGTAAAATAACACCCGAAGCCCGCCACATATATGAATCGAAGATCGATGGCAATAAATGGTATTCGTTAAAGACCGTTTTAATTGAACCAACCGCAAATATCGCCCATCTGTTTTACAACTGGAACCTCAAATCCGCAGCCTGGGAACTGGGCCGATACAGCGCCGATAACAGATTCGGCGGGATATCAAAACTTCTGATTAAGTTTCCTTCTCCAAATTTTTTTGTGAATAAGGGTGCCGGATATTTGTCAGAATATTATCGCCCTTGCGAATCGAGAATTGTGGAAAACAGCGATGGTCTGTCTATCTTGCATATTACCTGTTTCCCGGAAATGGACAGCACCACAGAATTCCGGATTGGAGGATGGATACAAAGGGGGCTGGAAATAAATGGTTGTAAAAATCTGCAGGTTAATATTACCAAATCTTTAACCCGCTTTGATGCATATACCGAGTATCAGATCAACTGGCAATCAAGGGGAAAATCAAATTAGTTTTTTAATCAATTTCTGAATTTTACAGTACCTGTTTTCGGATTGAATTTATATTTTCGATTGCAATTTATTTTCGTGACCGATATAATTCAACCAAAGAAAAATTGGTGAGGTGCAACAATGTTCCATTCAAAAAACAAAAGATTGTTGTATTCATTTGGCTTGTTTATCCTGGTAGCATCAACCCTTATTTTGACTGTGGTTATCGGAAGCTGCAAAGGAAAAAAGGAAATATCCGATGGCGAAAGGCTTGCCCAAAGCACAGCAGAACTCGTTAGCCATATTACTTCCGGGATTATTTCTCCATCCGATGAAATATTTGTCCGATTTGTTCATCCGGTTGTAAAGGATAAACAGATCGGATCTGAGATAAAGAAATCGGTTTTTTCATTTTCGCCTGAAATCCAGGGGGTATTGCGCTGGAAGGATAACCAAACGCTTGCATTCCAGTCTCATCAGAAACTTCCATTCAGGCGGAAATACAAGGGCACCTTAAATCTGAAAAATCTATTTCCTTCTCTGAAAAAACAGGAGTCTATTGTTTTTCAATTTGAAGTGTCCGGCCGGGAAATCAGTAGATTAAGTGGAGATTTTGAACTCAGGAATAATAATGATCCTAAGGTGGTTATTTATACTGGAACTATTGTTTTTACCGAATCGGTGGCTTTTTCAAATGTAAAATCCTCAGTCAGGCTACTCAAAGAAGGCCGGATACTTCCGCTGCAATGGCAGGAACTGAGAACCGGCTTCGAATTTTCTTTCTTTTCTCCTCCGATTCATCGCGGCGATAAAGCCCAGAATTTTTTACTGCAAATTCATAAAAAACCTCTCGATCTATCGGATCATATCGAAAAAATCTTTACACTGGAACCCCCCCAGGAATTCAAATTAAAAGAAGTGGACCTGCTTGATCAGGGAAAACGGCCAGGTCTTGAGATTCGTTTTTCGGACATTTTGGATTCCAGGCAGGATATAACCGGACTTGTCAGTGTCAATCCAGGAGTGGATATCACTGTCAAGTCAATTGAGAAGAGCATTTATGTGGAAGGTGATTTTCAATTTGGACAGGTATATACCCTTGCTGTTTCCGGGATTAGAAGTAAATGGGGAACCTATCTTTCAAAGGGAATAACCACGCAGGTTGCATTTGAGGATAAAAAACCAGAAGTTGTTTTTTTGAATAATGGAGTTTTCCTTCCATCTGCTAACCAGCAGAAAATTAATTTTCGGACCATTAATGTTAAAAACATACGACTGAATATTAAAAAGGTTTTTGAATCAAATCTCGGTCAGTTTTTGCAAACCGAGCAACTGAAGTCTCAAAAACAGCGGAACCAGGACTTCAATCAATACAATATTAATCGGGTGGGGATTACGGTTGTCGATAGGCAGTTAGCGGTCGGAGAGGTCAAAAACAGGTGGCTAAATCAGCAGCTGGATTTAAAAAAAATATTAAAATCGGAGGAAAAAGGCCTCTTTTTGATCACCCTTTCATTTAAAAAGTCGGATATGCTGTATTCCGGATTGACCAAAGAAAACCGTTATTATTATGGCACCGAATATTATTCAAATCCGAATTCCTCCGGGTATCTATGGCGTCATGGACGGGTATATAAAGCTTTGGTTTTAAGTGATATTGGATTAACTTATAAAAGAGGAACCGGTACCCATTTGGTTCTGGCAACAAATATCCTGGATTCGAATCCCATAAAAAATGTTAAAATCAGTCTAAAAACATTTCAAAACCAGCTCCTGGCAACTAAATTTACAGATAGCGACGGACAGGTTTTGTTTTCCGACATCGAGGAAAAGGTTTTTTATGTGGAAGCTGAAAAAGGGGAACAGAGAAGTTTTATTCATCCTGCTGAAATGGCATGGAACCTCTCATCCTTTGATATCGGCGGTGAATTGTTACCTCCGGATGAGGTGCGGGCATTTGTTTATACTGAAAGGGGTGTATACCGTCCAGGGGATCCGATCAATTTGTCATTAATTGCCAGAAACCAGGAAAATACCTTTCCTGAAAATCATCCGGTTACACTGAAAATATACAATCCGAAAAATCAGTTGATGTTTAATAAAACTGCTAAAATCAGTAAGGATGGATTCAATTCTTTTCTTTTCCAGGGTAAAGAAGAAGATCTTACCGGAAACTGGAAAGCAAAATTTTTGGTTGGGAGCAAAACATTTTTTCATCCCTTAAAAATTGAAACAGTTGTCCCGTATCGCTTGAAGGTTAATCTCGAACCGGATAAATCCATACTGAATCCAGAGGATACACAATTGGGGTTGGATCTTGAATCAAAATATTTGTTTGGAAATCCAGCGTCTTTTCTTGCCGCGGAAGTCGGTGTTACTTTGAGACATAGGGAAATGCGGTTTCCCCGGTTCCCGGGTTTTGATTTTAGCAATGAGGCTATGGGTTTCAAATCAATGATAAACAATATATTTCAGGGTAAGCTGGATGAAAATGGCCAGACGAGAATAATCTGGACACTCCCACCATTAAAGGATGTTCCTTCAGCAATTTCGGCAAATGTTTCCGCTAAAGTATATGAAAAAGGCGGTCGTTTGACAAAAAATGATTTAATGGTTTCCATTAACCCCTATAAATATTACGTGGGCATTCAGAAACCTGTTTTCAGATATGGTTATGGCCGCGTTGGCGATCCAATTGACATCAATTCCATCCTGGTAAACAATAATGGTCAGATTGTATCCGGAAGAACTTTGAATTATAGCATTTATCGGAATTCCAGGTATTGGTGGTGGGAATACGATTCTATGGATGATTTTCGCATTCGTTATAAAAAAGATACCTACACAAAATTAATAAAAGAGGGGAATATCATTTCGAAAAATGTTCCGGTTGCTATTGAATTTACACCAGAAAATAGCGGGGAATATTTTATTGAGGTAAAACAGGGGCTTCAAAAAGGTCATGTGGCAGGTTTTTTCTTCAGTGCATACTATTGGGGTGATTCTCCGGTAGGAGATGATAGTGCCGGAACTATCGTTCTTAAAACCGACAGAAAGGTTTATCATCCCGGAGATACTGCTGTCGTGTCATTTCCATCTCCTGACAGGGGATTAATCCATATGACCGTTGAGAAAGCCAATAAAATTCTGAATTCCACTGTTCAAAAATGTCGTGCAGAAGTATCTGAAACTAGGGTATCGATCCCCATTACCTCGGAAATGTTACCCAATGTTTATGTTTCAGTATCAATCATGCAACCGCATGATCAAACCCTTAATGATCGGCCGCTGAGGATGTATGGGATTATTCCGCTGATGGTTGAAGATCCCCTGACCAAGCAAAACATTTCGATAAACATACCCGATGAATTGTCTTCCAATCAGGATTTTACGGTTGAGATTAGGACTTCTGACCGAAAACCGACTCAATTCACGGTGGCGATTGTAGATGAAGGCCTGCTTGATCTAACCCGTTTCGAATCACCTGACCCCTGGAAGTATTTTTTTAAAAAACAGAGACTGGGTGTAAAAACTTATGATCTTTATTCTTATATTATTGGTGCACACAAAGGCGATATCTTCAAGTTATTCTCAATCGGTGGTGAAATGGAAGCGGATGACAGGAGTGGTTACCAAAAGGAATCTCGGGAGAAAAAACGCTTTAAAGCGGTTTCGATGTTTCAGGGACCGCAAATGACAGACGAGCAGGGGTATGCACGGCTTAGTTTTAAAATGCCCAATTATATTGGATCGGTCAGGGTAATGGTGGCGTCAGCCAGGAACGGATGTTATGGCATGGCTGAAAAAACAGTTCCGGTAAAAACAGATTTAATGGTTTTACCGACATTACCCCGGGTAATCGGACCGGAAGACAAATTTTCAGTGCCTGTAACCGTATTTGCTTTAAAACCATCTGTAAAAAAAGTCGTGGCATCAATTAGCGTTCAGGGGCCGGTAGAGATTCTTGGAAATGAAAAACAAATTTTGAATTTTAAAGAACCGGGAGACCAGGACGTTTCATTTAGGCTGAAAGCTTTTCCGGCTGTGGGCACTGCTGAAATAACCATTATGGCTGTTTCCGGTCGCTTGAAAACGACTCAAAAAACCAATATCCAGATCCGCTCCTATTCTCCCAGAGTTTACAGTTCCGAAATCAAAGAATGTGTCCCCAATGAAAAGGTTGAATTTATCATCCCGGGAAGGGGAATTCCCGGGACCAACCAGGTGGTCATTTCAATTATGAGGAAAAAAAAGCTTAATCTAAATCACCGTTTATATTGGCTAATTCATTATCCATATGGATGTGTCGAGCAGACGGTTTCATCGGTTTTTCCCCAGCTATATCTGAAGGAATTTATTAATCAGCAGACAGAAGATACGGATATGATCGATACCCATATCAATGAAGCAATAAACCGATTACTCAGATTTCAGACAGCTTCAGGTGGATTTTCTTTTTGGCCTGGAGGTAACCAGGTAAATATCTGGGGGACCAACTATGCTGGCCATTTCCTTATTGAAGCCAAGAAACGGGGATATGCTATCCCGGAAAATCTTTTATCAGGATGGATCAGATTTCAAAAATCAATGGCTTTAACTACCCGGGACAGCCTTCTTGAAAGAATTTACAGGCTTTACGGACTGGCTCTGGCTGGAGAAGCCGAAATTGGTGCCATGAACCTGGTACGGGAAAATAGTTTTAAGGAAATGACCAATACCGAGAAATGGATACTGGCCGCGACATACTTTCTGGCCGGAAACAGGGAAGTTGCAAAAAATATTGCCAATTCGGCTGATGTGACAGTAAAAGAGTATCCGGATCCGGGAATTTCCTATGGTTCATTCCTCAGGGATAAAGCCATTATACTGGAAATGACTACCTTATTTGCCGATTGGAACCGGGCAGATAATTTGTATGAAGAGGTGTCCGCAGAAATTTCCAGTGATGCCTGGTATTCCACCCAGACGTTGGGATATGCCCTGCTGGCCTTGGGCAAATATATCGATGCAAACCGGGGTGATTTTCGAGAAGAAAAGCCATTAATGAAGGGTTATATAAAACTTCCGGGGAAAAAGAAGATTGATTTCCAAACCGAGACGTTGAAATATTCCTTATCGGTTTCAGATGGTTATGGAAAATCCGCGGAGATATTTATTGATAAAGAAACCAACTTAAAAAGGGTGTTTGTTGTTTTGGAATGGAATGGCATTCCGTTAAAACCCGATATAGATGACATTGAAAAAAATCTGTGGCTTTCTGTCGAATGGATGAACGAGGATGGTCAATCCATAGATCCAGCTTCGATCAAGCAGGGGACCGCATTTTGGGCGCATTTTAGGGTGGGACCGGTTGAATACCGTCAGCGCAGATTAAAAGAAATGGCATTGGTGCAGATTTTGCCTTCCGGTTGGGAAATTGAAAATACCAGGCTTCAAAAGGAAGATCTCCCTCAGTGGATGAATGGTTGGGTGCTGAACCGGGAGGATTATGTTGATATTAGAGATGATCGGATCATGTGGTTCTTTGATCTACCTTGGAATCAAAAGTATTGTGATTTTGCAGTAAAATTAATGGCTGTTACGATTGGAGATTTTGAATTGCCACCGACACTTTTTGAAGCCATGTACAACAAAGATTTCCGTGCAGTAAAAAAGGGGGGGAAAATCAGGGTTTCAGAGCGGTGACTGGCAAAATTAAGTATGATCTGGATCCATAACCCCTGGATGGATCTCATTTTCCCGGTGTTGTCTGATTTCATTTCTTTTTTTCTGTCGCAATCTATTTTTTATTTGTTTTAATTTGTCAATTTGAGTGGGGGTAAGGATTGACTTTATGTCCAGTAAATAATTCAGATATGCAATTGACAGGGTCGTTTTATTTTTGTTAATTTCCCGGATGAGTTTTTTAACCTCGTTTCTGTCGATTTTTTCGGATCTAATGTAGGAAGCCAGATGAAGTTCCTGAATTTTTATCTCGGCACATCTTGATATCATAGATTCTTCGAACAGAATCATTTTCTTCTCGATCTTTTTCCCTTGAATGGCTGAAAGTTGAATGTTCTCTTTAAAAGTCAGGACGAAACGTCCGTCAAAAAGGCTATGCTCATTATAAAAATTGCAGGTTATAAATTTTTTCATGATTTCGTGGGTCAATGGGCTTGATGACAAAACAACCGGAAATACGATAAGAAGCCATAATATCATTGGAATTCTGAAATACTTTTTCATTTTTTCCTCCATCCTCTGAAGTCGTGGTGATGATTGGGAATTGATTCATGTTCATGTATAAAAAACCAGTTCTGGCTTAATTTCAATAATAAAGAAAGCCGTTGTCGAGGATTCAGTAAATTATTAATTCTGATCAGGGTGTCAACAAACAGGTTGTTCATCTGGTTTTCGAATGTATTTAGTTCATTTGTTTTGGTTTTTAATCGTGCAAAATCGCATTCCGGGTCGCTCAGTTCTTCAATAATTTCCATGCGTTTTTCCAGAATATCCTGTTTAAATTTTACCAATCTGATTCTGAAATGATTCATGATAGATCGTACTCCTTGCTTTTGGTTTTTTTGGAGAATGAATTCCGGGGACTGTATTGAGTTGTTTTGTGAATTTTCATGGTCCTGGAAAAATTTCTTGGCTATTGTTGAGGTAACAAAAGCCAAATTAAAAGCCAGCGAGGCAATTAGAAGAATTTTAATCCACTTACTGATTTTCATTGTTTTCCTTTTCATAAAGCAATTGCATGGTTTTTTCTTCTATGGCCAATTTATTCAACTGCTGGCTTTCCATCAACAACTGAACCATTGTTGGATTCCGGATTTCCTGAGTTGCGGAAGGACCGGTGTTCTTGAATAAAAGGATACCGAGAAAAAAGAAGAGTATGAAAACGAATGAATAAATAATGGACGGTAATGGAAGCGATTTGATTCTTTTTTGAGCATTAATTTTTGTCATAATCGACAATGTGAAGTTTTTCTCGGGAACAATAGTCGGCAATCCTCTTATTTCCTCTGCCATTCGAATCATCAAATCCCATTCTTTTCTGCAGTTCAGGCATTTTTCCAAATGTTCGTTTATTTCCCGGTGTGTATTATCCTTGCATTCGTCGTCCAGATATGAGCTCAATTGGTTCAATACGGTCTTACAATTCATGACTTCCTCACTTTTTTAACATTTTAAAACCGGTTTTCTTGCAAATATATTTTGTTTTTCAACCGGGATTTAGCCCGGGAAATCAGGGTTTCAATTTTTGGAATAGACCAGCCGGTGATTTCGGCAATTTTCTTGTAAGAAAATCCCAGATAGACCTTCAGAATGAGCGCCAAACGCTGGTCTTCCTTCAAAGATTTGATACCTGAAAGGAGCAATTTCTCGCGCCCTTCCTGTTCGAGTTTATGTTGCTTGTCCTCTTCATAGCGAAGATAATGGTTATTTTCCCTTGATGACAGCAATAGAATTCGTTTTCTTTTTTTTATGTGATTCAGGGTAAGATTTTTGGCTATGGTAAATATGTAGGATTGAAAATTTCCTTGCATCTTATAGCGATCCAATGTTTTGAATATTTTTATAAAAACATCCTGCGCAATGCTCTGTGCTTCATCGTAGTCATTGATCATTTTGTGGATAAAGTTAAGGATGGATTTATTATAACGGTTTATGATAATTTCAAAATGTTGTTTATGACCGTTTTTAACCGATTGGATGATCTCATCGTCAGACAACATTGTATTCTTTATTCTTGAAACAACCAATCCTTCTGTTTCTTGCGTTTATTTCGGTTGTTTTATTATGTTTGTATCATACCGCTTATTTTTTCATTTCTTCAGAATGTTTTAATTTTTTGAAATAATTATAAAGTTTTTCTTGTTCTTTAACCATAAACTGCGCATCCCAGTTTGAGAAATTATCCTGAAACCTGGCCAGCCGAAATTTTTCTTTGGGATGAGTGATTAGATAGTATATTTTATCGGCAAAGGTTTCATGATCGCAGATATCGACGATGAATCCATTTTTATTGTCTTGGATAATCTCCAGGTGCCCGGGAATGTCGCTTACGACCACACATTTTTTTTTGAGTCTCATTTGGACAATGCTTTGTGGTAATCCTTCCCATAAGGCTGTGGATATCCCGCAATCAAATATATCAATAACCTGGGAAATATTTTTGATAAAACCTGGCAGGCGGAAGTGTTCTGTGATGTTTCTTTTTTTCAATTCTGATTCAATATAAGGTCTTAACTCGCCGTCGCCAGCCAAAAAGAATACCACATCTTTTGTTTTTTTTAATAAAAGAGCGGCAATTTCAATAAGGTGCTGCAATCCTTTTTGAGGTTTAAATGGGGCGATTATACCACAAACGAAATCTCTGGATTTTATATTGAATTGTTTTCTTAATTTTTCCGGATTGGCCTTCCGCTTTAAAAATTCCTCCAGGGGAAAGCCACTCCTGATGAGAGAAAAATTGTTCTTGACCAATCTCAAATTTCTGGCAGTTTCCAAATCATTCCGGCTAACAAAAATAAAATGACTGGTTTTCCCGGCCATTTTTTTTTCCAGCCATTTATACAGATTTCTTTTTGGGATCGATTGAAATGGAGAAAATGAAAAACCATGCACCGAATGAATGATAATCGGAATTTTGCAGAGTGTAGCAGCAAATCTACCGATAATTCCAGCTTTTGATGAATGGGTATGTACTATCATCGGTTTTATTTTTTTTAGTTCCATACCAATCTGAAAAAGCGCTTTCAAATCGTGATAGGGATGAATAGGACGGATCAAATCTTTAATGATAATGAATTTATCTGTAT
>CAZOWT010000006.1:0-32615 GCA_964583345.1 uncultured Clostridia bacterium
AATAAATCCAGGCCGCTTTTTCTGGGCATGCGGATATCGGAAATAATCAGGTCGTAACGGTGTTTTTTAAACAGTTTGATGGCTTCATCGACCGAGAAACAGATATCGGTGGCAAAAATTTCCTTGAAATCGGAAAGCCCCTCCTTCAACCCTTCCAGGAAGAATTTTTCATCGTCGACCAGCAGTATTCGTTTTTCCATGTTGTTCCGAATAACCAAGTGTTGCAAAATAGATGCCAACCACAAAAAAAACGTTTTTCCCGGCAATTCCATGGTTTTTGAATCCCCGGAAAGGGTCACATTCAGCAAACCGGGTCAAATTGACCGGGTCAAATTAACCATTCCGGATTTGATTTTAGGGTTATTTTCTGCTATATTGAATCCATGCCCGAAAATTCCAAAACCAGCGGGTTGGAAAAAAACGAAAAAATCCGGCTGGAAAATTATTTAAAAAAAGAAAATCCGAACCTGAAAGCTATTTTCGACCATTTCAATATGGGCATTATCTTTATCAACTTCAAGAAACAATCGGTTTTGTTTTCCAATGAATTTTTCCGGAACATCGCCTTTAAAAAAGAAAAAGCAATCATGGAAAACATCTACGGCCATATCCGGGATAATGTCGATGACCCGCACCGGTTTAGCATCAACCAGGAAATTCATGTCCGGGACAACGGATCGAATTTTCTCTTTGGCTTTTCCACCTACCGGATATATGATGATATTGTGGCGGTATTGCTCAGCGAAATCGCCTCGAAATCCATCTATGTCCAGTCCAGGCAGGAAAACGAATTCTTCACCAAACTTTCCGAACTGGTAGCCGAGATTGCCCACGAAATCGGCAATCCCCTTTCCGGGATCAACATGAGCCTCCAGGTTTTATTATTCAACCTGGCCATATGGCCCAAAGAAAAAATTACGGACTACATCGAACGGACCATCAGCGAGATCAACCGGTTATCCTTATTCCTGAAAAGAATCCGGGACATTTCCAATGAAAACAAGCTGGAGATGAAAAGTGTCAATTTAAGGTCCATTATCCAAGATGTCTATCGTCAAAACGAAGAGATTCTCAAGCAGAAAACCATTGGGTTTTCCAACCGGATCGATGACAGGATCACGGTCGAACTGGATGAGGTGGCCTTTTTTCAGATCATGCTGAATCTGCTTCGAAATTCACTGCAAATTCTGGAACCCGGAGAACAAATCGAAATATTCATCGAGAGTGTCGATGATTTTTATATCAAACTCATTTACCGCAACAACGGCAAACCCATCCCCCTGGAATCTCTGGGAAAAATCTTCTCCCCCTTCTACACCACCAAAGACCGGGGGGACGGCATCGGGCTTTCGATTTCACTGAAACTGATGACCCGTATGGGCGGAACCATAAAGGCTGTTCAGCCCGAAGACGGAATCGGGGCCAAATTTGTCATTTACATTCCCAACACCTTGAACGGATGACAAAACATTCAAAAAAGGAACTGATCCCGCTCCTGCTGGCCGAGGATGACCGCTTGCTGTCCCTGGCCATCAAGGATTTTCTTGAATCTAAAGGTTATCGGGTTTACACCGCCGAACGATGTGAGGAGGCCATTCAATTGCTCAACCGCTACACCATTCATGTGGCCCTGGTGGATAAAAAATTGCCTGACGGAGAAGGAACCTCCATTTCAGAATATATCATCGACAACCGGATCCGCACCAAGATGATCCTGATGACTGCCTACGGGGCGGATAAACGAATCAACGAGTACATCCGGAAAGGCGCTTTTGATTTTCTGGAGAAACCGGTGGAACTGGAAAAATTACTGAAAAGAATCGAGAATGCAAATCGGATTTTCCAGCTGGAATATTCCCGGGACGCTCTGGAATCCTATCAGAAATCATCCTATCAAATCATCGGGAAAAGCCCGGAAATGCTTAAGATAAAAAAAATGATCCGCCTGATCGCCCAGTCGGACAGCCCGGTGCTGATCGAGGGGGAAACCGGAACCGGGAAAGAGCTGATTGCCCGGAATATTTTTCTGGAAAGTTCCCGCAGCAATAAGCAATTTATCAGTGTCAACTGCGCCTCTATCCCGGAAAATCTGTTCGAATCGGAATTCTTCGGATATGAAAAAGGGGCATTCACCGGAGCCTACAAGGAAAAACCGGGGATTTTCGAAATGGCCAACTACGGCATCCTCCATCTGGATGAAATCGGAGAAATGCCCCTCGAATTTCAGGCCAAACTGCTCCGGGTGCTGGAGGAAGGATCTTACATCAAACTGGGAGGGACCAAGGAAATCCAGGTTGACGTCCGGATTATCACCTCGACCAATAAATACCTGAAGCAGGAGGTTGAATCCAAGCGGTTCCGGGAAGACCTGTATTTCAGGATCGCCGTTTTCACCATCTTCGTGCCTCCCCTGAGAAACCGGAAAGAGGACATCCCGCTGATTGCCGAATATCTATGGAATGAACTGATTCTAAAAATGGGGAAAAAAAAGCTGGATCCGTCTTTTTCCCTGGAGGACCTGAAAAATTACCAATGGAACGGAAACGTCAGAGAATTGAGAAACCATCTGGAAAAAAAACTCATCTACTCCGGTTTCGGAGAAGAGCTGAATTCGGCCATCGAGGAGCAATTACCGGTCAGAAAATCCCGAGAAACCGTTATCCCGCTGGATGAATACATACAGGCCTACGTTCTCGAAACGCTTCGCGGATATGAATTCAACAAAACCCGGACAGCAGCTGCGCTTGGGCTGAGCCTCTCTACCCTGAAAAGAAAGCTGAACCGGTGGGGAGTCCGTATTGAAAAAGATATCAGCGACAGAGATTCCGGCTAGCCGGGCTCCATATGCATCTCGATGTTCCCCCGGCATATGCCCCGCAGGCCGGCGGTTAGCTCGTCGAAACACAGCACCGGGATTTGCAGTTCCATGCTCACACCGTTTCCGGAGAAATCCTGTCCGATAACCTGAACCGGGAACCGGCCCAGCAAATTGCGGACTTCTCCGGTATGCTGATAAGAAAAAGAGATGGAGGCCCGCTTCATAACATAGCGGGAAATCTTTTCCGCACTGTCCAAGACCGTTTTGGCCGATTGGCCGTATGCCCGGCTCAATCCGCCGGTTCCGAGCTTGATGCCGCCGAAATAGCGGACGACTGCCACCAGCACATTGAAGAAATCCTTTCCCTTAATCTCATTGTAAATAGGCAGGCCGGCCGTTCCCGACGGTTCACCGTCGTCATGGTGGCGAAAACGTTCCGAACCCCTATCCTCCAGCCGAAAGGCAAAACAAACGTGGGAAGCATCATGGTAAATTTTCTTCAGCCCGCCCACAATTCCGGATATGTCCGATTCCCGGGAAATCGGATAAATAAATGAAATGAAGCGGGATCCCCTGATCCGGATCTCTTGCGGGCCGTATTGGCGGTCAACCGTAGAAAATCGAAGCAGCCGGGCCGATTCCAAGTTACTGCCTCCCCCAGCTATTCATGAATGCCTCATAGGTGATAAAAAAAACTGACTCAAAGGCGGTGCCAATACTCTCGCCGCGCCCCAGGGCTTCCAGCAGTTCGCGGATCCGGTACAGGCCGAACCTGGAAATCAGTTCGGAAACCGCCGAAAAACTCTCACGGTAGGCCAGTATCACATTCAGGGGATTCCCGGACGGAAAACGTTTCTCCAGTTGATCCAGGGGGAAAACCTGGCCGATTCTGGCCGGATTTTCCTGGGAAAAATATTCCGCCAGCCCCTCATGAACCCATAGGGGGCATGAAGAGGTGATGTCCCGAATCAGGGCATGGGTATACTCGTGAAAAAGCACCCTTTTCAGCAGTGCCTCCTGCCCTTCCACCCCCTTAATGGGAATCCTGATTTTGCCGTCATAGAGGCCACCTACCCAGGCGGGAACCCGGGTAATATCAAAAAACGCCTTTTCGTCGTACAGGATGACAGTCAGCACCTGACGTGGATAATAATCCATCTGCCGGCCAATCTCCCGGTAAGCATCCTTCAGGATACCGGATACCGTGAGTCTGATATCATCATGCTCAAAACGGCTGAAAATAACTTTGAATCGGTCTGTCCGCCGGTCGGTATAATCCTTCATGGCGGAAATCTCCCGTTTCAGTCGGCCGCAAAAGGCGACCAGTTCGGGCTGGTTTTCGATTTCCAGTGCCTTCTCTGTCCAGCTCAGGCTGTCCTCAAGGTTATCCAATTTGTAAAGGGTAAAGGCCATGAACTTCAGGGTGACGGGATCATCATTCCTTATGGCAACCGCCTTCTGCAGCTGAACCAGGGCCGAATCATATTCTTCCAGGACATAATAACACACACCCTGGTCCCGGAAATCCGGATAACCGGGAAGCGATACGTTCAACAGCTGGGCCAGCGCCAGACGGTACTGGTGGTTTTTAAAAAGTTTCCGGGCCTGCAGGCGGTAAAGCCCGTCATTCCCGGCCCCAGTGGATAGGCCGGAACCCGGATTTGAAAACTCCTCGCCAATTTCCGTTTTCTCCAGGCCAATCCCGGTGTCCGGCTCCTCAGATGCCTGGGCCAGAGCCCTTTGATCCGGTACGGAAGCCGGTTTTGTGTCCCGGGCCGGTTCGGCCTGTCTGCCGGCGGATTTCTCCGAACCGGGAAAATCGATAGAACCGGATTTATTCCCCCGGGGAAAAATCATGAAAAAAATCAGTATTCCCAGAAGTGCCAGGAAAATGACAGATATGAGGGGAAATTTTTTATCTCTGTATATTTGTTTTCCATATCCGAGCGACATCAGAATCCGTTCCATTATACACCCTGCCAAAAGAAAAAAAAAGGTGAAACTAGCCACTCTCAGGCAAGGTGATGGAATTGCCTTTCTCAACTTCTTATCTTCTCAACCTCTTAACTTCTTTCTTCTGATTTTGAATTGAAGATATTTTTCGCCGGTGTTACAATGAACCGTGCCAATCAGGGATTCGAACCCTTTGGCGCAAGAAGCATTGAAGGAGGATTCATGAATTCGGAAGAATTCCGGGCAACCGCCCATCAATTTGTCGACTGGATGGCTGATTATCTGGATCATATCGAAACCTATCCGGTTCGCTCCCCCCTTAAACCGGGAGAGATCATCAGCCAGCTGCCGGAAAATCCCCCGCAGCAGCCGGAATCCATGGATACCATCATGAAAGACTTCAAGGACATCATCCTTCCGGGCATGACCCACTGGCAGCACCCCTGCTTTTTTGCCTATTTCAACGCCAACAACAGCTTCCCATCCATACTGGCCGAAATGCTGACCGCCACCATGGGTGCCCAGTGCATGAGCTGGGTGACATCCCCCGCCGCCACCGAACTGGAAGAACGGGTCATGCAATGGTTGGGAAAAATGATCGGGTTACCTGGCGATTTTACCGGGGTGATCCAGGATACCGCCACCTCAGCCTCGCTGTGTGCGATTCTGACCGCCCGGGAAAAAATATCAAATTTCCGGTCCAATGAAGAGGGGCTGTTTGACAGCAGCCGCCTGGCGGTTTACTGTTCTTCCGAGGCCCATTCCTCGATCGAAAAGGATGTGAAAATTGCCGGCCTGGGCAGGAACAATCTTCGAAAAATTCCGGTAGACCATGAATATGCCATGAATCCCGATGCCCTGGAGGCTGCCATCAAAAGTGATATTCATGCCGGAATCACACCGCTGGCCGTGGTGGCGGCGGTGGGAACCACCGGATCAACCGCACTGGACCCCATCCGCAAAATCGGAAAAATATGCCGGCAATATAAAACCTGGCTTCATATTGATGCGGCATACGCCGGCACCGCCCTTCTGCTTCCGGAAAAACGCTGGATGATCGAGGGCATTGAAATGGCTGACAGTTTCGTATTCAATCCCCACAAGTGGATGTTTACAAATTTTGACTGTTCCGCCTATTTCGTAAAGGACCGCGAAGCCCTGATCCGGACATTTGAAATCCTGCCCGAATACCTGAAAACCCGGGAGGGCGACCGGGTTAACAACTACCGGGACTGGGGGATTCAACTGGGCAGGCGTTTCCGGGCCCTCAAGCTGTGGTTCGTCATTCGCAATTTCGGGATGGACGGGCTGCAGGAACGTATCCGGAACCATATCCGCTGGGCTCAGGAACTCAAAGATGAGATCGAAAAATCGGACCGGTTTGAGATGCTGGCGCCGGTTCCGCTGGCCACCCTGTGTTTCCGCTTAAAACCGGCCGGGATTGATGACCCGGAAACCCTGAACCGCCTCAACAACCGGTTGCTGGAAGCTCTGAATAATTCGGGAAAAATCTACCTGACCCATACCAAACTCAACGGGAATTTTACCCTGCGCCTGGTCATCGGCCAGACCGGAGTGACAAAGAACCACGTGGCCAATGCCTGGCTGCAAATTCAGGAAACGGCAAAATCATTGGGATTCTGAATTTTATGCGGTCTCAAAACAAGGCTTATCTCTATGCCGGACTGAGTATTTTATTCTGGTCCACGGTTGCCTCGGCCTTCAAATTGACCCTGAAATCCCTGACCACCGTTGAGATGCTGGTCATATCCGCCCTGGTTTCGACCGGGGTGCTGTTTGTCATCCTGCTGCTCAAAAAAAAACTCCCGGAACTGAAAAAACTCACCCGCCAGGATTATGCTCTTTCTTTCCTGATGGGCCTTTTAAGCCCATTCCTCTATTATCTGGTTGTGTTCAAGGCCTATTCACTGCTGCCGGCCCAGCAGGCCCAGCCCCTGAATCTCATCTGGGGAATCGTAATTGTGATTTTTTCCATTCCGGTACTCGGCCAAAAACTCAGGCCGGCAACTTTTTTGTCCATTCTCATCAGTTTTGCCGGTGTGATCATCATCTCCACCGAAGGACATTTTAGCCTGCTGAAAATCAGAAGCCCGCTGGGCGTGGGACTGGCCCTGGGAAGTTCTGTGCTCTGGTCGCTTTACTGGGTGATCAATACCCGGGACAAGCGCGACCCCCTCATCCGTTTATTCCTGAACTTCGGTTTCGGGTCAGTAATGGTCCTGATTTTTTTCCTGTTGTTCCATCCACTCCGGATACCGCCATTGGCCGCTATCGGGGGCGCGGTTTATATCGGATTTTTTGAGATGGGTCTGTCATTTTACTTCTGGCTGATGGCGCTCAAACTCTCGGAAACAACCGCCAGAGTAAGTATACTGATATACATCATGCCCTTCATTTCCCTGGTTTTCATCCATTGGCTGGTGGGCGAAGAAATTCTCTTCGCCTCGTTTGCCGGGTTGGTCATGATCGTTGCCGGCATCATCCTGGAACAGCTCAGCGGCATAAAAAAAATCAGGGGCAGCCGCTGATCGGCAAATTTAATATTTCAATCTTTTAATCAGGGTTCTTAATATTTTTAGCGATTGAGCCGTTGGTTTCTGCCTGCCGTAACGCATCTGAATATAAAGATCGGAAATCATTTCAATATTTTTCCGCTGGGCGGGCAACGATTGGATCGCCCGGTTGCCAAATTCGAGAGGACCTTCCCAGATATGGCGTTCGACACCCCGGTTTTTCATTTTCCGGCAAAAAATCCGGTACAAACCGGCCAGGGGATTCCGGAGCCGGGACTGCCGGATGATTAACATCCGAACCAAGAACATGAATATGGAAATAAAACCGACAAGCACCGCCAGCAGGGTTACCCAGCTTAGATCGACCAGACCGACAGAATCCAGAAGTCCCTCCTGCCGGCTCCGGTCATAACCGATCACCCACAGGTTCCAGTTGTTGTCCAGGTTATCCCAGAAATTGGCCAGCGTATCCCATATTTTTTCAAAGAAATTTCGATGGAGTTTTTTCCGGATGAGCTCGGAGCGTTCCGCCTCCGAAACGGACGGCAGCGATGAAATCGATCGGCTGATTTCAGCTCCATAGGCAATTCTTTCCGGCGAGACCACTGCGGTCGGGTCCACCCTTACCCATCCTTCTTCTTCGATCCACACCTCATCCCAGGCATGCGCATCAGCCTGCCTGACTTCCAGATACTCGCCGACCGGATTGTATTTCCCACCCTGATAACCCATGAGCACCCGGGTCGGTACGCCGGCAGACCTCATCAGGACACCGAAAGCAGCCGCATAATGCTCGCAAAATCCTTTGCGGCTGCGGAACAGGAAATCCGCGATCGGGGCCTTTCGGTCCAGGTATCCCGGATTCAGGGTGTAGGTAAACGAAGGCTGGCGAAAATAATTCAAAACCGCTGCCACGATCTCCCGGTCATTCAGGCAATTTTTTTTCAGATCCATCGCCAGCCGACGGATTTTCGGACTCAGCCGCTTGGGTAGCTGAAGTCCCCACCTCCGGGAAACCGGATGCAAATCTGTTGGGGAATCTGGCCGGATCACCGAACACACACGGTAAAGCAGATGCCGCTCGACCGGTTTCTCGGTCCGGAATGTCCATCCCGGCATCCTGCCTGACCAGGGCGGGAACGACACCGGCCGATCAAGCGCAAACAGCCAGCTGTGAAAGTGGGGCTCGAGCATGATTTCCTGGCATATGCCGCCACTCGCCGTTTTTTCATGAGCAGACTGCCGAAAAGGAAAAACCCCCTGGAACCAGGTATCGCCATCGGTAAACCAAAGCACCAGGCCCCGGAAATACAGATCTGTGAAGGCCGGCATGTCATGGCCGGGGAAGCGTACCCGGAAAGCGGTATCAAAAGACTGGGCCAGCCAGGCCACATAACCGGGGCGAATAAATTCTCCGAATCCCGAACGGCTACGCCCCATCCCTCCCTGGGGGAGGTCCCACAAGGGGCCCGAACTCCGGGGAAACAGCAAAAACAGGACCAGAACCAGTGGGAGTGAAGCCATTACCAGCCTGGCCGCAATACCGGCAGAGGAGAATAAATCTTTCAGTTTTACCGCCATTTCCTCTGCAATTAACGAACCGGTTGAAACGGGTGAATTGACTCGGACGACCACCGTGGTTAGCAGCAGAATCATGGCTGACATGAATAAAAAAGCCAGCACGGATTGGGTAAACAGGAATAGGCCCAGAACCAGGAAGAAGCACAGAAAAACAGCAACCATAAAATCCCGGTAGCTGTTGATTTCCAGCAACTTAAGGGCGGTCAGGAGCAGCAGGGCTGTCAGGCCCGGCTCCCGGCCGAGATAGGACTGGAAGGTCAGAATCACCGAACCGATAACCAGCGCCGCAAGCAGTAAACGGATGGTTCTTGACGTCGGGGGACGTTTCCGTTGCAGCATCCGGTATCTCCAGAGGGCAATGATGACGCATCCGGCAATTCCCCACCAGGGCAGATAGGGACTGAAAAACAGGGCGGAAAGAATCAGGCAGACAACCAGCCAGGCAATCGCGACACCGGGAATGGCCAGAGGCGGCAAATTCAGGACTGATATCTTCCTCATGGCCGGTCTCCGAAAAGGGCCAGAGCCCTGAGGCATTTCTGGGTGTGAAGGCTACTGAAATCCGGTTCAAAGGAATGGTCCGGCAGCCGCAGCCCGAATTCCATGCCCTGCTGATCGGCTTCAAGTATCCAGCGGGTTAGCTGCGACAGGCGTTCTTCGACGCCCAGGCCGGGCAATGCCGACCATTCAAACCAGACCTGCAGCGACCCGCCGCTGGAAAATTCTTTAATACTGAGGGGCCGGCCCCGGGCATACGCTTTCCAGTCAATATGATGCTGCGGTTCACCGGCCCGGTAGGGCCTGAGGCCGGTGAAATCATCGCCGCCACTGAAATGGAATCCCTCAATGTTTTCAAACCAGACGGTGCGGGGCGCTGGCCATGGCTTATGGCCGGCGGGCATGGGAAAGACCAGATAATTTTCCCCGGGCACCGCCGGCTTCCGGAAACGCAGTAATCCCAGCGGAAAAAAGGTTTCGAATACCATGCCGTCAAGGGTATGAAGGCCCCGGCGCGGAACCGGGACAAAAATATCAATCGCTGCCACCGACCCGGGATCGATGGAATAGGGTCCCGAAGATCGCCGGATTCCGTTCTGATCCGGAATATTGATGAAATAAGCCCGGCATTTTTGCTTCGCGTTGTTTTCCACCTCAACCGCAATTCGCATCTGGCCACCGGCAAAAGCCGGCTGGGGCTGAATCGATTTAAAAACCAAGCCGGATGCACTGTACCGGGCAACCGGCATCGAAACCACCATCAGGGAAAGACAAAGAAAAGCCAGCAAATAGGCCATGGTGTTGGAATAATTTATTCCGGCGATAAGCATGGCCAGAATGACGAGCATGAATTGGAAACCGGAAAGCGACAGCGAAAAACCGCTTTTTTTATCTGGCATTAGCGATATTTTTAATTGGTCTTCGGAAAAACGGTTCCAGAATTCCGAATTACCGGAACCGATCTGATCAGTTGCTCGGTTGCCTGAGATCCTATCCCTCTGACCTTGCTTCCTTCGGGATTCAGGCGGTGTTCCAGCACGCTTCCGGCAATCTGCTGAATATCCTCCGGCAGCACCATATCCCGGCCCTGAATAAACGCCCAGGCCTGGGCTGCCTTCAACAGCGCGATACCGGCCCGCGGGGATAAGCCCAAATACTGTTGTTGGTCCGTGCGGCTGCGGGAAATGATATCCTGAACATAATCCAGGATGGCCGGGGACGAATGAACCGATGGCACCAGTTTTTGCCACTTCAGCAGGGTATCGGCCGCAAAAACCGGATTAATTTTTTTTAACATCTCCAGCCGGTTTTCTCCGGTTAGCAGCCGGCGTTCGGAATCATGGTCCGGATAACCCAGTTGAATTCTCATGAAAAACCTATCCAGTTGGGATTCGGGAAGGGGGAAGGTCCCGACATGGTAGCGCTGATTCTGGGTGGCGATGACAAAAAATGGTACGGGGAGGGGATAGGAGTTGGCGTCAACCGATACCTGACGCTCCTCCATGGCTTCCAGCAGGGCACTCTGGGTACGTGGCGTGGCCCGGTTCAACTCATCGATCAGCACCATCTGGGCGAAAAGGGGCCCGGGATGAAAATGAAATTCCTGCCTGTTGCGGTCAAATACCGATACCCCGACCACATCGGCCGGAAGCAAATCGCTGGTAAATTGAATACGGTTGAATGCCAATCCCAGAACTTTTGCCAGGGCCTGGGCCAGGGTGGTCTTTCCCACCCCGGGAATATCCTCGATCAGCAGATGACCCTGCGCCAGAAGACAGGCCATGACCAGCCTGATTTCTTTTTTCTTACCCAGGATGACCTGACCGATTTTGTCAACGATGATATCAATATCCTTCATACCGCCAATCCGAAAAAATCAATTTCAAAACAAACGGAATGGTATCCCAAAAGGAAACCGTTGTCAAATCGGGGAAAAACCGGATCAAGTGGATAAGCCCTACACTGAACCGGCCCGCTCAAGCCGGTTTTTTTTGGCGGGGCTTGAGAATTATTCAAAATTTACATATAATTGGGTCATGATTATCAAAATCAAGGCTATCATCAAGGACCAGCAGCTCTGGCGCAGCATGTTCGGAAAACTGCCGGTACATAAGGAGTCAGGATGAAAATACTGGTGATCGGTTCGGGCGGAAGGGAACACGCTCTGGTCTGGAAAATATCCCAGTCCAAAAAAGTCAAGGAAATATTTGCCGTTCCCGGAAACGGAGGTATGAAAGAACTGGCAAAAACGATTGATATCAAGGCTTCCAATATCATTGAAATCGCGGATTTTGCCCAGGAGGAAAAGATCGATTTGACCGTAGTCGGACCGGAACTTCCCCTGTCTCTGGGAATTGTGGACGAATTCCAGAAGAGAAACCTGAAAATATTCGGCCCCACCCAGAAAGCGGCTATGATAGAGAGCTCGAAAATTTTCGCCAAAGAATTCATGAGGGATAACAAGATCCCCACCCCGGATTTCCATACCTATAACTATCCCAGCGATGCCCGGGATTCCCTGAAAAAGGCAAATTTTCCGGTGGTGGTCAAAGCCGACGGCCTCGCCGGCGGCAAAGGGGTTTTCATCTGCAACAGCTTGGAACAGGCGGAATCCTGTATTCATTCCATCATGGTGGATAAAAAATTCGGAAAAGCCGGGGAACGTATCCTCATCGAAGAATATGAAAAGGGCCAGGAGATGTCATTCATGGTCATTTCGGATGGCAAGCGGGCCCTGCCGCTGGTTTCGGCCATGGATTACAAAAAAATATTCGATAATGACCGTGGACCCAATACCGGCGGGATGGGAGCCATTTCCCCCGCCCCTCAGACCGATAAAAACCTGTATACGGTTATCATGAAATCTGTTATCCAGCCCACGATAAACGGTTTGCGCCAGACCGGGAAAGAGTTCAGGGGCATTCTCTATGCCGGATTAATGATTACGTCCGAGGGGCCCAAGGTGCTGGAATTTAATGTCAGATTCGGAGATCCGGAAACCCAGGCCGTCATCCTGAGGATGAAAAGCGATATCGTTGAACTTCTGGAGGGAGCCGCCGAGGGAACCCTGTTCGACATTCCGGTCGAATGGGACCAAAAAGTATCCGGATGTGTGGTGCTGACATCCAAAGGATACCCGTCCAAATATGAGACCCAGAAGAGAATCGAGGGCCTGGAACGGGCAAAATCCCTGGGAGTGGAAATCTTCCATGCCGGTACGGATCTCAAGGAAAAGAAACTCTACTCGACCGGCGGAAGGGTATTGAACATCTGTGCCAAGAGCAGTACCTTGAAAGAGGCCATGAAAAAAATATATGATGCCATATCTTTCATTACCTATGACAATATTTATTACAGAACCGATATCGGGAAGGTGAAAAAATGAAAAAAAAGATCGGAATCATCCTGGGCAGCGATTCGGATTATCCCACCATGGAAAAAGGAATCCGGCTCCTGGATGAGATTCAAATACCTTATGAAATCGAAATAAGCTCCGCCCACCGGACCCCGCAAAGAACCGTGGGTATCATCCGGAAATTCGAAGAACAGGATATTCAGGTCATCGTTGCCGCTGCCGGCGGCGCGGCTCATCTCCCCGGTGTGGTGGCCGCCCATACCCTGATTCCGGTGCTGGGTGTTCCCATCGATTCAAAACTTTCCGGAATCGACTCACTGGTCTCCATTGTCCAGATGCCCGGCGGCATTCCGGTTGCCACATTCGGTATCGGGAATTCCGGGGCGCTGAATGCCATCCTGTTCGCCATCCATATTCTCTCCCTGAATGATGAAAATCTGAAGCAGAAACTGATCCGCTTCAGAAAAGAGCAGGAGGACCAGGTTGTCGAAAAAAGCAAACGTTTGAAGAAAAAATTGAAACCGGTATGAAGTTTTATGTCAATTATTTCGGCTGCAGGACCAACCAGGCCGAAATTCAGGAATGGATCATCGACCTGGAGAACTCCGGGTATGAACTGGCCCGTTCCATCGACGAAGCCGATTTCGGAATCATCAATACCTGCAGTGTCACCGAAAAAGCCGAACGGGATGTGCTTCGGTTCATCCAAAGAATCAACAAGAGAAGTGACAAGAAATGGATCATTACCGGTTGCACGGTTTCCAAGGAAAACAGTAAACTCTCCGACCGGTATCAAAAATATTTATTCCTGGACAATCGGGAAAAACACCTGTTGCCGCAATCGGTCAGGGAAATTTTCCCCCTGGAAAGCCACAACCTGATTTACCATTCGGCTTTCAGGTCCCGGATTTTTCTGAAAATTCAGGACGGATGCAACCACCGCTGCTCGTTCTGCATCGTTCCCAGCCTGCGGGGGAAATCGGTCAGTATCCCCCCTCCGGACATCATCCGGCGGATCAAATATTACACCACCCTGGGATACCGGGAAGTGGTACTAACCGGTATTAACCTGTCTTCATACGGATATGACCTGTTCCCCCGGGAAAATCTGCTGGATCTGATCAAAAAAATTTCGGAAATAAAAAAACTCGCTTTTATCCGCCTGAGTTCTCTGGATCCCCGCTATATCAAGTATGGTTTTATAAAAGAATTGAACAGCTTGAGAAATGTGGCCCGCAGTTTCCACCTTTCCATCCAGAGCGGTAGCAACAGCGTTTTAAAAAACATGAACCGGTCGCTGAAATCAACCGACCTGGGAAAAACCCTGGAAACATTTCACCATTTTTTCCCGGACGCCAATTTCGGTGCCGATATTCTGGTGGGATTTCCCGGAGAGGAAGAGAAGCATTTTCAGGAAACGGTGGATTTTATAAAAAAAAGCCCGCTTAATTATCTCCATATCTTCCCTTTCTCCCCCCGTGAACATACCCGGGCAGAGGAAATGAAACCCCTTCCTCTGAATATCATCAAGAACCGGGTTCGCATCCTGAAAGAAATCAACCAGGAACTTCGACTGGATTACCGGGAAAAATTTCTGGGAAAAATCCTGGAAGGTATCCTGATCCAGGAAAACCGGAACCACTCCCTGGTGGTCACCGACAACTTTCTTACCGTACGGGTCCCGCCGCTGAAGGGATATCGTAAAAAAAAGATCAAGGTGAAAATCGGGAAAGTGATCAACACCAATTTGTGCGAAGGAGAAGTGATCCGAATATGAGCCCCAAATCACTGGGGCAGCATTTCTTAATCAACCGGAACATCGCCAGGAAAATGGTCCGGATGTTCGGGCCCGGAAACCATCCCCTGCTGGAAATCGGGGCCGGCAAAGGGGTGTTGTCCGAACTGCTCCTGCAGCACTACCCGGAACAACAAATCATTCTGGTAGAAAAGGACAGCCGGTTGCATGCCCGTCTCGAAGACATATTCGGCAGCCGATGCCGGGTGATCGGTGACAATATCCTGAATATCAGACTGGATCAACTGCCATTTCCCGGGAAATTCAGCCTCATTGGCAACATACCTTACTACCTGTCAAAGGACATCATCGACTGGGTTATCGGACAATCCGGGCATGTTGCCAAGGGACTTTTCATGATGCAGAAAGAATTTGTCGACAAACTGGTCCTCCGGTTTCCATCCGCAAAAAGCAGTGCCCGCGGTGTCATGTTTAATTATCGATTCCTTCCCTCCAAAGATATGGATGTCAATCCCGGATCATTTTTCCCTTCACCAAAAGTGGTATCATCGATATTCTCATTCCGGGCCCTGGATCCGGACACCCGGTTAACCGATGACCGGGATTTTTACCGGTTCCTGAAAATCTGTTTCGGCTCCAGGCGAAAAACCCTGGCCAATAATCTCGGTCCTGTCTACGGGAAAGAGGCGGTTCGGAAGATTTTTAAGCAAACGGACACCGGGATCCGAATCCGGGCCGAGGAACTCGACATGAAAGGATTCATCCGCTTATTTCTGGGGATATCCGCCGCAGGTCCGGGAGATTGACCGGCCGGAACTGCCGGATACCCGAAACTAAAAAAGCCCGGTAATATGATGGCCGCTGGCGTCGATATCGATTTTCTCAGCCGATGGAACCCGGGGCAATCCCGGCATCAGCATGATATCCCCGGAAATCGGAATCACATATCCAGCACCGTTGGCAATATTAATCTCGTTGACATTCAACCTCCAGCCGCTGGGGACATTGAGCTTCTTCTTGTTGTCGGATAACGAAAGCGGTGTTTTGGCAATGCAGATCGGGAAATCGCCCAACCCGATTTTCTCGATCAATTTCAGTTTGTTTTTGGCATCCCAGGAATAGATAACCCCGTCGGCTCCGTAAATCTGCCGGGCCACGCGGTCAATCTTTTCTTCGATGGAATGTTCTGGCTCATAGGCTCTGCGGAAGGAACCGTCCGATTGATCGGCCAAGTTAACCACCTTTTCGGCCAGGGCCTTCGAACCCTCTCCCCCTCTGGCAAAAGCTTCGCTCAATTCCGCCTCTACCTCCTTCTGGCGGCAATATTCCCGGATAATATTCAGTTCTTTTTTCCGGTCGCCCGGGAACACGTTGACAGCCACTACCGGCGAAAAACCGAAAAAGCGCACATTTTCAATATGCTTTCCCAGATTGGCCAGACCTTCCCTCAGACCGGATTCCCCGTCATCTCCTCCCTGATGTTTCAGCGCTCTTACCGTGGCGACGATCACCACGGCATGAATCCGGTAATCCGCCAGCCTGGAGACCAGGTCCACATATTTTTCAAAACCCAGATCCGAACCAAAACCGCATTCGGTAACCACATAATCGCTCAACTTCAGGGCCAGCCGGGTGGATACCACACTGTTGGTTCCGAAAGAAATGTTGGCAAAGGGCCCGCCGTGAATCAGCGCCGGTGTATTCTCAATGGTCTGGACCAGGTTGGGTTTGATGGCCTCCCGCAATATGGTGGCCATGGCGCCGCATACCTTGAAATATCCGGCCAGGATCGGTTCATCAGCCCGGGAAAATCCCACCAGGATTCTGCACATCCGGGTCTTCAAATCTTCGATATCCGTAGCCAGGGTCAGGATGGACATCACTTCGGAAGCGGCGGAAATAATGAAACCGTCCTCCCGGGGATATCCCTGGGCTTTCCCTCCCAGGCCCACCACCATGTTCCTCAAATTCCGGTCATTCATGTCCATGGCCCGTTTCCACATGATTTTCCGGGTGTCGATGCGCAGGCGATTGGAAAAGTGGATATGGTTATCGATAATCGAAGATAAGAGATTATTGGCGGTGGTTACCGCATGGATATCGCCGGTAAAATGAAGGTTGATATCCTCCATGGGCAGAACCTGTGAAAAACCCCCGCCGGCAGCCCCGCCTTTCATTCCGAAAACCGGCCCCAGCGACGGCTCCCGGATGGTCACGATTGAGCGTTTACCCAGCTTGTTTATCCCCATGGATAAACCGATGGAGGTGGTGGTTTTACCCTCGCCGAACTTGGTGGGGGTAATGGCTGTCACCACGATCAACTTTCCGTCCGGATTTTTCTTCAGACGGTCCAGCAGGCGCAGAGAAACTTTCCCTTTATACCGGCCGAAAGGCCAGAACTCATGATCCCGGATATGCAATGACTTTCTGATTTCCTCGATATCCAGCAGCCGGGACCCGGTGGCAATATCAATATCAGATTGCATTTTACCCTTCATTGCCTTTCCCTCCTCGCTCACAACCAAAAAAACATCTCATGGCTCAACCATTACACACTGTAGCAACCCTAAAAAACAAAGTCAAATTTCAGGACCGACGACGCTTGACAAGCGAAAAAAAATAATTTAAGATATTTTTTCATTTTTTGTCGCTGCATTCTCTCCGCGGCAATAGCACTTGTTTATAACCGAGGAATTGATTGAAACAAGTTTTCTTACTGAGAAGTATTGTTCAGTTTTTCCTGCTGATGGGTTTCTGGCTGCTGCTGAGCGGTCACTATGACCTGTTCCATATTTCCATGGGGGTGCTTTCCTCAATCGCCATTATCCTATTGAATATTCGTCTGAGACGCTATTTTTTCTTTACCGACGAGGTGTTCAGGACATCCCCCATGGAGTTGTCACTGAACTATCCCCGTTTCATTCTGTTCTACGTACCCTGGCTGATCTGGCAGATAATCATTGCCAGCCTGCAGGTGGCCTATGTGGTGCTCAATCCGAAAATGCCCATTGACCCGGCATTGATTCGATTCAAGACCAAATTGCCCACCATGGGGTCAAAAGTCATCCTGGGAAATTCCATTACCCTGACACCCGGTACCATCACCATTCAAATCAGGGAAGATGAATTTCTGGTCCACGCCCTGATGGATATTTCCTCATCGGGTATCGTTGATGGAACCCTGCCCGAGCAGGTCGCCAGGCTGTACGAGCGAAAACCCAAAGAGATCGTCAGCCAGATGAAGATCATGAAATCGGTGAAGGAAATCGCATGACGCACACCTATTTCGTTTACCTGTCGGTGGTATTAACCGTTATCATCTTTATCCCCCTGTACCGGGTCATCACCGGTCCCACCCTATATGACCGCATGCTCGGGGCCGGCGCTATCGGCACCAAGACCATGGTCCTTATCCTGGTTATCGGCTTCGTATTCAACCGGATCGATATGTTTATCGATATCACCCTGGCCTATGCCGCCCTTAATTTTATCGGTGTCATTGCCATCGCCAAGTACATCAACACCCGGGTCAGCGGAAGGAAATAATGACTTTCAGATTCATACTGTCCATCATTATTGTGAGCTTTGGGGCCTTTTTTCTGCTGGTGGGCAGTATCGGCCTGATTCGGCTCCCCGATTTTTATTCCCGGGCCCATGCCACCGGCAAGAGTGACACCCTGGGAATCATGCTGGTCATCGGCGGGTTAATCGTGTATGAGGGATTTACCATAAACAGTGCCAAACTGCTGATCATAATTATATTTGTCGGCCTGACCAATCCCACGGCCACCAACGCCCTGATACAGGCCGCCCACCGTTTCCGGCTCAGGCCCTGGTTCAAAAAAGATCAGACCGACTCAAAAAAAAGGACGTGAAACCGTGCATCCGGAAATAGAAATTGCCCTTTTTATTTTTTTAATGATCAGCGCCATACTGTCCCTCACGGTCAGGAACCTGCTGACCGCCGTGGTCATGCTGACGGTATTCAGCTTTGTTTCCGCGTTATTGTACGTTTCCATGGGAGCGGTGGATGTGGGATTTACCGAAGCCGTGGTCGGAGCCGGGGTTACAGGCGTTTTATTCATTGTGCTTATTTTCCGGACCACCAGAAGGAGCGGCGATTGAAAATCGGAAAATATTTCATATTGCCGGTATTTTTCTTCCTGATGATCTACGCTTCCATGGGATTCCCGAACCGGGGAAACGCCAGGGCCAGGATGAACCGGGAAAAGAGCCTGGCCGGTTCCCAGAATGCCCCTTCCTACTACATTGAAAATTCCGAACGTGATGCCCATACACCCAACATGGTCACCGTAATCCTGGCCGATTACCGGGGATACGACACCCTGGGCGAGGAAACGGTCATCATGACCGCCGGCTTGATCTGTTTCCTGATTCTTAGAAAGAAAAAAAAGGAATAAAATGACCCGGTATCAGGACAATCCCATCGTGATCTTAATCAGCCGGCTGGTATCCCCCTTTATCATGCTTTTCGCCCTTTACATCATTTTTCACGGCCATTACAGTCCGGGAGGCGGATTCCAGGGCGGCACCATGCTGGCAGCCAGCATATTGCTTATCCGTCTTTCCATGGGCAGTGAAATCGCCCAGCTTCAGTTTAAAAGAAACTGGGGAACCCTCCTGGGCTCGGCCGGTGTTCTGATTTATTTCTCCACCGGCTTTGTCGCCATGCTGATGGGCGGGACTTTCCTGAACTACCGGTACCTCGCCCTTTCAAAATTGCCGGAGTATTCCCGGTCCTTTGGAATTTTATTCGTCGAAATCGGCGTCGGACTTGCCGTTATGGGGATTCTGGTGGCCATCTACGACGACCTGCTGGAAGGAGATCCGGATGATTGATTATATGCTCGGGCATTACGCCTACTGGTTTGTTTTCCTGCTCATGAGCCTGGGACTTTACGCGATGATTTTCAAGAAAAACCTGGTCAAAAAACTGATCGGCATGACTATTTTTCAGGTTTCAATCATCATATTTTATATTGCCACGGCCTCCAAATGGGGCGCAACGGTTCCGGTTCTGGATCCGGCATTCGGGGCAGCCGATACCGCCAGATATATCGATCCGCTTCCCCATACACTGATGCTGACTGCCATCGTGGTGGGTGTGGCAACCAGCGGCGTGGCGTTTGCGCTGGTCATTACCATATTCAAACGCTATAAAACCCTGAATGAAGACCATCTCCTGAAAAGGTTGAAAGAAGAGCATGATAACCAGTAATTCACCGGCTCTCATCGTCCTGATTCTGCTGGGTATGGCCATCATCACCCCGATTATCTCCTATAAAAAGAAATGGATCGCCTACCCGGCTGCCCTGCTGGCATCAGCTGCGGCTGCGGTTATGTCATTTTTCAATCTGTTTGTTGTGCTTCAGCACGGCGTGGTTCACTATCATTTCGGAGGCTGGCTTCCGCCGGTAGGCATAGAATACGTACTGGACCCGTTATCCGCCTTTATCGGGCTGGTGATTAACAACATCGCCCTGGTGGTTCTTATCCATTCCCGGCGTGTAGCCGAACGCGAGTTTCCGGAAAAAGTCGCCCCTTATTATGCGGTGGTGCTGCTCATGCTCTGCGGCTTCAACGGCATTATCATCACCGGGGATTTTTTCAACCTTTACGTGTTCCTGGAAATCAGCTCCCTTTCACTCTATGGCCTGATTGCTATCGGAGAAAAAAAATCACCGGTTGCCGCTTTCCGCTACCTGATCATGGGAACGGTGGGCGCATCATTTTATCTGCTGGGGCTCGGATTCATCTTTGTATCAACCGGTTCACTCAACATGGCGGATATCAGAAACATTTTACCCCATATTCAAAGCGAACCGGCGGTTATTGCCGGGTTGTCCCTGATGATTATCGGAATGGCCATCAAAATGGCTGTCTTTCCTTTGCACGGGTGGTTACCCGACGCCTACACCTACGCCCCCTCATCCACGGTCGCTCTGGTGGCTCCCACCGGAACCAAAATCGGCGCTTATGTCATTATTCGGATTATGTTTTTCGTCTTCGGTGTAACCTATGTGAGCAGAATACTGCCCCTGGCCAATATTTTAAGCTGGCTGGCAGCCATCGGCATCATTTACGGATCGGTCATGGCCATTGCCCAGAAGGAAATGAAGCGAATGCTGGCATACAGCAGCGTGGCCCAGGTGGGTTATATCGGGCTGGGCATCGGACTGGCAAATCCGCTGGGACTGATCGGGGCCATACTGCATGTCATGAACCACGCCCTGATGAAAGCTTGCCTGTTCCTGGTCGCCGGTAATTTCAGGACAAAGCTGGGACACTCGACCATACCCCGGTTTACCGAAGCCATCCGCCATAAAATGCCCTGGACCACAGCCGCTTTTACCGTAGCGGCCCTCTCCATGGTGGGTCTGCCGCCCACGGTGGGCTTTTTCAGCAAATGGTACCTGGCGCTGGGAACCATAAAAAATTCCAACTGGATTTTTCTGGCCGTAATACTGCTGAGCAGCCTGCTCAATGCGGTCTACTTCTTCCGTATTCTGGAAAAAATTTACCTGAAATCACCGGATTCAGCCGCTGAATCTGCCGAAAAACCGAAGCGGGACGAGGTATATCCGTCCATGCTGATCCCCACGGTCATCCTGGCGCTGGCCATCCTGGTGCTGGGTTTGCTCAATGCCTTTGTCGTAAAGGGAATCATCGTAAAGATTATTCCTCTGGGGATGATGTAAAGCCAATGAACCTTCCGGAAATAACCCATTCTTTCATCCCGCTGTTTACGGTGCTGGTTTCCCTGATAGCGGTTCCCCTGATTCTTTTCAGTTCCCGAAACCGGAACCTGCGTGAATTCTGGACCATCGCCGCTAGTTTTATTAAATTCGGCCTGGTGCTGTCGCTGCTTCCCGGAGCGCTGGCAAACCGCATAGTCGGAATCAGCCTGTTCGAAATCGCCCCGGGAATCAAACTCGCATTGAAAGCGGACCCTTTCGGAGTTTTCTTCGCCCTGATTGCTTCCGGATTGTGGATATTTACCTCATTTTATTCCATCGGGTATGTCCGGGGATTGAACGAACATAAACAGACCCGGTACTTTGCCTGTTTCGCGGTGTGCCTGTCGGCAACCATGGGAATTGCTTTTGCCGCCAACCTGCTGACCTTTATCGTGTTCTATGAAATCCTGACCATCGCCACCTACCCGCTGGTCATCCACAAGGAAACCAGAGTGGCCATCAGCGCCGGCCGGAAATACCTGGTTTATACCCTGTCTGCCGGATTGCTGCTCATTGCGGCCACGGTCATAACCTATCAGCTGACCGGGAACCTGGATTTTCAGGTGGGGGGCCTCTTTAAACATGTGGTTCTTTCCCCGTCAACCGCTACCATCCTGTTCCTGCTGTTTCTGGGAGGTGTCGGGGTTAAGGCCGGTATCATGCCTTTGCACAGCTGGCTGCCCACGGCCATGGCCGCTCCCACCCCGGTCAGCGCGCTTCTGCATGCGGTGGCGGTGGTGAAATCCGGTGTTTTCGGAGTCATTCGCCTGGTGGGTTTTGTTTTCGGCCCGGTTTTGATGCGCCATTTCCACCTGAACCACATCTTGCTGACCCTGGCCGGAATTACCATTATCCTGGCGTCGCTGATCGCCCTCAAACAGGATAACCTGAAAAAACGGCTGGCATTTTCCACCATCGGCCACCTCTCCTATATTGTTCTGGGAGCCGCCCTGCTCACTCCGGCCGGATTTACCGGCGGGTTGATGCACATCGCCTTCCATGCCACCATGAAGATCACCCTGTTTTTCTGCGCCGGCGCGATTTATGTCAACCTGCACCGGGAAAATATCAGCCAGCTGGATGGAATCGGAAAAGCCATGCCCTGGACCATGGGGGCATTTGCCATCGGATCAATCGGCCTGGCCGGCATTCCTCCCGTTAATGGCTTTGTCAGCAAGTGGTACCTGGGCCTGGGAAGCCTGCAGGCGGACAACCTGCTACCGCTGGCTATCCTGGTTCTCAGCGGTTTATTGAATGCCGCCTATTTCTTCCCCATCGTTCACCGCGCCTTTTTCCGGGCTCCCAGCGGCCTGGAAGGCAAGAAGGAAGCCAGCGCCCTGATGGTCATCCCGATTGTTATCACCGCCCTCATTTCATTCCTGTTCGGTATTTACCCCGATCTGTTCCTGAAATTTTTCAAGCTGGCCACCAAAATCAGCAGCGCCATCATGGGAGGTGCCTGATCATGAAAAAATGGAAATGGCTGGGGCTGGCATTGCTGACGGTTTTTTCACTGCTGGTTGAATCCAGCATGCATCATGACCCGGCCCATCATCAATGGTGGACAGGCATCCCGGCATTCTGGATTTTTTTCGGATTCATCGGATGCGCGGCTCTTATATTCTTTGCCAAGGCCCTGGGAAAACTGCTTCTGGACCGTAAAGAGGATTACTATGACACCGAGTAATTTGATAATCCCTCCGGCTTTTGTCATGATCCTGGGCGCCATGTTGCTGCCTTTTCTTGCCAAAAAAATTCGCAGCCTGTCCTTCCTGTTTTTTACATTTTCCACCCTGATGCTGGTTCTATGGCTGCCTGACGGGGCGAACCTGACCGGGCGGGTGATGACCTACACCCTGGTCCTCTGCCGGGTGGACTCATTAAGCCGTATTTTCGGAATCATTTTTGCCTTTATTGCTTTTGCCGGCGGAATTTACGCCTTTCACATAAAAGATACCGGCCAGCAGGTCTCGGCGCTGCTGTATGCCGGCAGTGCCCTGGGTGTGACTTTTGCCGGGGATTTTTTCACCCTCTTCATTTACTGGGAAATCATGGCTGTGGCCAGCACCTACCTGATATGGGCCAGGCGGTCTCCGGAATCCTGGAAAGCCGGCATGCGCTACCTGCTCTATCACGTACTGGGAGGCGGATTGTTGTTCGCCGGTATTTTGATCCATCTGTCTGAATCGGGCGGGAGCTTACTCATCTCCGGGAAACTGTCACAGGGATTGCTCTCCTCCTGGTTGATTCTTCTGGGCGTGGTCATCAATGCCGCGGTTCCCCCCCTGCATGCCTGGCTTTCGGATGCATATCCGAAAGCCACGGTGACCGGTGCCGTATTTCTCAGCGCATTCACCACCAAGACCGCCGTGTATGTCCTGCTCAGGATGTTTCCCGGATGGGAAATCCTGCTGATTTTCGGCACCATCATGACCGTTTACGGTGTGATTTTTGCCATTCTCTCCAACGACATCCGGGGAATCCTGGCCTACCATATTATCAGCCAGGTCGGGTACATGGTTGCCGGTGTGGGAATCGGGACCTATATGTCTCTGGATGGGTCCGCCGCCCATGCCTTCAGCCATATCCTGTACAAGGCCCTGCTGTTCATGGGAGCGGGAATGGTATTGCACACAACCGGTAAAAGCAAACTAACCGACCTGGGCGGGCTGTACCGCTCCATGCCCAGAACCTTCTGGCTTTACATGGTTGCCGCTTTCTCAATTTCCGGTTTTCCGTTATTCAATGGTTTTATCAGTAAATCCATGGTGGTAGCCGCTTCCCTGGAAGCCCACCACAGCATCGCTTACCTTTTTCTGAACCTGGCTGCCGTGGGAACATTTCTGAGTGTGGGGATCAAACTCCCTTATTTCACCTGGTTCTCCGATAAAAAGAAAAAGGACGTGGTCCCTGCCAAACCCCCGAAGAACATGCATATTGGAATGGGGATCGTGGCTTTTTTCTGCATCCTTTACGGAATATTCCCCAAACTGCTCTACCGATATCTCCCTGCCTATCAGCTGCACCAATGGAATCCGTTTACCGCCCATCATCTGGTGGAAGCGGTCCAGATTCTGATATTTACCTTCATTGCCTTCTGGCTGCTGAGAAAAAAGCTGGAACCCCATGCCACCATTTCCCTGGATACCGACTGGTTTTACCGGCGCCCCGCCGGTCTGGCCCGTAAAATTTTTGTGGATTCGGTTTCGGGCGCATTTGACCGGGTAGAAAAACTGGCTTTCATGGCTGTGGGTAAACTGGCTGCCTTCGGGCGAAATCCCTATATCATCAGCCAACCGGCCGACGACAGCCCGTATACACCGGATCGTTACCGGCCCAGGATACAACTGCTGATACTGGCCGTATTGGGCATATTTATATTTCTCACCGTTCTGGCGTTGCTATAAACATACCCGGGAAAATGATCCCGGCTCGTTGATCCGAACCCGGGACGCCGTACGGAAGGCTAGGATAAACAAATGCCATTCGAATCCGTATCACATATCTTATTCAAAAGAATAAATACCGCGATGATATTCAGGAGGAAAAAAAATGAAGAAAAATGATATGAAACGTCGTTATTTTTTAAAACACTCTGTTTTCGGAATGGCCGGGATGGGGATGTTATCCCGGACCGGCTGGCAGAAGACCGAAACCCATTCCGGTGATGACAAACCCCCGGTCAGGGTACGGGAATACCGGGTCCTGGGCCGGACCGGATTCCGGGTATCGGATATCGGAGGAGGCTTTCTCCGGGATACGGGATTGATCCGGGCCATGCTGGAGGCCGGGGTGAATTACCTGGATACCGCGGAAAGTTACGGGAATCAGAAAATCATCGGTGAGGCCATCCAGGGATTTGACCGCAAGAAAATATTTATCACCTCAAAACTGGAAATCAAGGAAGATGTCTCCAAAGAGGGTTTTCTCAAGCGCACCCTCGCCTGTCTGGAGGAATTGAAGACCGATTATATTGACTGCATGATGATGCACATGCCCGAAAAACGGGAAATCCTGAAAACCGAAGGATTCCACCAGGCCATGGAACAACTGAAAAAAGAAGGAAAAATTCACCATGTGGGCGTAACCAATCACGGATCGTTCTGGTTTGCCGATCCCGAAGAATCCATGGAGAACGTGTTGCTGGCGGCTGCGGATGACGGCCGTTTTGACGTGATGATGATGGCCTATAATTTCTTGAGAATGGACGGAAGCGAAAAGGTTCTCGAGGTTTGCCGGCAAAAAAATATTGGAACCGCCCTGATGAAAACCAAACCGGTAACCACCTACTATAGCCTGAAATCCAGGATCGAACAGTTAAAGAAAGAAGGGAAAGAGATACATGAACTCTATGTCAAGGGACTGGAACGTTACGAGGAAAAGGCCAAACGGGCAGAAACCTTTTTGAAAAAATATAACTTGGCCAATCCGGATGAAATTATTGCGGCCTCAGTCCGTTTTGTGCTCGGCAATCCCCATGTGGGAACGGTTTGCTGCTCCATGCGGAATTTTGACGACCTGGAGAGGTTTGTTAGCCTATCCGGCACCCGGCTGACGGCTGCCGATCAAACCAGGCTAAAGGCATACGGGAAAAATTGCGGCCAGTTGTACTGCCGCCATGCCTGCGGGCTCTGTGAACCCAGCTGCCCCCAACGGGTTCCGGTGAATACCATCATGCGGTATCATCAGTACTTTGTGGGGCAGGGAAGGGAAAAGGAAGCCATGGGATATTACGCGGCTATCCCCGGAAACCGGGCGGATGTTTGCCGGGACTGTGCCGGTTATTGCGAACAGGCCTGCCCCTATGACGTTCCCATCCAGGGCATACTGGCTCTGGCCCATGATCACCTCACGCCGGCTTAGATATTGGTATTTCTTTTTTCCTCTTCGCAAGCATGCAATCCCGTCACCATAGAATATCAAATTGCCAGCCGGATCAGGCGGAATGCTATTCAATACCCAGGCGGGCGGCTTCCTTTGGGTTTTGTTTTTTCAGCAGGTCAAAACTGGCATACTGGGTGATGATGTTGAAACTGGCGATCAGGTTTCCGGTTTCAACATCGGTTTTGGCATAATATTTGTAGCCGTCATTATACCGGTCATAGGTTTTTCGGGGAATAGAGCTGAACCCCATCGAAATATGGCGGTCAACCGTGGCCCGGTCTGCGCCGCTCAGGGCTTCGCGCATTTTTCCCAGTTTCACCAGTTTTTCGATCACCGCGACTTTCAAGGTTTCCAGTTTGGGTTTCATGGTGCCAATATCTTCCTTGGTCGCCATCATGCCGGCCACCTCGGTCATGGTATCCAGGTAAATTCCCCCGATGGCCTTGCCCAGTTCCTCTGGGGTCATGGTTTTGGAATTCTCATTTCCCGATCCCCCGCACCCCCAGAAATGCAATAAAAAAATGACCAGAAAAAACAAATAAATTCGCTTTCCAAACATGCTTGATCCTCCTTTTCGAATCCGGGCCGGAGCGACAAATGAATCCCATTGGCCCTGATCTCCCTATTCAAATTCTTTGATAAATCCGTCAATACCGCTATCATCCAGCATGCGCAACCATTTCTCTGCCGCCGGACGTGAGGCAATCTTCCCGGAAACCACTTTATGATACCCGTTCTGAAAATGGATTTCAAATTTTAGCGATGGGAAAGCCCCATTCAATTTTTGCTGCAGTATCCGGGCATTTTCTTTCTCGGCAAAAGCCCCGGCCTGCAGCCAGTATCCATGGCCGGAGTCGTAGTCATGCCCTTTCGGATTCAGATCATCGAATTGAATCAACCGGAGCGAAACCTTTGCCGTCCCGTTCTCTTCCATATCCAGCATTTTTGCCGCTTTTAACGAAAGGTCAATGATACGGTCTTTGACAAATGGCCCCCGATCATTGATCCGGACCAGGGTTTTCAGCCGGTTTTCCAGGTTTTCCACTTCCACAATGGTATTGAAAGGCAGGGTTTGATGGGCAGCCGTCAGCTTGAACATGTCATAGATTTCACCGTTTGCCGTTCGCCGGCCGTGAAATTCACTGCCATACCAGGAGGCCATCCCGGTTATTACGCTATTTTTTTGCCCGGACTGAATGGCTTCAGGTTCGCTTCTGGGAGGAGACGTTCTGGAACAATTGGCCAGCAGAACCAGACCAGCCAGGCAGATGACAATCAGACCGCTCTTCATATCATTCATCATGGTCCTTTTTTTTTCGAAATTCCCATTTTTTTCATTTTTTTATGCAGGCCCTGGTAGGTCATGTGCATCATCCTGGCGGTTCTGGATTTATTCCAATTGTTCTGTTTCAGAAGAAAAAGAATATGTTCCCGGTCACCTTTTTGAGGCCCGGACAGAGGCAAAAATTCCTTCTCCCGCCCAAGAAGTTTATCATTTTTTATCACCTCCGAAAGCAGGTCATATTTGATGACTTCATCCTCATCGGCCAGGTTGACCAGCCGTTTTACCTCATTCTCAAGCTGTCTGACGTTTCCCGGCCAATCGTACTGCTGAAGCGACTTGAAAGCCTCCATGGTATAGCCGTTGATTTTTTTATCGATTCGCCGGCTGAAGATTTCGGTAAAATGATTGATCAGGGAGGGAATATCCTCTTTTCTATCTCTCAGCGGCGGGATGGAAATGATATGATGGGCGAGCCGGTAGTACAGGTCTTCGCGAATTTTTTTCTCACGCAGGAGTTCCTGGATGGCCGAGTTGGTCAGGGAAATGATTCTCAGATCGACCTTGATGGAAATCGAACTCCCCAGCCGGTAGAACTCATATTCCTGTAATGCCCTTAACAACTTTGCCTGCAGGGGCAGCGACATGTTTCCGATTTCATCCAGAACCAGCGTGCCGCCGGAAGCCAGCTCCAGCTTTCCGGTCTTGTTGGTATAGGCGCCGGTAAATGCGCCTTTCTCATAGCCGAAGAGCTCGGATTCCAACAAATTTTCCGGAATGGCCGCACAATTCAGGGCAACGAATTTTTTATCTTTACGGCTGGAATACCGATGAATCAGACGGGCAAACAACTCCTTGCCGGTCCCGCTTTCCCCCTCAATCAGGATGAACAGATCACTGGCAGCTATTTTCCGGGTCTGTTTTATCAGTTCCAGCATGTTTCTGCTTCCGGCGACCAGAAGCGGCGGACCTTTCTCCGCCGATTGACCGTCTTTATCCGCCACCAGAATCGGCTTTTTCACCCGGTTCGGACGGTTAAACAACTGGGATAAGAGTGATATTTCCTTTGAAAGCGTTAGCAGAAATTTCCCCATTTTTTTATTCTGCTTTTCCAGCGGAAGTCGAGAAATATAAATCAAGGTTAATTCGCCTGAAATGGCGTCGATGGGAAACGAACCGAAATGCCCCTGATTGTCGGGAAGATGATCGGCGGGAATGACGTGATTGAAAACCGAAGGATTTCGGTCAAGCATGGTTTTTAGAATATTCAACGACCCTGACCAGCTTTTCACCGCCAGCTGAATGCCAAATTCTCCGTTCTGCTTCGATACCAAAAAATAATTCCCCGGATCCTGGAGATTGGATAAAGAAGCGGATAGATCAGTTATGATTTCATTGAAATCTTTTTTTTTCAGGCCGTTCCGCAAAACCTGTTTCAATGTTTCATTATAAATATCCAGAATATTCCGGGTCTCGAACTCACGGAAATCTTTTTCATGATCGCTCTTCATTTTCTTAAAAATGGGAATGAGTTCTTTGGCCGGTTTGAATTCCTCGATAAATCCCTTTCGCAAAAAGAATTCGATCCCTCCGCAGGAAAAAGAATCCCCGAGTTTCACCTCCGCTTCCGAAACCTGTTCATGATCGATAAAAGTGCCATTGGTGGAATTCAAATCCTTGATCACGATATGGTCTTTTCCCGACAGGATTTTCAAATGTTTCCGGGACAAAAAATTATTGTCGAGAACCAGATCATTATCTTTTCCCCGGCCCAGGGTGGACATGGATTTTTCCAGAGGAAATTTTTTTATGAAACCATCTTTATAATACAAAAGGTATTTCATTATCCCATTTTAAAACAAAATTAAATTATTTTCAACAGTCAGTCTATAAACCTGGTTTATAGTGTTTATATATAGTTTATATATTTATGGCGCCAGAAACCGGCAAGCAGGTTCAATATTCCGACCGGGAAAATAATGGCACCCCAGAATCAAAATGGTTCGAAACCCTTTGCTATCAAGACGTTCAAGAATTCGGAGTCTGCCAGCCAAACCGGTTTATCAAGGGAAAATTCCGCTATGCCGGTGAATACCCGTATCTGGCATTATAATTGCTATATTCAAAGTGGCAGGAACAACGATCCTATCGTTGACCACCGGAGAGAAAAAGGGAAGAGGTGATTTGTATTGATAGAAGGGGGGAGATGGAAAGGACATTTTGCTGAAATACCATGCCCCCGATTTTACCTGACCTAAGAAATCATATGTTGTCCGACGCCGGATTCATCGTCGGCTTTTCCATCATTTTTTTGTGGTTGCCAATTATGGGTGCATTTTTTGCCGGTCTAATTGGAATCAGGCGAGCCGCCAATCAGGAAAATGCGTTTTACAGTGCACTGATTTCGGCCCTGCTGATGGGAATTCTGATGTATTTCCTGGCCCCGAAATTGACCGGTCTGCCCGTCCAGGGAGCCATTGCCCGGGCCGGAAGGCTTTATCTCTCAATGAGTTTTTTCATTCCCCTGATACTGGGAGCGCTGCTGGGATATTGTCGTGGAAAATAGAAACCAACCCAAACTGGGAAGCATTCTCTTGAATGCCCGCAAAATCAACCGGGACCACCTGGAGGAAGCCATGAATAAGCAGCGGATCTTTAAAAGAAAAATCGGCGAGATTCTAATCATGATGGGTGTTCTGACTCCCGAAGAACTCGATCTGTATCTCCTGTATCAAAAAGAATTTCAACACCCGGAAATCCATGACTTCAAGATCGACATGGATTTCATGCAGAAGATGACTGCCGGAGAATTCATTCTCAAAAAAGAAAGCTAAGCCGAATCCAGCGCCTCATCAGTCCCGTCATCGGAAACCCGGAAAAAAATTTCAGGTCGCGGCCTGATGCAAAAGAAATCTCAACTGATAATGAACCGGTCCTTTTTGAAATCCACCTTTACCGTGGATTCCGGCAGGAGTTTCCCCTCCAGAATCAGGTTGGACAGCCGATCCTGGATCTCCCGCTGGATGACCCTTCTCAGGGGCCGGGCGCCCAGGGCCGGGTCAAAACCCCTACTGGCAATTTCCTGCAGTGCCGCTTCGGAAATCTCCAGTTTCATTTTTGAGGCCTGCAGCAAGCGGGACAGGTGCTCGATTTGAATGCGGGCAATATCCCTGATCGTCTCGGAAGACAGGGGCCTGAAGGTAATGATTTCATCGATCCGGTTCAGGAATTCCGGCTTAAAATATTTAAAAAGCAGGATATTGAGTTCCTGTTTCATCTCTTCATAACTGCTCTTGTTCTGGATGATCTCCGAACCCAGATTCGAGGTCATGATGATGATGGTATTGGAAAAATTTACGGTTTTTCCTTTCGCATCCGTCAACCGACCATCTTCAAGTATCTGAAGCAATATATTATAGACATCGAAATGGGCCTTCTCGATTTCATCCAGGAGAATCAGGGAATACGGGCGGCGCTTAATGGCTTCTGTCAGTTGACCGCCTTCCTCATAACCCACATATCCCGGCGGAGCCCCGATGAGTTTGGCCACTGAATGCTTCTCCATATACTCGGACATGTCGAGACGGACCATGGCCTTCTCGCTGTTAAACATGAATTCGCTCAGGGTTTTGGCCAATTCAGTTTTTCCCACTCCGGTGGGACCGAGAAACATGAATGAACCGATAGGACGGCTGGGATCATTCAGGCCGGCCTTTGACCGGCGGATGACCCGGGAAACCGCATCCACCGCTTCATCCTGGCCCACCACCCGTTTTTTGAGCACATCTTCCATATGCAGCAATTTATCTCTCTCAACTTTCAGCAATTTGCTGACCGGGATTCCGGTCCATTTGGATACCACCTCGGCGATATCCTCTTCGGTAATTTCCTCGGTCAGTATTTTCTTTTCCTTTTGCAGATTCTCGAGTTCGTCCTGGACTTCCTTTATCTGCCGCTGCCGGTCGGGAATTTTGCCGTATTGAATCTGAGAGGCGGATTCATAATCATTTTTTCGCTCTGCTTCCAGCTGTTGATTTCTGAAGCTTTCAATCTCCTCTTTCAATTCACGCAGACGATTAATCAGGTTTTTCTCTTGGGTCCAGTGTTCTTTAATCTGGCTGCTCTTCAATCTCAGTTCTTCCAGTTCATCCTGGAGAATCCTGAGTTTTTCTCTGGCATCCGGGCTGTTTTCCTTTTTCAATGCCTGCCGCTCGATTTCCATCTGCATGATTTTTCTCTCCATTTCATCCAGTTCCTCCGGCAATGAGTCCATTTCGATCCTGAGTCTGGATGAGGCTTCATCCACCAGATCAATGGCCTTGTCCGGCAAAAAACGGTCGCTGATATACCGGCTGGAGAGGGTGGCGGCGGCAATCAACGCCGAATCGGTAACCTTGATGCCATGGTGAATCTCATATTTTTCCTTCAGGCCCCGGAGGATGGAAATGGTTTCCTCCACCGATGGTTCCTTTACGAAAACAGGCTGGAAACGCCTTTCCAGGGCCGCATCCTTTTCGATATATTTTTTATATTCATTCAACGTGGTAGCGCCGATAGCCCTCAGCTCCCCCCTGGCCAGGGGAGGCTTCAACATATTCGATGCATCCACCGCGCCTTCGGCTGCACCGGCTCCGACAATGGTATGCAACTCGTCAATAAACAAAACAATTTCACCGTTGGATTCGGTGACTTCTTTGATCACCGCTTTCAGCCGATCCTCGAATTCACCCCGGTATTTTGCACCGGCCAGCAGACTGCCGATATCCAGGGCAATGATTCGCTTATCTTTTAACAATTCCGGAACATCCTGCTGAACGATACGCAGGGCAATGCCCTCAACAATGGCGGTTTTCCCCACGCCGGCCTCTCCGATGAGCACCGGGTTATTCTTTTTCCGCCTGACCAGAACCTGCATGACGCGCCGGATTTCTTCATCCCGACCGATCACCGGGTCCAGCTTTCCCTCGCGGGCCATTTGAACCAGGTCACGGCCGTATTTTTTTAAGGCCTGCATTTTTTCTTCCGGACTCTGGTCGGTTATTTTCTGGCTGCCCCGGATATCCATCAGGGCCTGGTAAAAATTATCCCGGCCAATGCCTTCCGACTTCAGCAATTCGGACACCTCACCCTTCTGTTCGATAAGGGCGATGAACAGATGTACTGTGGATAAATATACGTATTTGAATTGCCCGGCGA
>CAZOWT010000007.1:0-31468 GCA_964583345.1 uncultured Clostridia bacterium
GAGGTGATTGCCCGGGACCCGGAAGAGTTTCGCTTAACCGGGATTGCCGCGGGTTATGCCGGCCCGGCACTGATCATGGCCTTTGCCCTGAACGGATTGGTCACCCTGTTGACCGCGCTTTCTTATGCCGAACTGGGTTCCACCTTTCCCGAGGCCGGCGGTGGGTACTTGTGGGTAAAAGAGGGCCTGGGGGGATTCAGCGGATTCCAGGCCGGGTGGATGAGCTGGTTTGCCCATGCGGTTGCCTGCAGCCTTTATATCCTCGGATTCGGCTATTATTGCTGGGAAGCACTCCGTTTTTTACATATCGACAAACTGCTGACGCCGGTTCTTTCAACGGTTTTTCCGGGATCGGAAAGCCATTTTGTGGTCATTCACAAGTTACTGGCCGTGCTGATTGCAATCCTCTTCGGATATGTAAATTTCAAGGGGGCATCGGAAACAGGCAAATGGGGAAGCATGGTGACGGTTATCAAGGTGATCATTCTCGCGGGATTCACAATTTCCGGGCTGCTGGTCATCTTTAAAAATCCGCATTGGATAGAGAAATTTCAACCTTTCCTGGGGAAAGGTTTTCCCGGGATATTGGGTGCGATGGGATTAACCTATATAGCCTTTGAAGGATACGAAATCATTGTGCAGAGCGGTGAGGAAATAAAAAATCCGGAGAAAAACATTCCCCGGGCCATTTTTGTTTCTCTCCTCATTGTGGTTCCGATCTATATATTCGTTGGATTCGTGGCCCTGGGTGCGGTTGATATCCCCGAGGCTTTCAGGCAAGCCCATCCCGAAATTTTGAAAATCTGGGATTATCTGGCCTTTGCCAAGGAAGGTGCCATGGTCGAAGCGGCAAAACAATTCATGCCGCTGGGATATCTGATGATGATACTGGGAGGGCTTTTTGCTACCATGTCGGCTCTGAATGCCACCATATACTCGTCATCCAGGGTTTCTTTTGCCATGGGGCGGGATAAAAACCTTCCGGATATTTTCGGGAAAATTCACCCCACCAGGCGTACGCCGCATATGGCGGTGGGGATTTCCGTTCTGCTGATTTTATTAATGGCGCTGCTGCTGCCTATTGAGGATGTGGCGGCTGCGGCCGACATCATGTTTATCCTTCTGTTTTTGCAGGTCAACTGGACACTTATCAGCCTGAGAAAAAAGAAATCAAAAATCAGGAGGCCGTTCCGGGTTCCCCTGGTGCCGGTAATTCCCATCCTGGCTATATGTTTGCAGCTGGTTCTGGGATATTTTCTCTTTCAACTGAGCCCGATTGCCTGGCTGGCGGCCCTGATCTGGCTGGCTATCGGTTTTCTTCTTTATTATTTATACGCCAGGGGCCGGGAGAGGGAACGAGCGGAAGCTGAAATTATCTTTGAGGAAAAACTTCCTTTGAAAACCGGTTATCGGATTCTGGTTCCCCTGGCCCATCCGGATCATGTCGAGGACCTGATCCGTATAGCCGCCTCTTTAGCAAAATACCGGCAGGGAGAAATTCTGGCCTTGGGCGTGGTAACCGTACCCGGGCAACTGCCGGTAACCGAAGGCAGGCGGTTCATCGAGGAATTCAAAGGGGTGATGAACCTGGCGGTCGAGCACGGGAAACGTCAGAAGGTGGTGGTCAATACGCTGCTTCGTATCGGCCACAATGTCACCAAGGCCATTATCGATACGGTCAAAGAAAGGGATGTCGATCTGATGGTCATGGGCTGGAAGGGGTTCAGTAATACCCGGGGATCGGTTTTTGGCGGTGTCCTTGATGATGTGGTGATGAACGCCGAATGCGATGTGGTTATGATCAAGATGGTTCATCTGGATGAGATGAAAACCATTCTGCTTCCCACTTCCGGCGGTCCTCACGCCGGTTTTGCCCTGGAAATCGCCCCGGCACTGGCCGACGCGTACGGAAGCAAGATTAGGGTGGTGATGGTCGTTCCCCCCGACACCACGGCCGAAGTCCAGGCAATTTACCAGGACCGGGTTGATAACGCGGTGGCTTTCTTGCGGGAAAGGGGCTCGAAAGTTAGCGGGCATCTGGAAAAAGCCCGGAGCATTTCCTCGGGGATTCTGAAGCTGACCGAACGCTTTGATGCCTGTATCATGGGTGCGGCCCGTGAGGGGCTGATGCAGCAGATGTTGTTTGGCAGTATCCCGGAAAAAGTGGCCCGCAAGGGCCGCCATACCCTGATTATGGTTAAAAAACATCAGGGTGCACTGCAGACACTCCTCAGCAAGGTGTTTCACCGTCCCACCGAACGGGTGGGGAAAAGATAAATTATTTATCGCTTGAAAATCTGGTGGGGAAGTGTTTGTGCGTAATGAACGCTGTTATTCCTTCTTATCATTCGAAAAGCAATTTTATTTGAACGCTTTTGCGCAAGTTTACATTCACGTCTGGCTGGACCGGAGATTAACCACATAACGAAATTGGATAATTTCACCCCGTTCTGACCGGGAACCATCCTTAAATGGCACTAAAAACTCATCATCCCAGGGTTCCATTGAACAATCGTTTTCATGACCACAGATATTTATGGTGCAGTCTGGAATGGAAAGCCTTACCACAAAATGCAGCATTTTTTTCCCTTTGATTTTCATGACCTGTCCGCTTACCTTGTGAATGATCAATAGACCGGAGACATAAGGAGGAGGGCAATCCTTGTCCACCGGAGGGCATTTGTACGAATATTTAATGATCTGTTTTTCATTTTTAGTGGGAGCCAATGGTATGAGATAAAGGTCATCTGGCTTTTTTTTCCTTTCAAAATCTCCTATTATTCTGTTGCCCTTGATATGAAAAGGGGCATAACATGTGTATTCATGGCAATATGCCATTCCGCATTCACAGCTTTTATAGAAAAGCTGTAAATTGCCTTTTATTTTCCCATTTCCATAAACAGTCCCTGGAATACTGGAAAGAATAAAGATAGTCAAGCAGAATAATGAAGTTTTTTTCGTCATCCCTGCTTACTCCTGAACCAGCTCGACCCGCCTGTTTTTCGCCCGGCCTTCTTCGGTCCGGTTTGAGGCGACAGGGGATAATGGCCCGACACCGTAGGAATTAAGTTGGTTCAGGTCTGTTCCATACTCGGTTACCAATGCTTTTACAACAGCGTCAGCCCGTGCGTGAGAAAGTTTCATGTTATATTCTATTTTCCCGACATTGTCGGTATGCCCGACCACATATAATTTCAGGCCGGGATTCTGTTTTAGGAGTATTGCAATCTCTTTCAGCGTTGCCCCCGATTCCGACTTAACCGTGGCTTTGTCAACATCAAAGTGTATGCCATAAACAGATGCATGGCCGGTTGAACTGATATCCTGGGCCAGGCTTTTGGCATCTGCCACCACTTCCTGTTCCATTCCCTTTTTCTCAACAATATCCAGTTCATAACATCCCCCATCACAATGCGCATAAACATAGATCCAGGCCATCTGTCCATCTCTTTTCACCTTTAACCAGGCTTCTCCAGGAGCCTGAAAAACAGTGACACCTCCGATCTTTTTTACGGCATTCTCATAGTTCTTTAATATTTGAAGTTCACTCGGAGATTTCTGGTTTTCTTTGATCTCATATTCAATATGATATTTTTGGCCTTCAACCACAATATTCTCACCTTTTTCACTCTTGAAATCAGCCTGGTCAAATTTCTTGTACGTGTAACCCGATATGTAAAAATTCGGCATTCTGGTCAGAAGCGGATGGTCTTTGCTCCCCGGCACATCTTGCTGTTGCCCCAATACCAGCGTGACAAAGAAAAATATACCGAAAAACGTATAAAAAAATGGTTTAGCGGTCGATTTCATTTTTAGCCTCCTCCATCCCTTTTTTGTGATCATTAAATGCAACATGAATTTTTATCACATATTTTATAGTAAAAAAAAAATTATTCAGTGTCAAATGACTTAAATTTATTTATTTATATAAAATTATTATTTTTATCGTGTGTCTAAAATATTTTAAGGCCAGATATTCAAAGAGGTACAACCTTTGCCGGTATGGAATCCTGGATTTTGAAATCAAAAAAAAATTAAAACAGTGTTTCATATTTTGTTATTTTTGAATTTTTCGGAAAAATGTGCTTAAGAGGTGTGAAGTTCCCATTTGACACATCCGGATTTTTGTGATACTTCTTTATAAAGGCTTTGCCTGGAAAATCCCGCTGTTTTTCATATAAATTACGGAGAAATTATTGAGCAGTCGGCTGTTGCATATTTACAGGAATTCCCCCTCCGGTCGGGAAATATTGTTGCAATCCATATATTTTTGTAAAAAGGTTGACGTTAAGCTTGAGGTTTTTATTCCCCGGTATCCCCAGTTTCTCATGTATTTTGGTAACAAGGTGTTTACCTTTGATCTGGATCGCACGTTTCTGCGTTCAGGTAATACGGCAGAAAACAACGCGGAAAAAATAATCAGAAAGGCGAAATTGGAGCCCTATTTCATCCGGCTTGAACCTGAGGATTTCACGGCAAAATCCATTCCCAATCTGCCGACCAATTATGACTATATGTGCTGTCCGCGGAGCATCAGGAATCTTTCAATTAAAATTAAGCTCGGAAATATTGGATCTGGAGTCCGAAGCATTATCCACCATGCCTCATTCCCGATTCTGATCCCGTCACCGGTATTTAAGAAATGGGAGAGTATCACGGTTTTTTTCGGTGGTTCGGCGACTTCGCTCAGGGTTATGGAATTGGGTTTGAAATTAAGCCGAAATTCGGGATTGCCGTTGAATATCTTTTCTCAAGCTGAGCATCACAATTTGAATGAATACCTTGCCATTTTGGCAGATTATCCTGCTTTTAAAGATTTAAAAATCACCCTGGAGAAGATCAATGGAGTTCCGTATGTTCTTTGCTCAGATCCCGAAGAATACCCGCAGCAGAAGAAGATATCACCCGGGTTCAGCCGGAGAATAACCTGGTTCTTTTTTGAAAAAGGGAAGTTCAATGAGAATCTTTTTAATGTTCCCCATGATACGCTGGTGGTGGCGGGTTCATACGGGCATGGAGCCGTGAAAAATATGATTTTTGGCAGTAAAATTGAACAGATTCAAAAAAATTTGCCCAACAATATGCTGGTAATCGGGGCGAATTTTCGACTCTGGAAATGAAGTTTTTTTTATTCAATTTAAATGACGTATTCGAAAGGAAAACCAGGTGACATTATCCAAGCTTTTAAATCAAAATCTGATAATCAATTTAAAAAAGAGAAAAAAAAAAGAAGTGCTGCAAGATTTGATTCGGTTAATAAAAAAGGAATGTTCCTTCAGTGAGATAACCGAATTGAAACGATCTATTTTACACAGAGAAAAACTCATGAGTACGGGAGTAGGCCTGGGGATTGCCGTTCCTCATGCCAGAGTCAAAGGTTTAAATGATATTGTAATCGCTATCGGGATTAGCCGGGAGGGAATCGAAGATTATGAGTCAATAGACGGAAAACCGGTAAAAGTCGTATTCATGATTCTGGTCGATGAAAAACAGCATAGAGAATACATCAAGGTCCTTTCTCAAATCGTAAAACTGGTAAAAAAGGAAGATATCGTCAGCAAAATGATAGAAACGGAAGAGCCGAACCGGGTCATCCAGGTTCTCTCAGAAGGAACATAGTGCCGGAGAATGCGTTGGTCACTTTTTTTGAAAAAACATTTCAGTGGAATATACTTCTTCTCCTGGGCCTGGCTCTCTTCGGCGGAACAATCGGTGGTAAATTATTTCAAAAACTGCGCATACCCCAGGTGGTCGGTTATATAATTATCGGCATTGTTTTTGGAGAAATGTTTCTGGGGGTGATCAGCCTGGAAATCGTCCGGATTTTGCAGCCATTATCATATATGGCCCTGGGTTTGATCGGATTCATGATCGGCGGAGAATTAAAAAAAGAAATGTTTGTAAAATCCGGCAAACAATTGCTTTTCATTTTATTGTTCGAAGGGGTTTTTTCGTTTGTCCTGGTAACACTCTTCACCAGCATCGTCGCCTTTTTTATTTTTAAAAATTGGAATTTGTCCATCTCGCTGGGAATCCTGCTGGGTGCGATTTCATCAGCCACCGCTCCGGCCGCAACCACAGATGTGCTGTGGGAATATAAAACCAAGGGGCCGCTTACCCGCATGGTTTTGGGAATTGTGGCCATGGATGACGGGTTGGCCCTGTTGCTTTTTGCCGTTGCCGCCTCGATTGCGGGGGTATTGATGAATAATACCGGTTTTAAAATTGCCTCGATCCTCCAACCCGTTTATGAGATAATCGTTTCAATTGTGATGGGTGTACTCCTCGGGTACTTCCTCAGCCGGACCATTAAAAATCAGATTGAGGAAGATAAAATACTGGTCTTTTCCCTGGGTCTCGTGCTTCTAAACCTCGGGCTGTCAATTGCCCTGAAATTGGACATGCTGCTTTCTTCAATGGCCATGGGCGCCATGGCGGTCAATTATTCTCCTCGAAAGAGTAAAGAGATTTTCAACCTGACCAACAAATTCACACCTCCGATATATATATTGTTTTTTGTCCTGGTGGGAGCGAAATTACAGATCAAACATTTTTCTGTTCCCATATTTGTTTTGTTACTGGCTTATTTATTCGGACGCACGGCCGGTAAAATGTTCGGGTCGTTCCTGGGAGCCAGAATTTCAAAAGCAGCCAGAAGTATCCAGAAATATTTACCGTTATGCCTGTTCAGCCAGGCAGGCGTGGCTATTGGTTTGTCAATTCTGGCAGGTCAGAAATTCTCGAATGATATCGCCGACTTGATTATCATTGTCATTACCACCACGACTTTTGTCGTTCAACTGATCGGTCCGCCCTTCGTTAAAATTGCCGTCCAGAAAGCCCATGAAGTCGGACTGAATATCAGTGAAAATGATTTATTGAAAAAAATCAGGGTGGCAAGCATCATGGATTCTTCTATCCCTCTCATAAACGAGACAGCTGATTTGAATAAAGTGTTGAGAATATTTTCAAAAAATCAGTATTTTTATTTCCCGGTCATTGATGACCGGAAGAAACTGGTGGGAATCATCTCCATCGATAGCATAAAGGAATTTTTTATTGAGTATGAGCTGTCATCGTTTTTGGTGGCATACGATATTATGGACAGGGTCCCGGTTACCTCGTCAAAAAACGAGCTGGCGGTTGAACTCAAAAATAAAATGAAAAAGTATGATATCGAATACATGCCTGTGGTTTCAGCCGATAATACCATGGAAGGTTTTGTCGAAAGAAGGCAGATTGATAAAATCATTTCCCAGAAAATAATGGAATTGCATAAAAAGGCCGATACCCTGGGGTAAAAATTCAGATGTTCCCGGCGTAAAAACTCATTATGTCCGGGTGATGAAGGGGGTCTTTTCGTCTTTTTTTTGATGGTTGCTGGATTTCTTTTCCCCGAATTACCGGAGGTCATTCCGGCCTTCTACATGTTGCGACGGTACTGGCCCCCAACGCCGTAAAGGGCGTGGGTGATCTGTCCCAGTGAGCAGGTTTTGGTAACCTCCATCAGTTTCTCGAATATATTCCGGTTATTCTTGACCGCGTCCTGCAATTCGGCCAGCTGTTTCCGGGAGTGTTCGGCCTGGTGTTTGTGCAGGTGACCCAGCATCCTGATCTGGTATTGTTTTTCGGTTTCGGTGGCCCGGATTACCTCTTTGGGCATAATGGTCGGTGAGCCCTCGGCTGACAGGAAGGTGTTGACCCCGATAATCGGGTATTCGCCGGTCTGTTTCAGGTTTTCGTAATACAGGGATTCTTCCTGGATCTTGCTGCGCTGGTAATTGGTTTCCATGGCTCCCAGCACCCCGCCCCGCTCGGAAATGCGATCAAATTCCGACAAAACCGCCTCTTCGACCAGATCGGTCAGTTCCTCGATTATAAAGGAACCCTGCAGGGGGTTCTGGTTTTTGGCCAGCCCGTATTCCCGGTTGATGATCAGCTGGATAGCAATGGCCCGGCGCACCGATTCCTCGGTGGGGGTGGTGATGGCCTCGTCATAGGCGTTGGTATGCAGGGAATTGCAGTTGTCATAGATGGCATAAAGCGCTTGCAGGGTGGTGCGGATATCGTTGAAATTAATTTCCTGGGCATGCAGGGACCGGCCCGACGTCTGTATATGGTACTTGAGCAACTGGGACCGGTCGTTGGCCTTGTATTTGGTTTTCATGGCTTTGGCCCAGATCCGCCGGGCGACCCGTCCGATCACCGCGTACTCGGCATCGATGCCGTTTGAGAAAAAGAAAGACAGATTCGGGCCGAACCGGTTGATATCCATCCCCCGGGAGAGATAGTATTCCACATAGGTAAAGCCGTTCGAGAGGGTCAGCGCCAGCTGGGTGATGGGATTGGCGCCGGCTTCATCGATATGATATCCGGAAATGGAAACCGAGTAAAAATTCCGGACATTATGATCGATAAAATATGCCTGTACGTCGCCCATAAGTTTGAGAGCAAATTCAGTGGAGAAGATACAGGTGTTCTGGGCCTGGTCTTCCTTGAGAATGTCCGCCTGGACCGTACCCCGCACCCTGGATATGGCATCTTTTTTGATGTTTTCATAGATGCGGCCGGGCAATACCTGGTCGCCGGTGACGCCCAGCAGCATCAGGCCCAGCCCGTTGTGTCCGGCCGGCAGTTTACCCTGGTAGGCGGGCCGGGGCAAACCCTTTTGCCGGTATATTTTACCGATCTTTTCTCGGACCTGTTTTTCCAGTCCGTTTTTATTGATATAGATCTCACACTCCTGGTCTATTACAGCATTCATGAAAAAACCGGCCATGATGGCGGCCGGCCCGTTAATGGTCATGGAAACCGAACTGCGCGGATCGGCCAGCCGGAATCCGGAATAAAGTTTTTTGGCATCATCCAGGCAGCAGATGGATACCCCGGAATTGCCGATCTTGCCGTAAATATCCGGGCGTTTATCCGGGTCTTCTCCGTACAGGGTTACGGAATCAAAGGCCGTGGACAGGCGAACGGCCGGTTGGCCGGCGGACACATAGTGAAACCGCTTGTTGGTTCGCTCCGGTCCGCCTTCACCGGCAAACATCCGGGTCGGGTCCTCTCCCTCCCGTTTAAACGGGAACACACCGGCTGTATAAGGGAATTCGCCCGGAACATTTTCCTGCAAATTCCATATCAGGATATCTCCCCAGGCCCGGTACCGGGGCAGGCTGATCTTGGGAATCCGGGTATGGGAAAGGGTTTCGGTATGGGTGGCGATTTTTATCTTCTGATCCCGGACCTGAAAATTAAAATATTCGTCCCGGTAGGTCCGTATCTTTTTCTGCCAGTTCTTCAGAATTTCCCGGTTGCCGGGGGTCAGCCCGGATTCGATTTTTTTACGGGTTTCCGTAAGGTGTTTTTTCAGGATTTCCCTGTCTTCGGGATCAGATTCTCTCAGGGCTTCCAGGGATTGCTGTATGCCATAGAGTTTCTGAGCCAGGTCGCATTGATCCGATGCCCACCGGTTGTATTCTTTTATGGATTCTGCGATTTCTGACAGATAGCGGGAACGGTTGGCGGGGATAATGGATATCCGGTCTGAGATTTCGGCTTCCGGGTCGTAGCCGGTTTTCAGCGGGCTGCCGGTTTTTTCCGAAATTTTATCCATGGTGGCCTGATAGAGGGTATTGATCCCCGAATCGTAGAAATGGGAGGCAATGGTGCCGTAAACCGGAATCTGTTCATCCCCGGTGTCCCAGAGATTGTGATTCCTCCGGTACTGTTTCTTTACATCCCTCAGTGCATCTGGAGCGCCTCTTTTGTCGAATTTGTTGATGGCGATGATGTCGGCGAAATCCAGCATGTCAATTTTCTCCAGCTGGGTGCTGGCCCCGTATTCCGGGGTCATCACATACAGGCAAACGTCGGCGTATTCGGTGATTTCCGAATCGGATTGGCCAATGCCGGATGTTTCCAGGATAATCAAATCAAAGGCCGCGGCCTTCAGAATATGAATGGCTTCCCGGATATGCCTGGATAAAGCGATATTGGATTGACGGGTAGCCAGAGAACGCATATAAACCCGGTCGGAATTGATGCTGTTCATGCGGATGCGGTCGGCCAGAAGGGCTCCGCCGGTCTTGCGCTTGGTGGGATCCACCGATATGATGGCCACGGTTTTCCCCTTAAGATCGTTTAAAAAACGGTTGACCAGTTCATCGATCAGCGAAGATTTTCCCGAACCTCCGGTTCCGGTTATTCCCAGCACCGGCACTGTTGATCGTGCCGATATTTTCTCTATTTCTTTAAAAATAGCTTTATTTTTCCCGGGGAAATTTTCGGCAGCGGAAATGAGGCGGGCGATGGTCCGGGGATTTTTTTGCTTCAATTTCTGAGCATCCAGGCGAACCTCGGTACCGGTGGGGAAATCACACCGGGAGAGCATATCATTGATCATGCCCTGAAGGCCCATCTCCCGGCCGTCGTCCGGAGAATAGATGCGTTCTATGCCGTATTTCTGGAGTTCCTTGATTTCGTCCGGCAGGATGACACCGCCGCCGCCGGCAAAAATGCGTATCGCTCCGGCGCCGGATTGCCCGAGCATATCGACCATGTATTTTAAAAATTCGATATGTCCGCCCTGATAGGAGGTGATCGCAATGGCCTGGGCATCTTCCTGGATGGCGCAGTCAACGATTTCCTTTACCGAGCGGTTATGCCCCAGGTGAATTACCTCGCATCCTGAAAACTGGATGATCCGGCGCATGATATTAATGGCTGCATCATGTCCGTCAAAGAGGGATGCGGCCGTAACCACCCGGATTTTATTCTTGATTTGATAGATTTCGTTTTTTTTCTTCATGGCGTTAATGGGTTGATTTTGCCTTCATTTTAGTGTTTTCTCCAAAGAAAAGCGCCAGGAACAATACCACTCTTCCGGGTGGGGATCGGGTGGGCAAGCGAGACAATCGGTTTTAATCCGGTCATCGATGGATTCGGCGAATGTGCTGTATTCGATTATTCCGGCTGATTTGCAGGGGTAGTCGGCCAGGCCTTTTCTCTTTCGAGCCGATTGCACCCGGCAGTCATCCATTCTGAATACAAAGTCATGATCGGTTTCTTCGCTAAAGGATTGCCGGTTGATGGCGGCATAGAGACGGAAATCCAGCGCTTTTTTCAATCCGGCCAATCCCGGTCTCTCGGGTAAATTCAAAAACATTTTGATGGACCAGGCTTCGAACGGAGAAAAATTCGACCAGCAGGAATCGTTGCATTTTTTGGCTTCGGCCATGTTCAGGGAAAATTCCACTGCCTGGAACCAGATGCCGTCATTGGCCAGCCAGTTCACGGCTATGGTTTTTTTCAGTTCGTCAAGTTTTTCAGCAGGCAGGTCCAGAAGCGGAGCGGGGATATTATCCTTCAGCTGGAATCCCAGGGACTTGGAGAGTTTACCTGCCTGGATTTCCCAACTGCGCTGATAGACAGTTTTCAAAATTTTCTGGGCCTCTTCCCTTCCCAGTTGTTTCTGGACTTCCGCATACCACATGGCATGGTGCATCATGAGACGGTGAATGAAATCCATGGTCAGCCGGGCGTTCTCCAGGTGGCTCAGGCCGCCTGGCGATTTTTCTTTCTGATGAGCGGACATATTCCCTCCGGGTGTTGCGGTGTTATTTGAGCAGATTGGCAGATATGACCAGCCTCATGATTTCACTGGTGCCTTCGTATATTTCGGTTATTTTCGCATCCCTCAGGTACCGTTCCACATCGAATTCGGTGGTATATCCGTATCCGCCGTGTATCTGGACGGCTTTGGCCGCGCAGAATGATGCCGTTTCCGAGGCTTTCAACTTTGCCATGGCGGCTTCCTTGGTATACGGCAATTTCCGGTCTTTCATCAGGGAAGCCCGGTAGGTGAGCAGCCAGGCTGCCTCGTATTCGGTCCACATGTCTGCCAGCATCCATTGTATGGCCTGGAAATTGGCAATGGGTTGATCGAATTGTTCTCTTTCCTTGGCGTACCGGATGGAATCCTCTATGGATGCCTTGGCAATACCCAGGGCCTGGGAGGCGATACCCAGCCGGCCTCCGTCAAGGGTCACCATGGCAATTTTAAATCCCTTGTTCACCTCGCCCAGCAGGTTTTCTTTCGGGAGCCGGCAGTCTTCCAGTATGAATTCGGCTGTTGATGTGGATTTGATGCCCAGTTTGTGTTCCAGTTTACCGACCTTGAACCCCGGCGTATCTTTCTCAATGATGAATGCGCTGATCCCCCTGGTTTTCTGGGCGGGATCGGTGGAGGCGATGATCACCGCCACACCGGCTTCGGCGCCATTGGTGGTGAATTGCTTGGTGCCGTTTAGAACCCAGCAGTCTTCCTGTAATTTGGCTGTTGTTTTGGTTGACCCGGCATCGGATCCGGCGCCCGGTTCGGTCAAGGCCAGGCATCCGATTTTTTTGCCCTGGCACAGGTCGGGCATGTATTTTTTCTTCTGCTCTTCGGTGCCAAACCTGAAAATAGGATCCACGCACAGGGAGGAATGGGCGGATACGATAACCCCGGTGGAGGCGCAATATCTGGAAATCTGCTCGACAGCCAGCATATAGCTGACAAAATCCATGCCGGCGCCGCCGTATTCCGGCGGATAGGCGACCCCCATGAGTCCCAGCTCACCCGCTTTCTTGACAATGTCTGCCGGGAAGATTCCCTTTTCCTGGTTTTCGCGGGCCACCGGTCCGATTTCCTCTCTGGAAAATTTCTCAACCATGTCCCTGAGCATTTTTTGTTCTTCGTTAAGTAAGTAATCCATAGGCTTTACTCCTTTACTGTAATTTGAATAAAAACGCAGATTCAATTTTAAGAGTCCTTTTGGGCCTCTCTCTTATAACCTGATATTCTTTCATAAACATGGATTCGAATCAATGATTGCAAACGGCTTTAAATGCCAGTTTACCCAATTTTAAAGATAAATGCAATATTCACCCCATAATTTCACCGGGATTTGATTGGATAGATATTTGACAATCCGGTGGTTGTATGCTATAGGTTTTCCTTTATCTGACCGTGGCAAAGCATCAGCCGGGACCACTGATTATGGCGTTCAAAATAAAAAAATTTCAGCACTTTTTTCTTTGGGTGAACCATGTCATCTTAGGAGGTAAATAAATATGAACCTTGATGAGTTATTGACCAATGTTTCGGTTGTTGGAGCGGCCGGCAAGATGGGTAGCGGAATTTCCGCTCTGATTGTCCAGCAGGTCGCCCTGTTAAAAATCAAGAATCCCGATAAAATCTACCGGGTAAACCTCATCGACATCAATGAGCAGGCCATGGACGGTTTGCGGACCTATATCAAGTCCCAGCTGGTTAAAATGGCGGAGAAATCCATTGTGAATCTGAGAAATTTGGTCGAAGACAGGGAGGATCTGGTGGAAAACCGGGAAGTCATCGATGCCTTTATAGACGCGGGGCTCGAGGTTATCCGCTTTGATACGGATTTGAATCTGTCACGGCAGGCGAAAATGGTTTTTGAGGTGGTTATCGAAAAAGAGGATCTGAAGATAAAGGTACTTGAATCCCTCAAGAAAATTTGCGGTCCGGAAACGCTTTTCTTTACCAATACGTCCTCGATACCCATCGGATTTCTGGATAAAAAAGTGGGCCTGGCCGGGAGAATCATTGGCTATCATTTTTACAATCCTCCCATCGTGCAAAAGCTGGTCGAGGTCATTTCAAACGAACATACCCGGAAGGACCTGCTGGAATTTGCCGGCGAACTGGGTGCCCGGCTGAGGAAGAAGCTGGTCCCGTCTAATGATATCGCCGGTTTTATCGGCAATGGCCATTTTTCCAGGGACGGCCTGTACGGATTGTCCGAAGCCCAGAGGCTGGCTGAAAAATATTCGTTGCCCGGCGCCATTTACATCATGAACCGCATATCCCAGGATTTTTTAATCCGGCCCATGGGAATTTTTCAGTTGATCGATTACGTGGGTATCGATGTTTTTCAGAGTATTCTCCGGGTAATCGGAAAGCATCAGTCGGAAAAGGGTTTGAAGAACGACCTGATAGACCAGATGATGGAAAAGGGTGTCAAAGGCGGTCAGTATTCGGACGGGTCGCAGAAAAACGGTTTCCTTCGCTATGAAAAAAATGTGCCGACAGGGGTATATGACCTGTCGACCGGACAATATACGGATATCGATATGCTCAGGGAGAAACTGGATGCCGAAATCGGCGATCCGCCGGACGGCCATTATGCCTGGAAAAAACTGGTATCGAATCCGGACCGGAATGCGAAACTGGCCGCCTATTTCCTGAATCTAAAAAAAGCCGATCAGCCCGGAGCCGAACTGGCCAGAAATTTTATAATTCAAAGTAAACAAATCGGCCGGGACCTGATCGAGCAGGGTGTGGCGGCCAATGAAAAGGATGTCAACGATACCCTGATGAACGGATTCTACTGGTTATACGGTCCTTTGAATGATTTTATTTGAGGATTTCTTCAACGGTTCGGGATATTCCACAAACCAGAGGGTTTTTATTTTTAAGGAGGAAAAATGAGTTTTTTCAGAAAACCTATATTTGCCACAGCGGGATTTTATACGGTTTCATTGGGCCAGGGCAGAAAGGAGTTCCGCCCCAAAGACTCCCGGCCCGGTATAGAAGTTTATTTTGACCAGGCTGGCAAGGGAGCGCTGGCCCAGGTTGCCAATCCGGAGGCGATCGATGAGGGGGTTATCACCAATTTCATGATGGCCCGCTATAACCGGCAGGGAAACCGTCCCGGATTTTTCCCCATGATCCACCCGGCTTTTCGATACAAACCGGCAACCGGTGTGGAAGGCGCCTGCGATTCCGGAGGCCTGGGCCTGGCCGTGGCTGTCAAGACCATTCTGGCCGATCTGGCCGATGCTGTCCTGGTGGTGGGCGCCGAAGTGCAAACCAGCGTGAAAGCGGTTTATGGCGCCGACTATCTGGCCGGGGCCGGTTACTACAAGGACCGCAAAAAAGGCCATGCCCATTTTTTCCCGGGCCAGTTTTCCGACCGGGCCGGCGTCTGTTTTGAAAAATTCGGAAACGAGAAAATCAGAAGGGGCATGACCAGCTGGTATGCCCAGGCCATTGAACATGCCCGGTTGAATCCCAAGGCCCAGGAATACCACAACGCGGTTCCGGATCTGTTTGCCCAGGGTAATACGCCTCCTAATCCCAAGGTTTTCTGCGACCATATCAACGTGTTTGATTGCTCAAAAGTGTCGGATGCCGGCGCGGCCATCATCTTTGCTTCTGAGGAGGGCCTGAAAAAACTCGGGGTGGATATGGAAAATGCAGTGGAATTGGTCGGCTACGGGCAGACCGAAGACGATATTACCGATCCCCAACCCGATGCCACCCGAATGATAACCAGCCAGAAAGCTGCCGAATTGGCTTACCGCCGGGCCGGACTGTCACCGGCCGATATCGGGATACTGGAGGTGCATGACTGTTTTTCAATTGCCGGGGTTTTGATGATTGAAGCGCTCGGTTTTGCCGGGTACGGCGAGGGCGCCGATTTTGTGGCTGCCGGTAAAACCAGGCGCGATGGCGTCATCCCCACCAACACCGGTGGCGGACTAATCGGGTACGGACATCCGGTCGGGGCCAGCGGCGTCAGGCAGGCTGTCGATCTGGTGCTTCAGCTCACCGGCAAGGCCGGCGATCATCAGGTATCGCTGGATGCCAAACGCCCGCACGGTATGATGGTCAGCATGGGAGGGAACGATATTACGGTTGTCTCCATGATATTTAAAAAAATCGGGTAACCGGTCCGGGGAAAGGATCCGGTTTCAGAATATTGGCCGGAGAAAAAATGAAATATTTTGCCCACGGGAGGTGAAAGCATGGATTTTTCATTGAGCGAGGAGCAGTTGATGATTATTGAGGGAGCCAAACGGTTTGCCCAGGAAAGGTTGGCTCCGCAGGCGGAAGAACTGGACCGGAAAGGAGAATCCAATGTCGATGCCCTCAGGGAACTGGGTAAACTGGGTTATATGGGCATGATCGTACCGGCCGAATATGGCGGTTCGCAGGTGGGCGCCGTGGCTTATGCCGGTTCCATGGTTGAATTCAGCAAAGCGGATGCCGGGACATCTGTGGCCCTTTCGGTCCATAACTTGCTGGTAAATGATGCCCTGCTGAAATTCGGAACCGAAAGGCAGAAGAACCAATACCTGCACCGCTTGGCCCGGGGTGAATGGATCGGTTGTTTTTCCCTTTCCGAAGCCGGTGCCGGGAGTGACGCCGGTTCGTTGAGATTGTCTGCTGTTCCCGCCGGTGACGCCTATGTGTTGAACGGGACCAAGAATTTTACTTCCAGCGGGGGATTTGCCGAGGTGATTGTCGTCTTTGCCCAGACCGATAATAAACGCGGTTCAAAGGGAATATCGGCTTTTGTCCTGAACAACAATACCCCCGGATTCGAAGTGGGTAAACACGAGAACAAAATGGGTATCCGGTCGGCCAGTTGCACCGAACTGGTCTTTGATAATTGCCGGCTGCCGGCTGATTCACTGCTCGGTGAAAAGGATATGGGTCTCAGAATCGCGCTTACGGTTCTGGATGGAGGGCGAATCGGGATTGCCGCCCAGGCCATTGGCATTGCCGAAGCCGCTTTTGAGGAGGCGCTTCAATATTCGCAGGAAAGGATTCAGTTCAAAAAACCGATATCGGACTTCGAGGCGATTCGCTTCATGCTGGCGGACATGGCAACCGAAATCGAGCTGGCCAAAACCATGCTTTTCCGGGTGGCCTGGATGAAGGAATCCGGTCAAAAAAGATTTACCAAGGAAGCGGCTATGCTGAAATTGTTTGCATCCGAGATGTCGCACCGGGTATGTCATAAGGCGCTTCAGATTCATGGCGGATACGGGTACATGAAAGATTATAAAATCGAGAGGTTGTACCGGGATCAGCGGGTTACCGAGATTTATGAGGGGACATCGGAAATACAGAGACTGGTGATCGCCCGTGAAATTATCGGTTAGATTCGGTTTGGTTCCCGGGTTCGGCCGGTTTGCGAAAAAGTTGTTTTTGGGTTATAAATAACCGGTAGCCGGAACCTTGGCGTACCGGTGGGAACCAATAGGTTGCCGGCTGGGAAAAATATGTTCCGAATATCACTTTTTATCGATATAATATGGAACCCAATCGGGAAGCGAGGAGATCATCATGAACGATGGAGATCATCGTGAACATGAAAAGGCCAGGCAAAAATTAAACAATCTGAATAAGAAAGCCGATATTTCCGGAGGCCGAGACCGGATAGACAAACAGCATGATGCCGGGAAATTCACCGCCCGGGAGCGAATCGAAATGCTTCTGGATCCCGGGACTTTCGTTGAACTGGACAAATTGAAAACCCACCGCTGTACCGATTTTGGCATGGGCAAAAAAAAGATTTACGGCGATGGGGTGATTACCGGTTATGGCCGGATTGAAAACCGCCTGGTTTTTGTCTTTGCCCAGGATTTTACGGTTTTTGGCGGTTCTCTGAGCATGGCGTTTGCCGAAAAAATCTGCAAGGTAATGGATCTGGCCATGAGGAGCGGGGCGCCGGTTATCGGGTTGAATGATTCGGGAGGTGCCAGGATCCAGGAAGGAGTTGTCAGTTTGGCCGGCTACGCCGATATTTTTCTCCGGAATACCCTGGCTTCCGGTGTGATTCCCCAGATATCGGCCATCATGGGCCCCTGTGCCGGTGGGGCGGTGTATTCACCGGCGATTACCGATTTTATTTTAATGATCGAGAAAACTTCCTACATGTTTATTACCGGGCCCGAAGTCATCCGGACCGTTACCCACGAAGAGGTCACCAAAGAAGAATTGGGCGGGGCAATGAGTCACGCCACCAAAAGCGGCGTGGCCCATCTCACGGCAAAAAATGAGGAACAGGGATTCCTGATCATCCGGGAGTTGTTGAGCTATATGCCATCCAACAATATGGAAGACCCCCCCCGGATACCTTGCGATGATCCCGTTGACCGGAAAGAAGAAAAACTAAAAAGTATTATCCCGGTCAATCCCAATAAACCGTATGATATCAAAGAAGTGATCCGCTTGATTACCGATGACTATCATTTCTTTGAAATTCATGAACATTATGCTCCCAATATGGTGGTCGGATTTGCCCGGATAAACGGATTTTCGGTCGGGATTGTCGCCAATCAGCCCGCCCATCTGGCCGGGTGCCTGGATATCCATTCATCGATCAAAGGAGCGCGATTTGTCAGGTTTTGCGATGCTTTCAATATCCCCCTGATTACCTTTGAGGATGTCCCGGGATTTCTGCCGGGAGTGGATCAGGAATACGGCGGGATCATCAAACATGGGGCCAAATTGCTCTATGCTTTTGCCGAATCCACGGTTCCCAAGGTGACTATTATTACCCGGAAAGCCTATGGCGGCGCCTTTGATGTCATGGCTTCGAAGCACATCCGCGGGGACATAAACTTGGCCTACCCGACTGCGGAGGTCGCGGTCATGGGGCCGGAAGGCGCCGTGAATATCATTTTCAGAAATGAAATTACCCGGACGAAAAACCAGGAGAAAGAAAGGGAAGACCTGATAAAAAAATACCGGGATACCTTTGCCAATCCCTACAAGGCTGCAGAACTCGGTTATATCGATGCTGTCATTTATCCCGAAGATACCCGGAGGCATATTGCCGATTCACTGGAGATGCTGAAAAACAAACGGCAGGATAATCCGCCCAAAAAGCATGGCAATATCCCCCTATAGGAATTGATTGGATGGTACCGAGACGCAAAATAAAAAAAATTCTGATTCCCAATCGGGGAGAAATTGCGGTCCGCATTCTGAGAACCTGCCGGGAGATGAAAATACCCAACGTAGCCGTTTTTTCTGAACCTGACCGCAATGCCCTTCATGTCCGCTATGCGGATGAAGCCTATCCCTTGCCCGGCACCTCAGCTGCCGAAACCTATTTGAATCAGGATTTGATTATCGAAATAGCCAGGTCAAGCGGGGCGGATGCCATTCATCCGGGGTATGGATTCCTCAGTGAAAATGCCGCATTTGCCCGGCGGTGTGCGGACGAGGGGATCATGTTTATCGGCCCTTCCCCGGAAGCCATCGATCAAATGGGCGTGAAAACCACCGCCCGCCGTCAGATGGAACAGGCCGGGATCCCGGTTGTACCCGGAACCGAACCACTGAATAATTTTGACACCTGCAAAAAAAAAGCGGCCGGTATCGGGTATCCGCTTCTGATCAAGGCTGCAGCCGGCGGAGGCGGAAAGGGAATGCGGCTGGTCTCGGGGCCCAACGAATTGAGGGACGCATACGAGGCATCGAGGCGGGAAGCCCAATCCGCTTTCGGGGACCGGCGGGTGTATATCGAGAAGTTTCTTGACAAACCCCGCCATGTTGAGTTCCAAATCCTGGCCGATTTGCACGGGAATGTCAGCCACCTTTATGAGAGGGAATGCTCCATTCAGAGGCGTCACCAGAAAATCATCGAAGAAACACCATCGCCGGTCCTGGATGATGAGATGAGGTCCCGAATGGGCGAGGTGGCGGTGGCGGCAGCCATGGCCTGCCATTACACCAATGCCGGTACGATAGAATTTCTGGTGGATGCGGGCCGTAATTTCTACTTTTTGGAAATGAATACCAGGCTTCAGGTTGAACATCCGATTACCGAGTTGATTACCGGAATTGACATTGTTGCCTGGCAGATCCGTATTGCCGAAGGCCTTGTCTTTCGCCCTGTCCCGGTTTCCCGGTTCGGAGCGGCCATGGAATGCAGAATTTATGCCGAAGACCCTGCCAATAATTTCCTGCCTTCACCCGGCCTGCTCCGGGGATTAACCGATCCCGGCGGACCCGGCATTCGGAATGATTCGGGGGTTTATGCCGGATATTGCATCCCCATGGAGTATGATCCCTTGATATCCAAACTGGCTGTCTGGGGGAGTGACCGCCAACAGGTTTTGACCCGGATGTTGCGGGCACTGGAGGAGTACCGTATTCTGGGAATACGGACGAACATCTCTTATCTCCGAGATATTGTAAGCCACCCCCGGTTCATTGCCGGCGATTATGATACCCGTTTCATACCGAATCATCAACATGAATTATTGAAGCCCGCTGCGGGCGGAGATGATTCGATTGCCCTGTCTGCGGCTGCGGTATTGAACCTGATCCAATCCAGAAAACACCCGGCCGGTTGTGACCAAGCCCGGGGGAAAACCTCTTATTGGAAGATCCGGGACAGAATATGGAAATTCCCCAGATGAAAACCACAACCATACTGGAGGGAAAAGAATTCGAGGTTGATATCCAGCAACTGGATAGCCGACATTTTATTGTCATGATCAATGGGAAAACTCATGAGATCGAAGCCTGTTCCTGCGGAACCGATCTGATATCTCTGCTGATTGATAATCGCTCTTATGATATTTCTTTTTCTTTTGATGCCGATACCGTGAATTTGAATTTCAGGAATCAGTATTTTAATATTGAAGTGCTGGATGAACGCAAGATGCGGATGCGCCGGGTCCGGTCCAGCCTGGATATTTCCGGCCCGGAAATCATCAAGACGTCGATGCCGGGCCGGGTGGTCAAGGTCCTGGTCAAATCCGGGGACCGGGTTCAATCCGGAAATGGAATCATTATCATCGAAGCCATGAAAATGGAAAACGTCATTCAGTGCCGAAATGCCGGCCACGTGAAAAAAATTTACGTTGCCCCCGGGCAGGCAGTCGAAAGCGGCGTGGTGCTGGTGGAAATTGAACCGGTTTAATATATTATTGTTTTCAAGTAATTTTTTTTAACGGGAGTCATAAGTGATGTCGAGAGAATTGGGGTATGAAAAGCAGAAGGGGAGACGGAGATGAAAGTTGGTATTTTCTTGGTGCTGGCAATGGTTGTTTTGAATTCCTGCAGTGAAGATAATACCGTTTTTCCGCCGCCTCCTGCCGAGATCGAGTTAAGGGATTATACCGCACAGTGGGGGCTTGCCCGCAGCACCATGACGTTCGGAGTGGCTGTGGCGGATTTAAACCGGGATGGCCGGGACGACCTGATCATTTCCAATCACGGGAAAATGCCCTCTATTTTCCTGAACCGGAACGGTTTATTCGATGACCATTCGGATCTCTTTCCTGATCCGGAAAAGCGGGATCGCCACGGGGTGACGGTGGTCGATCTGGATAATGACGGTGACCTGGACATGGTGTTTGCCGGCGGAGGTGCTGATGGGGTTGGCCCCGGCGCCGGGAACCGGGTTTATAAAAATATATTGAGTGATTCCGGCAAGCTCCAGTTTCAGGATATTTCCGATGCGGTGGACATCGGGTACCAGCCCTGGAGATCGAGGCACCTTATCCCGCTTCCGGGCCCCGATGGGCGGCTGGTCGATCTTTTCCTGGTTTGTCTGGTCCGAGAAAATTGTCCCACCCTTTATTTTTCAAACCGGAGTGGCCTTGAAATAAAGCTGGTTGTTGATCCCTTTCCGGGACTGAATAAAGATTTCAGTTCAGAGGGCCGGGACGGGTTTTTTGATTATGACCGGGACGGCGATATGGACCTGATCATTATTTCAAAGAGCAAACCGGCAATTTATGAACACACCGGCGGCAGGTTCGTGCCAAAACCGGACCTTATTCCTGACATGGCCAGTGTGTTCAGTATCGGGATGGGCGATCTGAACAATGATGGTTTCCCGGATCTGTATATGGGCCGGGAAGCTCAACCCTCCAAATCGGATAATATTTCGTACAATGAAGAGGAAATTCATTTTGTGGTTGACAAGCAGGAGGGTGATTTTTCTGATCGGATCGATTTTGTCATTTCCGGGGGTTCAATTGATATCAATTTTATCCAACATCTGCCGACCGGGATCACCATCACCGATCCTTCGGATATCTTCATCGGCAGCAAAGCAGTCAATCCACCCTACCGGGTAGCCACCATCCAGGGATGGATGGCCGAAGGCGAGCCTGCACGGAATAAACCCGGATCGTATATCTGGAAAAATCCGGGGACCAATTCCTGGCATTTAGAATGGATTTATGATCAACCCAGAAAAGATAAGGGATTGATTCATGCCAGTACGATTTCCCAGGTCACCCATGAAAATCTGGAAATTTTTCATGTGAAGGAAATTGCGGACCGGATATTCATCAACCGTAATGGTATGGGTTTTGATGAGCTGGAAGTTCCCGGGTTGCACCACCACCAGGTTACCCGTTCGGTAACCATGTGTGATCTCAATAATGACGGGAACATGGAAATTATCGGGCTCCGGGGAGGAGAGTCGGGACGCTACAACGGTGATCCTTTTATTTTTATGAATTACGGTGACCTCTACCTGGAATATAAAATCATCATGCAGAACAGTGAAGATGATATTTTCCAGGCCGATCAGCTGGTGGTTGGATTTTTCAATGATGACGGACTGCCGGATATCTTTTTTACCAATGGGTATGGACTGAATCCCAGCTTTTTGGGACCCTACAAATTGTTTTTGAACGAAACCCAGAATGCCGGGAATTTTGTCATTCTTGAATTGGAAGGAAGTCTTTCGAACCGGGATGCCATCGGGGCCGAGGTGGAGATTTATACCGCCGACGGTGATTTTCTGGGTTACCGCCAGCTAGGTTCAGGCTATAACCGGTCCCAGAGCACCCATCAGCTTCATTTCGGTCTTGGCTCGGTAACCGGAAATATCCGGGCCCGCATACGATGGCCCGGTTTTTTAGACTGGGATGAGCGCGAGTTGAACGCAAACCAGGTCAATTTCATCAGGCAAAATCCGTAAATAATATTTCTCTGTCGGGGATTTTTTTTATACAGCTTTCATTTTTTTTGATCCGAACCATCGGATAAAAAATAAAATAATTTTTTTACTTGACAGTTGAATATCCATCCTCCTATAATAATGAACTTTGTTCATTTATGATGGCAACAAATATTAAACAAATATGAAACGGAAGATTTACTTTTGTCTGTTTATTCTGGCCGCTATAACTTTTGTATTTTTATTCGCCGAATTTTTCCATACGGAAACGTCCCCCGGAGAATCCGACAACTGCCCGATTTGCCTCTGGGAACGGAATACAATTGCCATCGATAAAATATACTTATTGATTATTCCGATTATTTTTGTTCTGATTTATCAACTTAAAACTATCCAGATTAAAATCCCGCTGTTTTGCAGGTTTTATCAAATCAAAACCCGGGCCCCTCCTTCTGTTTAAATTCTCAACCTGAAGTTTTCAAACCCAATCTTATAAAACTAAATTATTGCATGTATTGAAACCAGTCAAAAATATTTAAACAGGAGGAAAATGTGAAAAAATTATTTTTATTCATAAGTTTATTCATCACTTTTATTTTTTTGGTTTTCGCAAACCAGGAACCGGTAAAGGTTAACAAAAGCAAATACAAAAAAGCCATTGAAGGTATGGTGGTCGATGAGGATGGTAACGGCATATATGATGCGACGGTTATTCTGGTTGAAAAAAATATAGTAACCCAAACCAGCCGAACCGGTCGCTTTGACATTGAATTCTTGGGAGGAGGCGTACTACATGTTGAGGTAACCATGCCCGGATATTTGCCGTATTCCACGGAATTTTTCAAATCCGGGGAAAAAGTGTTCATTAAATTGCCCAAGATTGTACTGATTCACTCGCCATTGGAAGAGGTGGTGGTGACCGGTACCGCCACACCCAAAAAATATCTCGAAGCACCGGTCAAAACCGCAGTGGCGAATAAGAAAGAAATTGAAAAACAGGGATCCCAGACACTGGCGGATTCTCTGGAAATTTTTACCGGCGTACGGGTGGAAAACAACTGCCAGAACTGCAACTTTACTCAGGTGCGAATAAACGGAATGGAAGGGAAGTATTCCCAAATTCTCATTAATGGCCTGCCGGTTTTTTCAGCCCTGGCCGGGATTTACGGTTTGGAACAGATTCCCGCGAATATGGTTGAGAAACTGGAAATCGTAAAGGGAGGGGGATCAGCTCTTTACGGCGGCAATGCCGTGGCCGGGGTGGTTAATATAATTTTAAAGGAACCGGTAAAATCGGGAAGCCAGCTTTCCTTCACCCAGGGTTTGCTGAATGGTAAAAATCCGGACACCGATTTCGATTTCAACCAGGATTATGTATCCAGGGACAAGAATTCCCGAAATACCTTCTTTGCCCACTACCAGAGAAGAGAGCCGATGGACTATGACGGTGACGGATTTTCGGATCTGGGGGAATTGACCAACATTTCAGCGGGTTCGAATTTTTCTCATTTTTTTCAGGCAATTAATGGAAAGTTGCAATTGAATGTGGATGCCATTTTTGAAGATCGCCGCGGTGGGAATAAGTTTGATCTGCCGGAACATTTTGCCGACCTGGCCGAAGCCATCCGGACCTATCGGATAGATACGATGTTGGGCTGGGAACAAATTTTTGGTAAATCCTCGGTTTTGAAAATCAATCAGGCCTATTCGTTTACCAGGCGTGAATCCTATTACGGTGCTGAGCAGGACCCGAATGCCTATGGCCTGACTAAAAATCCGGTTTTTTATGCTGATATCAAATACAACAATTTCTCTATAAAAAAACATAATGTATTGACCGGAATAAATTTTAGTTCAGATAAATTATCCGACAGTGCCCCGGCTTATGAACGGATCATTGATGAAACTTACACCGATCTGGGATTTTTTATACAGGATGAGATTTCTATGGCAAAGGACAAACTGGCACTATTGGTTGGCACCCGGGCAGATAAACATTCCGAAATAGACAGTATTATCATCAGTCCCAGAGCCAGTTTGATATACAAGGGAATTAAAAATATCATTCTGCGTGCTTCCTATTCATCCGGTTTCCGGGCGCCCCAGGTATTTGATGAAGATTTACACATCACCCAGGTCGGAGGCGAGGGCATGCTCATTTATAACCGTGATAATCTGAAGGAAGAGAGATCCAATAGCCTGGCCCTGGGTCTTGATTTCGGTCATCAGAAAAAAAACCGGATTATTCAATTCAGTATCGGAGGTTTCTACAATCAATTAACAAATACTTTTACCCTTAAGGAAGTGGATGGAATCGAGAATTCCAGGGTATTTGAGAGATTTAATAGCGGCGGTGCAAAGGTTTACGGCGTGGAAGCCGAGGTGGGATATATCGTTGGTGGTAAATTTGAGATTTCTACGGGCTGGAGCTTTCAAAAAAGCCGGTATAAAGAGCCGGAACCCAATTTCAACAGCGAAGATTTTTTCAGAACACCGGGGGTTTACGGGTTTTTTCGGGTGGACTGGAAGATTGCCAAAAAACTGGAATTTATTGGGGATTTTAACTACACCGGACAAATGAAAGTTCCCCATTTTGCCGGATATATCGATGAAGACAGATTAGAAAGCAGTGATCCTTTTGTGGTTGTCAATATCCATATCGATAAAGAAATAAGTTTCATCGATGGATCTCTCATCACCCTAACAGCCTCAGTTCTTAATGTTCTGGATTCTTTTCAGAAAGATCTTGATAAAGGTGTTTATCGAGATGCCGGCTATGTATATGGACCCCGGTTCCCCAGAACCTTCAGGATCGGAATAAAATACAATTTCTAAACGAAATTAATTGTGAGAACGTATCCACGCTTGATCAGAAGTGAAAGGCAAGAGGTAAGGGCCAGCCGCCAGCCAATGCTGAGGTTCAGGTTGAGGATAAAGTAAAATAAGCTATATGATTACCAGTTCAACGTTCAAGGTTCAAAGTTATTTTTTTTCTTTTCACGACTTACGACTCACGATTCACTTTTTTTTTCATAAAAAAGGGAAAGCGACCATTTTTAAAAGAGAATAAAAGCCAAGCCTTGACCCCTTTAGGATTGTTTAAGTTTATTGTATCAGATCATCTGCTTTTAATTTTTGATTTTCTTCATAATAACCAAGTCCTGAAGATTCCCTATACATCCAGGGATAATATCTATTATCTGAAAATATTTTGCCCACTTTTTTTGGATATATCGTTTTTTATGATAAATGTTTCGATAATAATTATCATCTCTGATAATTCCATCAAGGCTTGGATTGTGACCAATATCCAGGAATCCCTTTACTTTTAATGGCATAAGATATCCAATTGTAAGAACAGCACGTTTTACCGCTTCTTCTCCATGTACAGTCATGAGTAGAATGGAATCATTCTTTGCGATCCTGTGCAATTCTTTCAACCATTCAAATTGTGTTTTCTCAGAGAGATGGGTAAAAATTGAAATTCCTATTATGAGGTCAAAGGAATTATTGGGGAAAGGAGTAGGCGTATGTTCGGAAATCAAGGTGAAATTCCCGAAAGGCAGATGCTTCTGACACCATTCAATATTATCATTATCGATATCAACACCGTTTATTGAAACTTCCTTTATGTCATTGAAATATCGAGTCAATCGGCCACATCCGCATCCCCAATCAAGAATATTTGAAAAATCTGTGAAATCTCTATTTAATATTTTTTTAATCGCCCATTTAAGTTTCATAAAAGTTGAAAAACCTTCAATAAGAAATCCCTTCTCGGACTCGTTCCCATGTACTCTTTGTCTTCTTTTTTCGTCCGGTACTGATAATTTTTTATCTGCTGCCATATTAAAATAATAAGTCTTTTCGTTTCTTGTTGGGATATTGATTTTCTTGTTTACAAAACTAAAGGAAGCATATCCATTAGGAAAGAAATTTCTGTTTTTTGTATATTTTTTACATTCGAAGCCACTATTTAATGCATGAGGGATATACCAGAACAATTTCCCAATATCTTCTCTCACGGTTGGATATATGACATTATCGAATTCTTCATTATTAATAGAAAAAGCATATGCGTTGTAATTCCTTTTCGGAGGCAGAGCCCATCCTTTTATTTCGACATAATCATCATTTACTTCCACACTATCAAGACACCAAATCTCAGTTTGAAATCTTAGGTTAAAAAATTTGAATTTTTTATTTATGTATCTGCGAAATTTCTTTGGAATTTTTTCTTTAATTTTAGAAAGAATCATCTTATATCTCGTTTTTAGTTTGTTTTTAATAATTTTTCTTATATTATTATGATGCATTTGCGAAGATGGTGTCAAGAATTTTTCACACTTTTGGGCGCAATTTGTTCTCCGATACATTTTTTTATCCTGTTATGGACTCATTATCCGTTTCTTTCAATACCTAAAATATCCAAAACTATATGATATATTTTTTTTCTTCTTTTTTGTTTACGCCTCAGGTTTTTTTATTTACTTTAAAATAATCTTAGCTCACGGCTTCCAACCCCCGGCTCCCAGCCAAGGCTGAGGTTCAGGTTGAGGCTAAGGTTGAGGAGATATCCAATTAACAAAAATCGTTTCTAGGTTTAACGTTGCTGTTTTTTTCTATTTACGACTTACGCCTCACGATTCATGTTCTTTCTTTACCTTTTCCTCTGCCTTTACCTTGGCGTTGATCCGGGTATTGTAAAAAGTCGGAATTGGTGGTAAAAGGGAGGATGATTGGCGTGGAGATGACCCGCTTTGAATTTCTCACCGGCATGCTGGGTTCGGCAGTGGTATTTTTAATGCCCTGGGCTGGTTTTTCCGTTTTCAAAAAAGAAAAACCGGGGCAAACCGGATACCTGTACGATGATATATATCTGGCCCACGATACCGGGGGATATCACCCGGAACGTCCGGAGCGGCTGACCGCCATCAACCAAGCGATTGAAAAGGCCGTTTTTTTCGAAAAACTGTCAGGGTTCGGCGCGGTCGAAGCCGATATCGATTCTATTGCCCTGGTTCATGACCGCGGTTACATCGAACGGGTTAAAAAAGAATGCGAGGCGGGGTACGGCAACCTGTCCACCGGCGACACCGCCATCTGCCCCCGGAGCTACGCCATTGCCCTGAGAGCCGCGGGCGGGATTCTGGGCGTTGTGGACGCGGTTCTGAACGATAAAATCAAAACCGCATTCTGCGCAGTACGCCCTCCCGGACACCATGCCAGCCAGAGGCGGGGGATGGGATTCTGCCTGTTCAACAACATTGCCATTGCCGCCCGCTACGCCCAGAAGCGATATGGCCTGGAAAGGGTGCTGATTGCCGACTGGGATGTGCACCACGGCAATGGCACGCAGGATATTTTTTATGAGGATCCGACGGTGTATTTCATGAGCACGCACCAGTACCCCTGGTATCCGGGGACCGGGCATTACACAGAAACCGGAGCGGGCAAGGGAAAAGGATTTACCCTGAACCGGCCCTTTCCGGCTGGCGCCGGAAATACGGAAATCATCGGCGCTTTCAAGAATGATTTTCTGGCGGCTGCCCGAAAATTCAAACCTGATCTGACCCTGGTCTCAGCCGGCTTTGATTCCCGGATCGGAGACCCTCTGGGATATTTGAGAATTGACGATCAGGGATTCCGGGAGTTGACCCGGATCATGATCGAGATTTCCCGGATTGCCGAAAATGGTCGGCTGATCTCTATCCTTGAGGGCGGGTACAGCCTGGAGGGACTGGCGGCCGCGGTTTCGGCCCATCTGGATGAATTGTCGCTGGCCTGATTATATGTTTTATCTTCCAATAATCTCCGAAAATATTTTTTGACATCAGGTTTTTCCTGTGATATATCTTTATTGAATGAAGGTTAAAAACGATTGCCGGTTTTCCCTCAAGTTTAAACATGAAAATTAAAGAAATCAAAGACATCAATCCCGGTCAATTCATCCAACAGAAGGTCCGTGAAATTTATTCGTTCGTCGGTGAGGATTTTGCCATAAACACCCTGTCGGGAGGCGTCGATTCATCGGTGGTTACCATGCTGGGCCACCGGGCCCTGGGAGACCGGCTGAAAACCTATTTCATTGATACCGGATTGATGCGGGAAAAAGAGGCCCAGCAAGTGAAGTCCACTTTCGGCCGGTTCAACGTCCAGGTGAAAATCATAGATGCCCGGGAACATATTTTTTCCGCACTGAAGGGATTGAAGGATCCGGAAGAAAAACGGGCTGCCATCAACCATATTTTTTACAAGGATATTTTCGGGAAGCTGATCCGGGAAAGCGGAGCAAAATTCTTGTTGCAGGGAACCAGTTATTCGGATGTCGAAGAAATCGTCGCCGGACTCAAACGCCAGAAAGAATTTTTGGAGCAGATGGGGATAAATTCCGGAGGAATTCATGAATATAAGGTGATCGAGCCGTTAATTCAGATTCGAAAACCGCTGATACGAAAGGTGTGTAAAACCCTGGGAATGCCGGAGGAAATTTATGCCCGGCCGCCCTTTCCCACCCCCGGGTTGGCAGCCCGGATTCTGGGCGAAATCACGCCTGAGCGGGTAAAAATGGTTCGGGCGGCTACCCGGATCGTCGAAGATCATCTCTCAAAAAGCGGCGCCTATCAGTATATGGCGATTCTTCATGAAGATCGGGTTACCGGTATCAGGAAGGGGAAGCGGGTTCCCGGCTGGCAGATTGAAATCAGGTGCTGGGAAAGCAGGGATGCGCTTTCCGGGCAGCCTTTCAAATTAAGCCACGGAACGTTGCTGATGCTGGCTGAAAGCATCACCTCCGGTATCCCAGGCGTGGTTAGTGTGCTCTACAATATCACATCCAAGCCCCCCCTCACCATCGAAGCGGTTTGAATGGGTTGCCGTGCATTCGATCGATTTCCGGGTGACAAAGGAAAGCCGCTAAAGATAATATCATCCGGTAGGGCCGTGCCGAAACATTGACCGGTGCTTAACACCGGGCAAAGGAGGTTGCTATGGTCAAAGGCATACAGAATCGGTATCTTCATGTTGATTTGAAGTCGGGAAAATATACCAGCGGATCTCCCGAAGAATATTTATTTACCGAGTTTCTGGGGGGGAAGGGCTCTGGCCTGAAATTAATGGTGGAAAAGGGCCTGATTACTCATGACCCTTTCGATGAAATTAATCCCCTGGTCTTTGTTACCGGGCCCTTTACCGGGACGCCGGTCCAGACTTCGGCCCGTTCGGCCCTGGTAACCAAATCTCCCCTGATCGGCACGTTTCTGGACAGTCATGCCGGTGGACATTTCGGACCGATGATCAAGAGGGCCGGGTATGACTATATTATGATAACCGGAAAAAGCGAACGGCCGGTTTACCTTCATATAACCCCGGAAACCGTCCGTTTTGAAGACGCCACTTCTCTCTGGGGAAAGGGAATATTTGAGGTGGAAAAAGCTTTGAAATCCAGGTATCCCAAATCCCGAATTGCTTCCATTGGCCCTGCCGGCGAGAACCTGGTGCGCTTTGCCTGCATCGGGACGGAACTTTACCGGCAGTTTGGCCGCGGGGGGGCGGGTGCGGTAATGGGTTCAAAACGGCTGAAAGCGGTAGTCCTTGAAGGGGACCGGAAAACCGATTTTTATGACAGAGATAAATTCATGGAACTGAATACCCGGTTAACCCGGGATATCATGCAGCATCCCAACCGGGCCAAGCGATATGATCTGGGGACCAACATGTGGATTCGGATGGGCCAGGAACAGGGGCATTTCCTGCCCACACGAAATTTCCAGGATGTCCATTTTGATGGGTATGAAAATATTACATCCGAAGCCATGAAAGACAGGTTGAAGTGGAAGAGCGTGGGCTGCTTCAATTGCGGGATACAATGCTCGAAGATGGCTAAATGGAAAAATTTTGAGGTCGAAGGCCCGGAGTACGAAACCACGGCATACCTTGGATCCGGATGCGGTATCAATGACGCCGAAGCAGTGGCTTTTGCCAATTATCTCTGCGATGACCTGGGACTGGACACCATTTCCGCAGGTGTGGTCATATCGTTTGTCATGGAGGCATTCGAGAAGGGCATTCTAAGCCAGGCGGATTGTGACGGACTGACACCGAAGTTTGGGAATGCCGATGCCCAGGTTTCCCTGATAAAAAAAATTGCCAGCCGGGAGGGGGTGGGCGATCTCCTGGCTGAAGGGAGCCGAATTGCTTCCCGAAAAATCGGGAAGGACTCCGATTATTTTGCCATTCAGATCGCCGGCATGGAGGTTTCCGGGGTCAATATCAAGGGTTGCTCGTCCATGGGCCTGACCCTGGCCACTGCCGATTTTGGAAGCCATACCCGTTTCTGGTCGGCTTCGGCCGAAATGTCCGGTTCATTGAGTTTTGAAAACACGCCGGAATTCGTTATGAATGGCCAGGATGAAGTCAATGCCAGAAATTCGCTGATTATCTGCGATTTTGTTCCATTCGGTTTCGACCGGCTTGCCCCGGTGTATGAAAGTTTGACCGGAATACAGATGGATGAATCCCGCCTGATGAAGATCGGTGAAAAGATATCGAATTTGAACCGCATGGTCAATATTAAAAATGGTCGTTCTCGAAAGGATGATACCCTTCCGCCCCGATTCTTCCGGGAAAAACACCTGTCGGGAATCTTCAAGGGGCGTTATTTGTCAGAAGAGATATTTTCGCAATGGCTGGATATGTATTACCGGCAAAGAGGGTGGAAT
>CAZOWT010000008.1:0-882 GCA_964583345.1 uncultured Clostridia bacterium
CCCGAAAATGAGAACATTTTCGGGTAAAGTGAAGGAGACTGTTTGCGCAAGCCCGCCATGGCGTACGAAACGTGAACCGCTGTTATGATATCAAATGTGGTGAACGAGTCCCTATCTTCTGGTATGAGGTTAAATTTTTTGGAAATTGGCATTGACAAGAATGGCTGGATATGTCATGTTGGAAATAAAAAAAGGCGGAACACATATGGTCATAGTTGTATTTAAGCGGTTGAGGGCGGAAAGGCAGGTTGTCGACCGGTTTCGCCAGGCCGGCGCATGTTCGGTGGACCTGGCAAAACCGCTTGCTGAACTTGAATTCCAGGCATCCCCGGTTTTCTATAAATTGCTTCGGCAGGGGGTCATCGTTCATGCCGGTTCGAAAAAATATTTTCTGGATGAAAAACAACTGATGCAGCACCGACTGAACCGGGTTAAATGGGCGATGATAGTGCTCTTTCTGGTTATCCTGCTCTTGCTATGGTGGGTGCCCCGGATGCGTTGATAAAAAAAATATATTCCGATACAATAGGGAAAGGAGGGACAAATGGCGGCTGTACTGTTTCAGATTGTGGATGGAAATGAAACCGTTTCTCACCAGGGTTTTCCCAGCTGGGTTTTCTGGCTCATGCTGGCAGTCATCCTGATTCTGGTTATTTTTATCCTTATTCGGGACCAGAGAGTCCGGGGACAAATAAAAAAATTTTTTTCCTGGTTTTTTAATAAAATCCGGGTGGCCCGGCTGAAATCCCGGATCAATCGCATTACCCAGCAGAAAACCGTTTTGCTTGCGGAACTGGGCAAAACCGTCTGGGAAAAAAATATCAAGGTTGACGGCATTGATGCGGAAAAGCGGGAAATCGATAAACTGAGCCAGGATGAAAC
>CAZOWT010000008.1:892-31213 GCA_964583345.1 uncultured Clostridia bacterium
CGAAATTCAGCGGCTTGATGGCGAAATTGACAAGCAGAGGACCGAAGCCGATGATTTTGACGGTGCCCATCAGGCAAAAGTGGCCGAAGTGGAGAAGAAAAAAAATCCGCTTGACATCCGCTACCGGGAATTGAACAAATCCTATGATTCCCTGCAGGATCAGATAAAAAACCTGGAAAAATTGAAAGTGAAACTTTCCAGGTCCATTCAGCAACACCGCCAGGAAATCGAAAAAATCGAATCAGATGGATATTTGTCTAAAATCGAAAAAGAGTCGAAGAAGAAGGAACAGGACAAACAGATAAACGATATTCAAAAACAGGGAAATCAGACAGATATGGATATCATTTCCCTGAAGGACAAGGGCGAAAGCCTCTATCGTGAACGAGAATTATTGAAAAAGGAGATATCCGTATTCACGGAATCTCTTGATCGTTTTAAAACCGAGAAGCAAGCCTTTCATAAAAAAAATGATGAGGCGATCGAAAAATTACAAAAAAGCAGGAAAGCTTTGGGAATAAAAAAAATCGGGATACAAAAACAGCTGTCTCTGGCTTTTGAAAAAGTCGGGGAAAAAATCAATCAATCCAGGATCGAACATGAGGACCTGAAGCGGGTATTTGTTCAAATTGATCAGGTTGAAAAACAGATTAACGAACTCGAGAAACGGCTGGGGAAATCCTGACCGATTCAAACGTCGAAAATTCCTTTTCAGTGTCTTCTATTTAATCCCATTACCCGGTGGACTTCATCCATGACCTGGGAGGCGATTTTCCGGGCGTGGTGTGCGCCATGATCCAGGACATCCCTGATAAAATCGGGCCTCATTTTTAAATCTTCCGATTTCTTCCGAATGGGGCCCAGGATTTTTTCCATATTTTCAGCCAGCTTCTTCTTGCATTCCAGGCAGCCGATCGATGCGGTGGTGCAGCCCTCTCTGACCCAGGCGAGATCCTCTTCCGCTGAAAAATGAAGGTGATAACTGGTGTATATATTGCAGTCTTCCGGAACACCCGGATCCTGACGCCGCTGCCGCCGCAGGTCGGTTTTGGCCGGGGCCAGTTTCTTCCATATTTCCCGGGGATCTTCACAAATACCGATGGAATTTCCCAGGCTTTTTGACATTTTGTTTTCTCCGTCCAGTCCCAGGATACGCTTGGCCTGGGTCACGTATGCCTGGCATTCCGGGAAAGTATCGCGGAAGCGGGTGTTGAATTTTCGGGCGATTTCCCGGGCCAGTTCTATGTGCTGGACCTGGTCTTCACCCACCGGAACCGCACTGGCTTTGTACAGCAGGATGTCCGCCGCCTGCAGAACCGGGTAGGTAAACAGGCCCACATTGATGTTATCCATATGCTCCTTGGACTTCTGCTTGAACTGGGTCATGCGGCTCAGGTCGCCATAGGGGGTGACCGTATTCAATATCCAGGCCAGTTCGGTATGCTGCGGGACTTCACTCTGGATGAAGATGGTACAGCGATCGGGATCCAGCCCGGCTGAAATGTTTGCCACCACGGCATCAATTACCCGGCCAGGCATCTCGGTCGGTTCGTAGAGGATGGTGGTGGCATGGTGGTCGACAATGCAGAAAAAGCAATCGAAGTCTTCCAGAAATGTCACCCAATTGGAGATTGCCCCCAGATAGTTGCCGATGTGCACTTCTCCCGAGGGCTGGATTCCGGAAAAGGTCCGGATTTTTCCCTGTGCATTCCTAAAGGTCAAATAACCGTTTTGGTCACGAAACATGGTCATCTTTCAAATCCTTTTATTAAAAAAGATAGCTGATTTTGATTCCGGTATTCTCCACTTTTCGGTTTCGATTGGAATAGAGAAATATTCTTGAAACCGGTTCAACCAAGATAAAACTTTTTTTGCCGGTATTGATTTTGATGGGCAGGGTTATAATCAACCGGGTTTCGACCAGCCCTTTGTTCATCGCTTCCGCTTCGGACCGCTGCATATAGGTGAGGGTTGCCGCCACACCCACAGCCGGGAACAGGCGAATATTTTTACCCAGCCTGAATGATTGGAACATCAAAAGCTGGGGATCCAGTTCGGCCGTGAACTTGGTGTTGTCATCCCCGGCTTCGGTGGTGGTCAGTGAAGAGTAAACCGATATCCAGAAGTTCATGGAAAAGCGAAAGCCCAGACCGGCATGTCCCAATCTGATGGTGTGGCCCCACATTGGGCCCAGGGTAACGGTTTTTCCTTTTAGAGGCTGTGATTCACTGCTGTAGTTATAATAATTGAATCCCCATCCCGCTTCGGTAACCGTACTGATCTGATAGGTATAAAAGATTCCCAGATGAAATACCTGGTCATCCATGAAACTGGAATAAATTCCCACCGTTGATCCTTCCACGCTGCTTTCTTCTGCGATCCAGGCATGCTGCAGGTGGAAACCCAGGAAAATAAACAGCATAAAAAAAATTTCTTTGCGTCCCATGGTTTTTTTCAGCAGTATTATACACGATACTGTTCCGACTGGCAAAATATTTTTTTCCCAGTTGATTTTGTCATCCTGATTTCCTAAGGGTAAAATTGATTTATTTACCAGCCATGGTTGACAAAGCAATAAAAAAATACTATTATGATAGCGAACGAAAAGCGAACACATGCTGACCAAAAAACAAAAAAAATTTCTTGAAACCATTCGCGGGCTGGTTGAGAAAAAAGGGTATTTCCCCACGGTCAGGGAGATTGGCAAGTCCCTGAAGTTCTCGTCTCCGGCCACGGTTCATTCCTATCTGAACCGCCTGTTTCAAAAAGGCGTTCTCAAAAAAGAGGGAAATTCCTGGGAGCTGGTTCCCGATATTTTTTCGGTTCCCCTGATGGGAATTGTACCTGCCGGTTCTCCCCTGGAAGTATTTGAAAACCTGGGCGAGGAGATCAGCCTTCCGGAATGGATGGCGGAAAAGGGAGGAGATACCCTGGCATTCCGGGTTCAGGGCGAAAGCATGAGGGATGCCTATATCCGGGACGGGGATATTGTTATCGTCAGGAAAACCGCCCGGGCTGAAAACGGAGAAATGGTGGTGGCCCTGCTTTCCGATTCCTCCATCACCCTGAAACGGTTAAAAAATGAAAAGGGGCGTTATTGCCTGGTGCCGGAAAACCCGGATTATCAACCTATCTATGAATCGTTCCAGCTGGTGGGGAAGGTGGTGGGGGTTTTAAGAAGGTATCGATGAAATCTCCTTTTGTGCTTCACATCGATATCGATGCTTTTTTTGCCGCGGCGGAAGTCATGCTGAATCCCCGGTTAAAGGGGAAACCGGTCATTGTCGGGGGGATGCCGGATGAACGGGGGGTGGTTTGTACCGCTTCTTACGAAGCCAGGGCCTACGGCGTTCATTCGGGCATGGCCCTGAGAACTGCGGCCCAGAAATGCCCCCGGGGTATTTTCCTGAGAGGGCGTTTTCACCTCTACAGCCAGATTTCAAAGCGGTTTTTTGATTGCCTTCACCGGCTGGCACCTTCTGTAGAAGGGGTTTCGGTGGATGAGGCCTACCTGGACTTGAGGGGCACGCAATACCTGTATCCGTCGGTCTACGAGATGGCGCAGAAGATTAAAATTCAGGTTGAGAAGGAAATCGGACTCCGGGTATCGGCCGGTCTCGGCTTTTCAAAACTCGGGGCCAAACTGGCAACCGAGATGGCCAAGCCCGGGGGTTTCTTCTTTATTGCCGATGAAAGGGATTTCATCTCCAATCTGTCCCTGGGGAAAATACCGGGTGTCGGTTCCCATACCCTTCTGATTCTCCAGGGCCTGGGAATAAGAACGGTAAAAGAACTGGAATCCGCTTATCCCTCGATCTGGAAAAAAATAATCGGACCGCACCTGTATTCCAGTTCCCGTTATCCGAAAAGCGAAAGGGCTGAGGGCAAGAGCTTCAGCCGTGAAACGACGTTTCCCGAGGATATCGCCGACCGGGATATGGTGATCTCCCATCTTTCCTACCTGGTCGACCGTTTGTCGGTACACCTGATCGATAACCGCCTTTTTGTCAGCCGGATTGAGGTAAAAGCCCGGTTCAGTGATTTTTCAACTTTTACCCGGAGAACGGCCCTTGAATTCCCCACCAACTCCTTCCACCAAATGTGGAAGGTGGCACTGTTTTTGCTGGATGAACTGCTGAAAAAGAAAAAATTATCCCTCCGCCTGGTCGGGGTGAAGGTGGAAGATATTTTTACCCGGCGTGATATCCTGCCCTTTATCAATCTGAAGAGCGAACGGCTGGGTCACGGGGTGAGGGATATCCGCAAACGGTTTGGTTTTTCGGCTATTTTTATTGGCAGGCAACTGTTTCTCGGCCGCATGTACCCGATTGAAAAAGAAGGTGTGGTCCTCAAGACCGCCTCTCTAACCAAGTGACCGGTTCTTTTAGCCGATGAAATATCGGGATTTTATTTTAGATGAATGGAGTAACTATTTTTTGTCCGCTTGATTAATTTTTGGAATGGTTTATGATATAAAAAAGGAAAAACCTTTCTCATTGCCATGAAACTCACACAGGAATATGAACCCCAGTTCGGGATATTTCACGATTTGATGAAATTCAGGGTTCGGGAAATTCTTCTGGTATCCAGTTTTTATGATGCCTTTGTCCTGGAAGAGGATGGGAGGATATCCGAGAGAATTTTCAGTGAATACCTGGATCTGAACCTTCGTTTTGTTCCCCGGATCACCCGGGTTTCCAGCGCCGAAGAAGCATTGGCCGCATTGGAAAAAGGTCAATACGATATGGTGATTACCATGATGCGCATATCCGACATGGACGTGGTCGAATTCGGCAGCCGGATCAAACAATCGATGCCCGAAATTCCGGTTATACTGCTGACCTATGAATGGGTCGAAGTTGATCTATTTGAAAAAGTGAGAAAGAGCAGAAGCATCGATAAAATTTTCTACTGGTCCGGTGATACCCGCATCCTGCTGGCTATTATCAAGTATGTGGAAGATATGAAAAATGTGGAACGGGATGTCAAGATGGATGTGCATGTTATCCTGATACTGGAAGATTCACCGAAGTTCTATTCCGTCTATCTTCCCGGCATCTATACCGAAATCATGACCCAGACCCGCCTGCTGATTACCGAGGGCGTTAACGATCTTCACCGGTTGTTGCGTATGCGGGCCCGGCCGAAAATATTAATGGCCGAGACTTATGAAGACGGGGTAAAATTGTATCACCGTTACAAGAAAAATCTGCTGGGAATTATTTCCGATGTCGAATTTCCCCGAAGCGGCAAAAAGGATGACCTGGCCGGTTTCAAGTTTGCTACCATGGTGCGGGAGGAAATTCCGGATCTCCCCATTCTGATCCAGTCGGCAAATCCGGGTAACCGGGAACCGGCATTGAAAAACCGGCTGGATTTTCTGAACAAAAATTCGGAAACACTGCTTCAGGAGTTGAGCCAGTTTGTCCTGAACCGTTTCGGATTCGGTGATTTTGTTTTTCGCACCCCGGATGGCAGGGAGGTGGGCCGGGCAGGATCGCTTCATGAGTTCCAGAAGATGATTCAGATCATTCCCCGGGAGAGCCTCGAATTTCATGCCCGCCGGAATCACATATCCATCTGGCTGAGAGCCAGAACGGAATTCGAAACCGCAAAAAAACTTCGGCCCAAAAAGGTTTCGGATTTTAAAAATATCGAAGAGGTCAGAAGATTTATATTTACCACCATTCAGGATTTGATTGTCAAAAACCAATCCGGCGTTATTACCGATTTCGGTCCGGCCCGCTTCGATTCGGAAAATTCATTTGTCAGGTTGGGAGAGGGTTCCATGGGCGGCAAGGCGCGGGGCATTGCTTTTCTCAATGCCCTGCTGGTGAATGATCAGATCGCAAAGGATTTCAAGCAGGTAGTCATCAGAACCCCCCACACCTATGTGATCTGCAGCGAGGTATTCGAGGAATTCATCCGGGCCCATAATTTGCAGAAAGTGGCCATCAATGAGTTGGGAAATGAAAAGATTGCCCGGATGTTTCTGAAGAATCCTTTGCCCGGCAAAATCACCAATGATCTGCGGACATTGCTCCAGCATGTCCGGTACCCGATTGCCGTCCGCTCATCCAGCCTGCTTGAGGATTCACAGATGCTGCCTTTTGCCGGGCTGTATTCAACCTACATGCTTCCCAACAACCATTCCGATATCGAAGTGAGGTTGAAACAACTCTGCGATGCCGTACGCCTGGTATTTGCATCGGTGTTTTTCAGGTCCCCCAAGGCGTATGTAAAGAACACGAATTTCCGTATTGAAGAAGAAAAAATGGCGGTTATCATCCAGCAGATCGTCGGCCAGAAATTCGGCGACAAATATTATCCCATTATTTCCGGCGTAGCCCAGTCCTACAATTATTATCCGATTTCCCATATGGAACCGGAAGACGGGGTGGTTCAACTGGCCCTGGGATTTGGATACACCATCGTCGAAGGCGCCCATACCCACAAATTTTCTCCAAAATATCCGGATATGAACCCGCCGTATTCCAGTGCCGTCGAGTGGATGAAAAATTCCCAGAATTATTTTTACGCCCTCAACCTTGCCGATCCGTCCATTAAAACCGTCAAGGATGAGAAGTTCAGCCTGATGAAACTGAACCTGTCCGATGCCGAAGCGCATGGATCGCTGTTCTTTGTGGCCAGCACCTTTTCCGCCCAGGAGAATGCTGTCAAGGATACCATTTCCATAACCGGCCCCAGAATCATTACCTTTGCCAACGTTCTGAAATACAATGTTTTCCCATTGACGGAAATTTTGGAAAAGATACTGAGAATCGGTCGTTCATCATTCGGTTCCCATATTGAGCTGGAGTTTGCGGTAAACCTTTTCCGGAAAAAAGAAAAAAGACCGGAATTCCATCTGCTGCAGATCAGGCCGCTGGTTGGCGGCAGGGAACATACCGATGTCTCACTGGATAAGGTAGATGAAAAACAAATCATCTGCATGTCCCACCATGTGATGGGCAATGGAATATTCGATGAGATCTCAGATCTGGTCTATATCGATCCCGATGCTTTTGATATAGGCCGGAGCCGTCTGATGGCCCGGGAAGTGGAGGAGATTAATCAACGGTTTATTGAAGAAGACCGGTATTATATCCTGATCGGTTTCGGCAGGTGGGGAACGGCTGATCCCTGGCTGGGAATCCCGGTGGAATGGTTCCAGATTTCAAGGGCCCGTGTCATCATAGAATCGGACCTGAACCAGTTCGTGGTCGAGCCTTCCCAGGGCAGCCACTTTTTTCACAACCTGGTTTCTCTGAGGATGGGATATTTTCACATCAAACCAAGGGATAATACCGAGTGCATAAACTGGACCTGGATAAAAAAACAAAAACATCACGACAGAAAACAATTTATCCGGCACATCCGGTTTCCCCATCCACTGGTGGTAAAGATTGACGGCCGTTTAAAAAAGGGAGCGGTTTTCAAACCCTGATGTCTTTTTCAGGATTTTGCCCGCTATCCGGACGGCGGTATATCAGGAAGATAATACCACCGATAATTCCGTAAGCGACTCGCATACCCAGATCAATAAATTCACCGGAAATGGCAAATGCCGCCGAAAATTTCATCAGCCCCCTGAAACTGGCCGTTCGAACTCCCAGCCCGTTAATCGCCGGGATGATCATCAGCAGGAATATCATGATCGGGACCTTGATCATAAAATCGACAAAGTCCGGATTTTGATGCAGGGCCCTGGCAATAAAATAGTAATAGATAACCATGTTGATCTGAAAGACAATGCTGACAGCCTGGGCGAAAAAAAACTCAACGGGACGGCTAAAGTAGATAGAAACAGATTGGTAGGCCCCTTCAACCAATTTGTGAATTTTCCCGGGCATTACTTTCCTGACCAGCCTGAGTAGTACCGGAGCGATTCCGGGATGAGCCAGGGTGGTGGCCAGGGAAATGGCACCCAGGGCGATCAGAAAAATTGCCAATCCCCGGGCCAGGTGGTTGTGAGCCGCGCTTTCGATTAGAAACGCCATGCTGGCAATCAGCACCAAGGCAACCATTCCGGTTATCCTCTCCATGATGACCACCATAACCGAAACCGATGTCTTTCGGGTGATGCGCCGGCTTTCAATGGCTCTCACGGTATCACCGCCGATGGTGGACGGGAGGAGCAAATTGAAAAATGCAGCCATGAGGTACAGCATGAAGAGATGGGCGAATGATGAATGGATATTCTGGGCTTTTAGCATCAACTTCCAGCGCAGGCTGATCAGGCTGAAGCCCACGATGTGGAGCATGGCTGCCGGGATTAACCAGGCAAGCGAGGCGCTTGAAAACGCAGAGAGAATTTTTTCGACTGCGGTTCCCAATCCGCCCTGCTGTCTGGAGAGGGAAAAGAGAAAATATCCGATCAATCCGGCACTGACGGCAATCCTGAGTATGAAAAATATTTTCTTTTTCATTTTTTTCCGGTGAAGCGAATGCTCCATACTATCATCGGGAAATATTGAAGTCAATAATTCTTTGACTTTGCTCATGACTGGTGATAAAATCATTTTTAATCCTTTTAGACAGCTGAATCCGGATGGGGATTAATCCAGGAAAAGGTTAACCATGTTGAGATATTCGGGCGTTATCGGGGTCATCATATTTCTTTTCATTGCATTTTTGCTATCCAGTGACCGTAAAAAAATTCCGGTCAAAACCGTATTTTACGGTTTGCTTGCCCAGGTTGTCATCGCCATTTTTATGTTGAAGACTTCAATCGGCGTACTGATATTTGACTGGGTGAACCGGATCTTTGTCAAGTTACTGGGGTATAGCGACCGGGGTTCGGAACTGCTGTTCGGGAAACTGGTTTCTTCAGGAGAGATAGGGGCCACGCTGGCATTTCAGGCGCTGCCGGTTATCATTTTTGTCTCGGCGCTGATGGGATTGCTGGTCTATCTGGGGGTTATTCAATTTGTTATCAGGCAACTGGCCAAGATAGTTTATAAAATCCTGAAGATTACCGGGATCGAGGCTTTTGTCTCTTCACTGCTGATCTTCATGGGAATCGAGGCTATTACCGGTGTGAAAGACTATATCAGAAACATGAATGATTCCCGCATCTTCACGGTCATGGTCACCTTCATGGCCACCATCGCCGGCAGCGTTATGGTGGCGTATATGAGTTTCGGCGCCAAGGCAGGCCATCTGCTGACCGCTTCACTGATGAGCGCCCCGGCAGCCATTTTGATTTCCAAGATCATGATTCCGGATACTGAGATAACCGAATCCGATCCGCTGAATACCATCCGGATTGACAAGCGCGGGAGCAATCCCATTGAAGCCATTGCCAACGGAACCTCGGACGGCTTGAACCTGGTGCTTCAGATCGGGGCCATGCTGATTGCCTTCATGGCCATTATCCATCTGCTAAATGGTATTGTGGGAAAACTATCGGGTATTTCTCTGGAAAAACTGCTCGGATATGCGTTGTCCCCGGTAGCGGTGCTCATTGGCATACCGCCCGGCGAGTCCGTAAAGGTCGGTGAATTGCTGGGCATCAAGACCCTGTTTACCGAATTTATTTCTTATTTGCAGCTAAAAACTTACATCATCAACCATACCCTTTCGGCCAGAAGCATTGCCATCACCACCTATGCACTCTGCGGTTTTACCCACTTTGGCAGTGTGGCCATTCTGATCGGAGGAATCGGGACTCTGGTCCCGGAAAAGAAGCCGGTGGTCTCCCGGCTCGCCATCAAGGCACTGGTGGGAGGATTCCTGGCTACGGTCATGACTGCCGCCATTGCCGGTATTCTGATCAATTAAACGGCGGGATCATGGCCTCGGCCGGGTGATTTCATTCGAAAAATAGAATGGTCGAAAAAACAATTCTGGATTGCGGGCTGAAAGTTATCAGCGAATACCGACCCGAACTCCCGTCTTTTGCCCTGAGTTATTCTCTGCGAAGCGGGTCCCGGGCAGAAATACTTGAAAATAATGGAATTCATCACTTTATCGAGCATATGCTTTTTAAGGGGTGTGAAAAGTACGATCTGAAACAGATTGCCAGTCTTTCCGATCAACTGGGGGGTACCCTGAATGCTTTTACCGGCAAGGAAATTACCCAGTTTTACCTGAATGCCATCGATGAAAAATTTGACCTGGCCTTTGATTTGCTGACTGAAGTGGTGCTGAATGCCGGTTTTCCAGACGAGGAATTTCTAAAAGAACGTAACGTTATCCTGCAGGAAATAAATGAATCTGAAGATAATCCAGATACCCATGTGTTTGAGAGTTTTTACGCGTTGGTTTTCCCGAGCCATCCGCTGGGATTCCCCATTTCCGGCAGTTCGGACCAGGTATTGCTTTTTTCCCGTGACAAAGTCTATCGGTATTATCAGAAACTTTACGCGCCGGAAAATCTGGTGCTGTCTGTTGCCGGCAATGTTAACCATTTCAGTCTGGTTGAAAAGGCAGGAGAATATTTTTCTGGATTTGCGAATAAATTGCCTGATAATTTTTCATTTAAGAAACCGGAAATGTCATTTATAACCCGGATTGAGAAAAAAGAATCATTGAAGCAGACATATGCCATTATCGGATTCGAGGGAATTCCCTTTGATTCACCGAACCGTTATCCGTTTCTGTTGATGAATGAAATCCTGGGGGCGGGAATGAGTTCACGATTGTTTCAAAAAATCAGGGAAGAAAAGGGGATTGCCTATACGGTCAGTTCATTTCTGGACTCACAATTCGATAGCGGATCTCATCTTATTTATGCGATTGCCGAAGCGGAGAAAATACCCGAATATCTTCAAGCCGTGAAGCAGGTTATCCTGGAATTAAAAGAAAAGGGCGTAGATGAAACGGAATTGAGCAGAGCCAGGGATCACCTGAAATCATCGATCATCCTGGGTCTGGAGAGTAACATGGCCAAGATGCAATTTAATGTCATGCAGGATCTTTATTTGAAAAAAGAATTCACCATCAATGAAATTTTAGAGCAAATCAATGAAACCGGGACTTCGGATATAAAGAAATTGCTTGATACTTATGTTAATCTTGACCAGGCATCCATCCTGTTGTATGGAAATGTCAACGACGGAAAATTGGAAAAGTTTTCATTTTTTTAAGCAGATGGTTTATAATGGGTTTTCATATTTGATAGAGATGATGGCGAAAGAATGGGTAAAGAATTAAAAAATAAAATGAGGGTTGTCTTCACCGGAGGTGGTACCGGCGGCCATGTGTATCCCAATGTTGCCATTTATGAAGCCATAAGAGAAAAATATCCGGAATCCTCATTTTTATATCTGGGTACGGCCCGCGGGGCAGAGAGTAAAATCGTAAGGAATATTTCCCAGCCCATAGAATTCTCGGTTATTCAGTCCAAAGGTTTTCCACAAAATATAAAAAGTCTTAAAACCGTTGTTTCGCTATTTTTCATGTTTATGGGATTTGTCAAATCGATTTTCGTTCTAAAGCGTTTCAAACCGGATGTGGTCATCGGCAGCGGAGGTTATGTGTCGGCTCCGGTTCTCCTGGCAGCTGCCTTGTTGAAATTTCGGGTGTTCATTCATGAGCAAAACTCTGTCCCCGGAAGATTGAATCTATTCATCGCCCGCTTTGCTTCCAGAATCGGAGTGGCTTTTGCCAGCACGGCTGCATTCTTTCCAAAAAACAAGGTTGCGATTACCGGATATCCTTTGCGAAAATCAATCACCCAGAAAAAAACGGTTAATATTAAAGAAAAGTACGCCATTCCGGAACACAACCAGGTGCTTTTTATTTGCGGGGGGAGTGTCGGTTCCCGAACCATTAACCGGGCCATTGTGGAAATCATTCCGGATTTGATGAAGCTCGTCAATTTAACCGTAATCCTGTCAACCGGAAGGGGATATTCAAAGGAATACCGCGCCTATGACGATACCATGGCCATTCTACAAAAAAGGGGAATTCCAGCTGAACACGAAGGGAAATTGATCATCCGTGAATACTTTGACAATATTGATGAAATATATTCGATTTCAGATTTGATTGTGTCCAGAGCCGGAGCCGGGAGCATCAAGGAAATCACCGCCTCCGGTATCCCGTCGGTTTTAATTCCTAAGATCGATCTTCCCGGTGACCACCAGATACTGAATGCCATCGAAGTCCAAAAAATGGGAGGTGCCCAAATCGTCTTTGAAGAAGTCGGTGTCCGGGATAATAAAAAAGTAATCTTTGTCCCGGAATCGATTTTATTGAAGCTGGTCAAGGATCTTTTGTCAAATCAACACCAGCTGGAGAAGATGCGACGGAATCTCCAGAAAATCAACATTCATGACAGCAGTAAGATTATACTGGAAGAGATTGAAAGCATTTTTAAAATAAAAGAAGCGGTTGAGGAAAAGCAGATTCGGGTTTTCTACCTGCAATCGGAAGGCAGTGAAAAAAGCTATGAATTAGTTTTTGATTCCACCACCCTGGGCAATTCCTTCTTATGTGATGTTTTTCTGGATGGGATTAAAGATAATGTAATTTTCAAAATAAGAAATATCAACAATGATGAAAAACTAATTTTAAAAAAAATCAGGGGGAGAATACGCCTGAATGAATCTGATGTGCAAAACTGGACTGAGCTAAGGGAAGGTGACCGGCTGGTAATCGAAGACCGGGCGTTTCTGCTGAAAAGTTATTCGGAACAGGTCGAACAGGTTCATTTCGAAAAACCGACTGCGTCCAAAATCTGGGGCTCCTCATTCGGAATCATGGTGTCGAGAATCGGCGGTTTTTTCCGGGAAATCGCATTCGCCGCATTTTTCGGCGCCGGCAAGGCCATGAGCATGTTCGCCGTCGGATTAACCATTTCCAACTTCATGAGAAGGGTGGTGGCCGAGAATGCCCTGGAAAATGCTTTCCTCCCCATATTTCTGCGGATATTCCATCGCAGTTCCCGGAAAAAGACCTGGGAAGCCGCGTCTTCCATCATTAATGTGACGGTTTTGTTATCCATTGCTTTTGTGCTGATCGGGATTGCCATCGCTCCGGCACTGATAAAATTTTTATTTCCGGCATTTTCTGAAAAGGGTATGCTGCTGGAATCCATCACCATGACCCGTATCATGTTTCCATATTTATTCCTGGTCACGGTTGCCTCGGTCATGACCACCTATTTGAAAGCCTTCAACCGCTTCGGGATTGCCGAGTCTTCGGCTATTTTCTTTTCTATCGGGACCATTGTCGGTGTGGTGATATTCCAGTCGTTTGCCGGCGTTTATTCCCTGGCATACGGTGTCCTGCTGGGTGGAATCATGCAGATTTTATTTCTGCTTCCATTTAACCTTCGAATCTTCAGGAATAAAGCCCTGGGATTTTTCCATTCAGCGGCGCTTCAATTGAACAGCCCGTCCAACAAAAAATATTATTCCCAACTCGCTCCCATCACCATCGATGTGACGCTGTCCAATACATCGGAGATTATAGCCCAGATACTGGCTTCGGGTCTGAAGAGCGGAGCGATTGCTTTTTTATATTTTGCCAAGAATATATTCCGCTTGCCTTTCGCCCTGATTTCCCAGGCCATTAACAGTGTTATCCTGAAAGAATTTTCTGACCGCATTGCCCTTTTCAACCGGGATAAGGCAAAAAAATTATTCGTCGAAGGCATCAAAACCAATATGTTCCTGCTGATGCCGGTTTCCATATTCATGATCATCCTGGCCAATCCCATTGTTTCCATTATCCTTGGCAGAGGCGCATTCAGCCAGTCGGATATCGGCAATACTGCTTATGCAATGCAGTTTTATTCAGTCGGATTGATCGGCTGGGGGATTCATTCCTTTACCGTAAGAATTTTTTCCGCCCGCATGGATATCAAAACCTCAATGGTGCTGAATTTTTTTCAGTTGCTGGTTAATATTTTCTTTTGCCTAATACTGGTCAAAACCAGTCTCACCTTCGCCGGCCTTGCCTTGGCCACATCGCTGGCTTACCTCATATTTTCGGTTATCCGGGTAATGGTTTTGAAAGCCAAGCTGGCAAAAGAGGAGATTCACGTTCCTTTGAAAGAAATTATGGGTTCATTTTTGAAAACATTGCTGGCATCTTTTTTCATGGTTATCGTACTTATCGAGACCAAGTTTATTTTTAGGAAGATACCTTTCGGTTCACGGACAATAGAAAATCTGGTTTTGCTGGTATCGCTGCTATTTATCGGGACATCAATATACTTCCTTTCATCGCTGCTGCTCAAGAATACCGAAATTCTCATTTTCCGGAAAACGTCACGCTTTAAAGAGAAAAAGACGCCTTTACCACTGCTTTCTCCATTCGAATTTTTAAAAAAGGTTTCCGCTTCACCGCAATCCTACCGGGAGGATTTTTTCTATAAAATCAATATCTATATGTCCAGTAAGAAATGGGAAATCAGGAATATCGGCGTTAAATTAATCGGCTTGTTCCAGGATGCCGGAAAAACCAATCTGTTGCTGAATATCCTGAAATCCGACGATGAAAACGGGTTTATCAAACGGAATGCGCTGGTTTCCCTGGGCCAGTTGGATTTCTGGGACGATGGGCAGAAAGAAATGATCAGGAAATTATTAAACGATTCCTATTATGAAGTCCGGGCTGCCGCGATTGACTACCTGGTCCGGCAGCTCAGGATTGAAGATTTTGATTATTTCAGGGATATTATTCAAAAAAAGTTAAAAAAATCATCACTGGAAGAAAAATTAAGCTGTTTGAAATTGATCGCCAGGGTAGGTTCGAAAGTTGACTTTGATCGGCTGGGGCATTTTTATCTGAGTGTTAATTCGCTTATCCGGGAGCGACTGGCGGAACTGATTTATTCCTTCTACCGGAGAGATGTGCTGAACAAGGATGAACTCCTGGAGAATATTGAGAAAATTCTGAAAACATCGAACAATCTGCACCCGGAATTCAAACTTAAAACGATTATTAAAGATATATATAAGGAGTTGGAATCAGCATGATTGTATGGCTAATCAACATGTTTCACGACCTTCCCGAGCCTTTCCACCGTTTGTTTTCTTATATCAGTTTCAGATCGCTGTTGGCCATGTTAACCGCTTTTCTGCTGGGGATTTTTGTGGGCAAGCAATTGATCAAGATCATTTACCAGTTGAATTTCAGGGACAAGTCCAGGGATTACGGGGATATTTCACCCAAAAACAAATCCGGAACCCCGACCATGGGTGGGTTGATTATTTTTCTGTCTTTCCTGATATCGGTTCTGATCTGGTCAAAGCTGGATAATTTTTTTATCGGCGTCATCCTGCTTGCTGCTTTCTGGTTTACCGCGCTTGGATTTTTCGATGATTATTTGAAGAATGTCAGGGGAAACAGTGACGCCGGTATCAGCCGGGGCCTGAAACTGTTTTTTCAAGGACTGTTCGGGATTATCCTCGCGCTTCTGGTTCTATCTTCAACTTCCCCGATTGCCCGGGAAATATCCACAAAGGTGTTTGTTCCTTTTGTGAAAAGTCCGATCATTGATCTTCACTTTTTTTACTATATCTTCATTGTTCTGGTTATCATTGCCATATCCAATTCGATCAATTTTGCCGATGGTTTGGATGGTTTGGCTTCCATACCGATATCGTTGCTGGCGCTTGTATATGGGGTTCACGCTTACATAATCGGGAATTCCAAACTGGCCGTTTATTTTTTATTCCCTTATATTAAGGGCTCCGAAGAACTGGTGATCAGCCTGGCAGCGCTGGGGGGAGCCATGATCGCGTTTTTATGGTTCAATACCTATCCGGCAGAAATTTTCATGGGTGATACCGGTTCCCTCTTCCTGGGAGGAATCATCGGAACCACTGCCGTATTGTTGAAGAAAGAGGTTTTGTTTTTAATTGCCGGCGGACTTTTTGTCATTGAATTTTTATCTGTATTTATTCAGGATTATATCGGGATAAAATTATTGAAAAGAAGGATATTTTACCGGGCCCCGATCCATCATACCTATCAATTCATGGGAATTGCCGAACCCAAGATTGTGGTCCGTTTCTGGATCATATCGGGAATTTTTACCCTGATCAGCCTGATGAGCCTTAAATTGCGATGATAAAAAAAGACATAAGGGATATTCTTGTTTATCTGGGATTGTCGGTCCGGCGATTTCTTATTTATTTGATTATTAATTTTTTCACCTTCTTTTTTGTCTTGTTGTTGCTGTTTGCAATTTTCATTGCCCGCCCTGCTTTTTTTTCCCGTCCCATCAATATGTTTCTGTTTTTAATAACCGCAATGATGATTACGGTCCTGATGCGAAGCACGCTCATTCTCAAACAGAAATGGATGCTTGGTCTGGGCTTTTTCAGTTATCTCAGGCTTTTTCCAGATTCAGCGTTTCCGAAATTACCAGAACCGCCATCATCTTTGACGGTGAGCCTGAAAGACATACGCAGGCACCTTAAGGATACCCGTTCAGATCTGAAACAGAGTGGGGCGAAATGGATTTCAAGGGATATGACCATGGCGGTGGCCCTCATGTTTCCGCGGGGTCCGGGCCATTCACGGGGGAAAATCAGGGATTTACCGGGGAAATGGCGGCATGATGCATGCCGCTATTTTTTGCTTAAATTATTCATCTTTTTATTGTGCCTGATACCGTTTATTATTCTTTCCCTGCTGTTTTCCATCGGGATTCATCCGGCATTGATTTATCTGGTTTATTCCCTGGGGTTTTTATTCGCAACCTTTCTTTATGCAGCAATTTTCGAACTCATTTTTTTCTTTTTTGTTTACCGGAAGGTTTTTCAGAATTATTTTTCCGAGGGCACATAATCGCGCCGTATCAGCATCTCGATTTTCGGATTCCAGGCCGGATGTTCGATAAATCGGCGCTCCATCCGTTTGGCGTTAGTCGAGACAAACGGTTTCCCTCGCCGGTCAAAATAAATGATGCCGGAACCGGTCATGATGCTCTGACCGGTAATTATATTGGCTGAAGGATGTCCGGATTCATCCAGAATGCCTTCTTCTCCTCCAGTTTTGAACATCAACAGGACATGTCCCAGTTCGTGGAGAATGACCCGGGCCAATGATTTTTCATGGGTAACTCCCAGGCTTTTGCCGGCCAGATACCAGAAATCGGACCAGATAAAAATTGCCGGAGATTTACCAGCCATAGAGCTTCCGCCTATCGGGGCATACCATTCTTTCAGGTTGATTTCGTCTTTCCGGTACAGTCGGCTATAATTTACCGGGCCGGAAACGGCCTCAGCCGGGGAACCATCGCAAATCAAGTCATATTTCGGTGATATACAGCCGAATATGAATGTGTTCAGGGTGTTGGGATTCCGGTCGCTGAAAATGATGGTCATCCGGCTGAGCATCACCTCAAGCGGACCGAAACCGCCGGGGCCATAGCGGGGATCCTTTCCTTTTCCGCGTTTTTCATCCCCTTTCCGGGTATAAAAATAATAGGAAATGGCCGGATCGACCGGATCCAGTTCCACCGGTGTAAAATTGCCCACCGCTTCGATCTGAAGCTTCTCCAGATTTTTCCGAACATATTTCCAGGTTGAAACCGGGAATTTTACATTTTTTAAAATTTTCGGGCGTTCGAAAAAAATTCTTTTCCAGACCTCGACTGTTTCGGATTTAAGTGCGGCGTTTCGGAATTTAATGGGTTGGGAATCATCGTCTTTCAATACGGCGGTATATTTCCTGAAACCGATCCCGAATTGAAAACGGTCACCGGCATAGGTGGTGGTGGTAAAAAAAACCATACTCTCGCCATGGTTGTCGGCAATGGTCGAATTCTCCCATAAATTCAGGTGGTGATTCAGGCAGGCGGAAAAAGGTGTGTTATATATACTCTTTATGGGATTATGCCTGCCGCTATGGAATTGATATGACCAATATATTTTCATTCCTTTTTTTAACCCAGATACCTTAAGCAACAACCGGGGAGGCTTCTGGGCTTCACCTTTGCGGGTAACATAAACTCTCCCCGGAGACGTATCAAGCGTTCCCCTGGAGCCCGGAGCCAGCAAGACGGACAGCCGGATTTGAGGATATTTATTTGAAACCGGCTCACTGGTTTTCAGATTCAGGATTCTGCAGCCGGTATTGAGAAAAATGATCACGCTGATACCGATAATTCCGGCTAATTTTCTTATTATCATAATGGACGGTCCTACCTTTAACTTTATACCTCCATTTATATCAAAAAGTCCGGATATCAACAATTTATTTTTTCGGGAAGGTATTGTATGATATCCGGGGTGGCGGATGGATAAGATCAGACTGTATTTAATCCGTAGCGTTCGGGAAATATTTAATTTATTCCGGGTTTCCGTATTCCTGCCCCGCTGTTCATGCTGTCAGGAAATACTGGTGGATAGGAAAGAGATTATCCTGTGTCAGGTCTGCCGCGCGGAAATCATACCCTATCCGGGACCGGTTTGCATCAAGTGCGGTAAAGCCGTTTCGGCAGGTCAAAAAACCTGCGGAGAATGTCTGCTGAACCCTCCGCCTTTTTGCCGGCATGTTTCCTTCGCACGCTATGAAGGTGTATTGAGAGAGTTGATATCGCTGTACAAATTCAAGGAAATAAGGCCCTTAAAAAAAATTCTGGCCGGCTGCCTGGTTACACACGTCTTATCCGCCTTTGATGAATCGTTTGACTGGATTGTCCCGGTTCCGGCAGACCGCGGAAGAAATCGCGAGGTCAATCCCATACTGGACATTTGCAAAATTCTATCCCGCGAATTGCATATCGGTCTTTTGAAGAATAATCTGGTTAAGGTCAAAAAAACCCTTCCCCAGGTCAAGCTCACCCAGGCGCAGCGGTTGAAAAACCTGGACGGGGCATTTTCCCTGAAGCATCCCCGGCTGGTCAAAGGCCGCAAGATATTGCTGGTCGACGATGTTTACACCACCGGGACCACCATTAAAAAGTGCACTGGCCAGCTGAAAAAAGCCGGCGCCCGGGTCGTGGCCATCACCCTGGCCAGGTCGGTATGAAATTAATACCCATTGTTTCATCCTTTTCATGAGGGATATTACGGGATTTACCTACACAGATCCGGATCATATAAATGGAACCTGGCAATTTGGCAGTAATCCCGGACTCTTTGATTTAATTCGCTAAATTAATCTTGAAAATAGCGAAAACATGGACATTGCTTATTACCTTATTTCAATATTCAAAATACAAATTTATTTAAACCGGAAATAGTTATTTTTTTGTGGCGGTCCAGGTTCCGGTAGAACCCGAACCACATAAATTAGTAGGCCCTGTAAATGTGATTTCCATTGTTCCATTTAGTGATGTATCAGAGATTGAAGTCCCATCCCAGGTCCATAAAGCATGACATCCGTCATCACTATTAATATAATCCACAATGACTTGAACAGTGCTGCAATCATTAACCGTGTAGGTACCTGCAGTGCCTTCAACATATTTTATCCCGCTGACAGTTCCACTGCTTGAACTTCCGGAAAAGGTTAAAGTTTGATCCCAGGGAAAAGCTTCCGATCCATCCCAGGTCATGGTGACTTCCCAGGTTCCAATTATATCGAATGTGCAGCCATCAGAAGTTGAACAAGCCGGTTGAAAAAACAATCCTGAGAAAATGATAAAATACATTAAAAAAATTAGCTTTACTTTCATTTCTCCTCCTTTAAAGCCATCATTTAAATATACACAAGCCTATTCCAAAATACATATACTTTTATTTTAATTAATCAACATTAATTTTTGAAGCAGAAAAAATAATTTCAAAACAATAAAAAGTGCACTGGCCAGCTGAAAAAAGCCGGCGCCCGGGTCGTGGCCATCACCCTGGCCAGGTCGGTATAAGAAAAAATCGATTGATAGGCCGGCTCGATTTATTGGGTATATGCTTTTTGGAAACGGGTTGACAGGTCTCTGAGAGCGGTAATGATTGAAAGATCCGTGGATTGCTTGGTTTTCATGGTGTTGACCAGAAGAAGATGCAGCATTTCCAACTTTTGCAGATATGACTTGTATGGGTCTCCTTCCTCAACCGAAACCGGTTTAATTCGCTGGGCCAAAAAGTAATATGTGATTATCTCACTGAGTTCATCGGCGTGTTTTTCTTTGTTGTTTACCCAGCGAACGATTTGGTTGTAATTTACCGGATTGGATTTTGACAGTTCCATGATCTGGTTCATGGATTTTTCAATGGTGGTAATATGTTCCGCGATCATATTGAATCTCATCGGATCGTCGTATATCCCGCAGGGAATCTGGCAGTGGGCAAAAAGGATTTGCTTAAAGGGAAATCCAATCATTAAAATAAGAAAAAACAACAAAAAAATCATTTTTCGTGACATTTGGCCTCCTTTTTTACGTTATTTTTTCTCATATTCTATTTATTTTTGTTTTGAATATCAAGTATTTTCCTAATATAGTGCCAACGTCCCGGTTTATCAAGGGAATTTACAGTTCTCATTGCTGTCCGGTGCAAAATTGAAAATGAAAATTTTTTTCTCCCTTTTTTAAAATATTTTTCCCAGGTATAATTTTACTTTGATCATCTATCAATAAAATTGCAGGCATATTTTGGGTACTGCTGTTTACGGAGAGGACATCAACCATGAGTGGTTTCTTTGGAATTTCAAGTAAAAAAGATTGCATAATGGAACTCTATTATGGTATAGATTACCATTCTCATTTGGGTACCCGTTACGGGGGATTGGCGGTAGCTACTGACGAAGGTTTCAACAAATCGATCCATAACCTGGAGAATTCTTACTTCCGCACCAAATTTGAGCCCGACCTTCCACAGTTTCAGGGTAAACGTGGAATCGGTATTATAAGCGATCTGGAACCCCAACCCATTATTGTCAACTCCCATTTGGGGCGTTTTGCTGTGGTTTCAGTCGGGAAGGTCTGCAATATCGATGAACTTGAAGCCGAAGCCCTGGCCTGCAGGAGGCATTTTTCGGAAACCGGAGGTACCAAGATAAATCCCACGGAACTGATTGCCATGCTGATTACCGAGGGAGACGATTTTGAATCCGGCATTGCCAATGTCCAGCAGAGGGTCAAGGGTTCCTGTTCGTTGCTGGTATTGACCGAAAAAGGACTTTATGCTGCCCGGGATAAGCTTGGGCGGACACCAGTGGTCATTGGGAAAAACGACCATGCCCTGGCAGCCGCATCCGAAACCAGCGCTTTTCCTCCTCTGGGTCTGGAGATGGAATATTTTCTGGGACCCGGAGAAATACAGTTCATCAATGAGCAAGGATATGAACAGCGACAGAAACCCGGTGAGAAAATGCAAATTTGCTCTTTTTTATGGGTGTATTTCGGATATCCTTCGTCTTTTTATGAATGGATCAATGTCGATGAGTGCCGTTACCGTTGCGGAGAGGCGCTGGCAAAAAATGACCATGTCGAAGTTGATTTCGTTTCCGGAATTCCCGATTCGGGTATCGGGCATGCCATCGGTTACAGCAATTCCAGGAATATTCCCTACAAAAGACCGTATATCAAATATACACCGACCTGGCCGAGAAGTTTTATGCCCCAGAATCAAAACATGAGGAATCTGGTGGCCAAGATGAAGCTGATTTCAAATATCAGCCTGATTAAGGGGAAAAGAATGATATTTTGCGAGGATTCAATCGTCAGGGGAACTCAGCTGCAGGACAAGATAAAGGCTTTATTCGAGATGAAGGCCAAGGAAGTTCACATGAGGGTGGCCTGTCCGCCCCTGGTTTTCCCCTGTGACTTTCATAATTTTTCTACCTCGAGATCCACACTGGAGCTCGCTTCCCGAAAGGCTATTTTTGAATTGGAGGGAAAGGAGCCGGCGGATTTCAATCCCTATATCTTGGACGATTCTGAATCCAAGAAACGCATGATAGAACAGATTCGCAAGCGAATCGGGGCGACTACCCTGAAATACCAGAGAATGGACGATCTCATCAATGCCATCGGACTTCCCAAAGCGAAACTCTGCACCCACTGCTGGGACAATTCCAGTTATTATTAGATACATGTCCGGAAAACATGATGACCCTATCCTGATTTGACAGGATCCGGGGGAGGATATTATAATACCGGATGAACCCGGTTGATTTCAAGGCGGGTGAAACCGAAAATCAAGGAGTATACAAATGGAAATAAAGCATATCAAGGGCGTTGATAAGGGCGAGATCATGCTCTATGCACTGAGTACCTGTGTCTGGTGCAAGAAAACAAAAAGATTACTCAATCAGCTCGGCGTAGCCTATTCGTATATTGATGTTGATCTTCTGGACGAAGATGAGCGACAGGAAGTTGAAGAGGAGATAAAACGCTGGAATCCCATATGTTCTTTTCCCACGGTGGTGATTGACAAGAACCGGTGTGTTATCGGCTACCGGGAAGCTGAAATCCGCGGAATCATGGAAAAATGAAAAAGAATATTACCGCTGATGTAATCGATAACCAGTTTAAAAAACTGCAAGATGAAACCGAGGCATCAGGTTATCATCTAAATCCAGAAACTGAATTTACCAGAGAGTTGGTCCTGGGCCTGATCGAAAACACCGAACGATACGGATATCCTTCATGTCCCTGCCGGCTGGCTTCCGGAAACCGGGATTTCGATCTGGATATCATCTGTCCCTGTGACTATCGGGATCCGGATTTGGATGAATTTGGCGCCTGCTATTGTGCACTTTATGTATCCCGTGATATTACCGATGGGAAAAAGCGTGTCGAACCCATACCGGAAAGACGTCCACCGGCTGAAAAAAGGACCGAGAAACACGCCGTTTCCTCCGGGATACTGTCCGGGAACCTTAAATTACCCGTATGGCGGTGCAGGGTCTGTGGATATTTATGTGCCCGCGAGGGGCCGCCCGAGTCCTGCCCGATTTGCAAGGCAAAAAAAGATCGATTTGAGAAATTCCTGGAATAACAAAGCGGAAGAAGGGCAAAATATACGCTTGAATTTTCCCGGTTAATACCGTGATTACCGGGTCAGTGGAAAGCGATTCAAATAATTTATGGCAGCCGATGACAAGAGTACGGGGCCGATTTTAAATATGTCTTCATTTACTGAGAAGGTGGGAGTATGCAGCGGTGATTGGTCACCTGTCCCCAGAAGGAAGAAAACCGAGGGAATCTGATGGGAATAGTATGAAAAATCCTCGGCAATGGTCAGCGGTTTTATTTCAAGAACCCGGTCATCTCCCAGTATTTTTTTAAAAACCGGATCTATGAATCGGGTCAGATTTTCATCATTCTTTACATAAGGGGCGTCTTTGCAAAAATTAAATAAAGAGGTGGTCCCAAAAGCCAGGGACAACCCCTTGAGAATTTTTTCCATACCCAAGGCGATTTGATCCTGGACTTCGAATGAAAACGACCGGACCGTTCCTTCCATTTCAACTTTTTCGGCAATCACATTGACCCGAACTCCGCCTTTAATTTTCCCCACCGAGAGAACCGCCATCTCACCGGGATCCTTGAAACGGGAGATAAGAGACTGAAACTGCTGAATGGCCGAGGAAGCCACATAAATCGCATCAATGCCCTGGTGGGGAAAAGCGCCATGGCTCGATTTACCGAATATGGTAATGTAAAAGCTGGCGACATTGGCCATCATGGCTCCGGGACGAATACCGATAGAACCCACCGGGATACCCGGAAAAACGTGAAGGCCAATTATGGCATTAACCGTTGGGTTCTTTAATACATTTTCTTGAATCATTTTCTGCGCGCCACCGGCCTGGTCGGCCGGAGGGCCTTCCTCGCAGGGTTGAAATATAAAAACCACGGTTCCGGGAATTTTTTCCCGGATTTCGCTGAGTATTTTTGCGGTGATCAGAACATTGGTCATATGGGCGTCATGGCCGCAGGCATGCATGATGCCGTTATTTCTTGATGAAAAAGAAAATCCGGTCTTCTCCTGAATCGGAAGCGCGTCCATATCGCTTCGGATTGCCAGAACCGGTTGTTCCCGGTACCCTCTGAGGATGGCTTTGATACCGGTTCCGGCGATGCCGGTTTCAACTGTCAATCCCAGCTTTTTCAGGTATTGAAATATAAAATTCGATGTTGCCTTTTCCTGGAAACACAACTCGGGATATTGATGCAAGTGCCTGCGCAGCCGAACGGCCTCTGAGAAATACTCATTGGCCTTTTTTTTAAAATAGGCGGACATATCGACATCATCCCCATAGCAATTTGATATGAGGAGCAATAACATAATCGGCAATACTATTTTTTTCATGGAATCAGCATACCATAGAGCTGTCTGTCAATCAAATTGACCTATTTTTCTCTTGCATTTTGGATTTCACCATTATAAAATATGACCGGAAAAATGCCATGAACTTAGCCAATGTTATCACTATTGCAAGAATTGTCCTGGTTCCGATCTTTTTGGTTATTCTGCTTACCGAAATGGATAACAAAGAGATTTTTGCATTTATTATCTTTATCATTGCCGCAATATCGGATGGAATTGACGGGTATATTGCCCGGAAATACGACCAGGTAACCGAACTGGGAAAATTTCTCGATCCTCTGGCAGATAAACTTCTGGTTTCGGCGGCGTTACTGGCGCTGGTATATTTACAGGAAGTTGAGACCTGGGTGGCATCCGTAATCATTTTACGGGAAATTTTTATCACCGCCTTCAGGTTTTATTTTCTGGTAAAGGATAGTACATTCTCCGCCTCCTGGATTGCCAAGAAAAAAACCCTTTTCCAGATCATTGCCATTTCGGTGTTGATTCTTTATTCCAAGATACCTTTTTATCAGGATACCATCAGACAGATGGGGACCATATTGCTCTATTTTGCCACCTTACTCACCGTGTACAGCGGATTGGAATATTTGATCAAATATTCCAGGGGATTAAGGGATTAATTTGCCTTATAAAAAATATCCTCCGCTCAACAAAAAAGATATGAAGACCATATCCATTGCCGATCGGAAATCACTGGTCAATGTCAAGGATTTTGCCCATCCTTTTGCCCCGGGTTCCAGTTTTGATTCTTTCATCCAATCGCTTCCGGATTGCTTATCAGCCAAAAACCTGATGGAATTCGCAGGACTGATCAAGACAGCCCGGAAAAAGGATAAGCCGATCATTCTGGGAATGGGTGCCCACACCATCAAAGTGGGTTTGAGCCCGGTTATCATTGACCTGATGGAGAGGGGGTGGGTCTCGGCTATCAGTGTGAATGGCGCTTTCATGATTCATGATTTTGAGATAGCCCTGTGCGGCAAAACCTCGGAGGATGTGGCGGGGAATCTGCATCAGGGGACTTTCGGGAATACGGAAGAGACCGGACTCTTTTTGAATATTGCCCTGAAAGACGGGATGGAAAACGGTTTTGGTTGCGGTGAATCCGTGGGTTATTATTTGATTCAATCGGAATTTCCTTATAACAGATACAGCATGCTTTACCATGCCTATAAGCTAAATATACCCATTACCATTCATCCTGCCATCGGTACCGATTTCATTCATTATCACCCCAGTTTTGACGGCCGGGTACTTGGTGCCCTGGCTGAAATCGATTTTCTTCTGTTTTCTTCAATTGTCTCCCAGCTTGGTGATGGCGGTATTTTCATTAACATCGGTTCAGCGGTTATCCTGCCCGAAGTCTTTCTGAAAGCCATTTCATTCTGCACGTCCCAGGGCCTTTCGCTTAAGAAATTCTATACTGCCGTATTTGATTTCAACAGACATTACCGGCCTGAAGAAAATGTGGTTAAACGCCCGGTTGCCAATGGAGGAAAGGGTTTTTATTTTATCGGTTCTCATGAGATCATGATACCGTTGCTGGCCGCCATACTGTTGAGCATTTGATGATGATGGAATCGGCTGTCTTTTCCGGAAAACCTGACAAGAAATCCGTCAAAATTGAATTCACCCGGCAGGCCTTGACCAAGCGGAATATCCTGTCGAAAATCCGGACAAAAGAAACCGGTTTTATTTTGGGCAGTCAGCTGGGAAATTATAAAATCATCGAAGACCTGTTTGCCTTTCGTTTTGACTCCCGGAATATTAACCGACTTTATTCCATATTTTTTAAACATTTTGAGGGGCGGCTAATTGGCACATTCTTCATGAATTCTGAATATTTCCTGAATGATTGGTTCCTTGAAAATATCATCATCAGGTTTCAGGAAAATGATTTATATATTTTCTTATATCACCTGGATGAATCGGGCCGGGAGAAAATGCTGGATCAAATTAAATAAACGGAGGGATGGTCATGGTTGATGGGTTCAGTTCCGAGGAGAAAAGCCAGTTGCTGTCTGTGGCCAGAAATGCAATCCTTGAATACCTGAGCCAGGGGAAAAAAATATATCCGGAAACCGATAATCCGAATTTCAGCCAAAAACGGGGTATATTTGTTACCCTTCACCAACGGCATGACCTGAGAGGCTGCATCGGTTATCCGCTTCCGGAAAAACCGGTTATCGAAGCTGTGGTTGACAATGCCATTTCATCGGCTGTTCATGATCCGAGATTCAAGCCCCTTAAACTGGAGGAACTCAGCCAGATCCATATTGAGGTTTCGGTGCTGACGCTTCCGATCGAGGTAAAGCGGGTGGAAGATGTCGTGGTCGGAAGAGATGGAATTATAATATCAAAGGGATTTCACCGGGGATTGCTGTTGCCCCAGGTGCCGGTCGAGCAACACTGGGACCGGGAACAGTATATCTCCTACGGGTGTCTCAAAGCCGGACTTGATGAGGGGGAGTGGAAAAGGGGAGTGAAAATTCAGACCTTTCAGGCTGAGGTCTTTACCGAAAAGGAAAGTAAATAAAAAGGAAATCGGGGAGCAGAGAGTGGCTGAACAGAAAATCATATCTTTGAAAACCAAACGTTCCGTTGATTTTTATGATATCACAGCGGAGATTGAAACTTATGTGAATGAAAATGGTATGCAGGAGGGGATTGTCCTGGTTTATACCCCGCACACCACAGCCGGAATTACCATCAATGAGAATGCAGATCCTTCGGTCCGGGCCGATATCCGGGAATTTATAGAAAGAAAAATTCCCCACCAGGATTATTTCAGTCATGCGGAAGGGAATTCACCCGCTCATATCATGTGCAGCCTTTTTTCTGTTTCGGAAACCATCATCGTCCATGAAGGCCGGCTCGTCCTGGGGACCTGGCAGGGTATCTTTTTTTGTGAATTTGACGGCCCCAGAGACCGGAGGATTATCATAAAAGGGATCGAGAGTTAATATCCAATATCCGGTTATGAATGGTCTTTCAGTACCTCATTTACCTTGAGGATAAGCTGGTTTAATGAATACGGTTTCTGGATGAATCCTGCCAGTCCTTCATTGAAAAAATGGTGGGTTGCGTCCTGTTCGCTATATCCGCTGGTCAGAATAACTTTGACATCCGATTGAAGACGTTTCAGTTCCCTGAATGCTTCTTCTCCGTTCATGTTGGGCATGGTAGCGTCCAGCAATACCAGTAAAATTTCGTCTTGATGACGTTGGAATATTTCGATACACTCCTGGCCATCGGATGCATTCAGGACATTAAAACCAGCGCTTTCAAGCATACTGCTCGCCACTTCCAGGACGATTTCTTCGTCATCGACTACCAGAAGGGTTTTTCTTGCGACTGTTTTTTCTTTTTCAATCGACTTTTCTTCATTTTTCATTTTTGTCATTTTTTTTATTACTGGGAAAAAAACTTTGAATGTGGTTCCGCTTCCCGGTTCGGTAAACACCTTAATCATTCCCTTGTGCCCCCTCACGATACCCAGTACAACGGCCAAACCCAATCCCCGGCCTATGAATTTTGTGGTAAAAAATGGGTCGAATATTTTACTTTTTGTTTGTTCGCTCATTCCCGGCCCGGAATCCGAGATATCCACCACCACATATCTCTCTTCTGCCGATTCCGAATCAAGGTATAATTCGGAAAAATCCATGTTGTTTGCATTTATGACATCTGTTTTTATCAGAATCGTTCCGCTTCGGTCACCGATTGCCTCTGATGCGTTCACAACCAGGTTTAAAAAAACCTGACGAATCTGGGACAGATCCGCCACAATTCTGGGAAGTTTTTTTTCCAGATTGAAGCTCAGGGATACTTTTTTCGATATTGAAGATTTCAACAACGGTGTCATGTTTTCAATCAGTGTGGAGACATCCAGTTCCTCCAGATTGAATTTTCCTTTTCCAGAATAGGCCAGCATTTGCCGGGTAAGTTCCGCTGCCTGCTCAACTGATTTTTCTATTTTTTCAAGATAATATCTTATCGGAGAATCCTTCGCTATTTTTCCCAGGGCCAGGCTGGCATTCCCCATGATGCCCATTAGCAGATTGTTGAAATCATGGGCAATTCCGGCAGCCAGAATTTCCAAACTTTTTATTTTCTGGGTGTACTGGGCCTGGGCCTGAAGTTTTTGGTGTTCTTCCTCTGCTCTTTTTTGATCCGTAATATCGGTAAGCAATCCTTCAAAATGTAATATATTTCCCTTTTCGTCCCTGACGATGCGTGCATTTTCCCTGACGATAATTTCACTTCCGTCTTTGCATCTCAGACCGATAACCGCATTCCGGACCTCTCCATTTTTTTCCAGTTTCTCGATTAATAGTTTCCGATCCTCTGGATTCTGGTAAAGTTCAGGAACATTGATTGAATTGTATAAATCCGCTTCCGAATCATAACCCAGCATTTTGACCAGAGCCGGATTGGCAGCCATGATTTTACCGTCAGGCCGCGTCTGAAACAATCCTTCAATCATGTTTTCGAACAGACTTCGATAGGTCGTTTCACTCTTGCGAAGTGCCTGCTCTACTTTCTTACGCTCGATAATTTCCTGCTGCATTTCCAGGTTTATTTTCTGGAGTTCGATGGTTCTTTCTTTTACCCGGTTTTCCAGCTGGTGGCGGGATTCGGAAAGGGCCTGTTCGGTTTTTTTCCTTTCGGAAATGTTTTCAACGATTCCATCGATGTACTTCACGTTTCCACCGCTGTCCCTGACAGCCATGGCAGTGGTGGAACAGATTAATGGGGTACCATCTTTTTTCTTCAGGTTCAATTCTAAATTGCGGACCACACCCGAATGTAAAACTTTCTGGCTGAACCGGTCTCTGTCTTCGGGAAACTGGTAAATGTCAACCGGGTGCATGGCGAGAAATTCCTTTTTGCTCGAATAGGCAAACATTTTGAACATCGCCGGATTGATTTCAATATACCGGCCTTCAGGTCCGGGTGTACTTCTGTAGATACCGATGTTGATGTTGTCAATCAGGGTACGGTATTTCTCTTCGCTTTCCTGAAGGAATTCAGATGATTCCCTCTGTGCTTTCTCACCCATCTTGTATATACCCGCAACTATTTTAACTCTTGTTATGAAGATTTGCAAGTAAAATACCGACGGGATGAAGGGTTGTCAACCTAAGATATCCGGGTCAGAAATCAAGGCGAAATCCCAGATACACGAGTTTATCGTTTCGAAACAAACCGAATTTCGTGGAATCATCATCTCCCGAAACCAGCAGAAAGGCGCCGGCTTGAACCAGCAATCCATCCGAAATCTTGAATTCCAGAGCCGGGGTCAGAATCAGGGCCTGGCGGTCGGCGATTTCATATATCCAGTTCAAGGATAATTTCAAATCATTTCCTGAATTGCTGTACTGCAACTGCCCGATCAGGTAGTTTTCCGGTTCGCCGAAAAACATTCCCTTTCCGATAGAAAAAAATTTTTCTGCTTCTCCGGAATAGTCGAATTCATCAAAAAAACCGTGAAGAAACTGGAGGTTGGCATAAAAACCTTTCCCGAAATTGTAATCCGCCCCCAGGACAAACTTCGGATATGTCTTTTTAAAAAGGGAAAATTTCTGGGTGATTGTCTCAAATCCCCCGTTGTTCTCGATACTGTAGGTCAGGGAAGCCTGTGTTTCCCGGGGCAGAATCAGGGCTGCTTCCGCCCAGAAACCGATACCGGCCGCCTCACCGGAAATGTCAATCCCCAATATCTGTTGCCGGGGATAAAAAAAAGTGGCCTGTTTTTCCTCAAGAACGGAAAGTGTCCGCAGGACCGGAACGGAGGCATTGCCATTGTAATACGACAGCCCGGCATCCAAATTTAAAATGGTTGTGGTCAGGCGTATGCCGAAACCGGAATCCGATAATTTATCCTCCCAGCCTGTTTCAACTTCAAGCGAGGACAATCCACTATTCTGTTCGGATAACCAGGTATAACCGTAGGGGAGGGGTGAAATCTGGTGTTCCAGCAGCCAGACCAATTGAAGCCGGGTGGTTTTTCCCGGATAGTATTCCAGGTTGATTGCCGTTTGCGGCCTCCTTTCAAAGGCATGGTCCGGATCAAAACTGAAGAAATTGGCAAAATATTTAAAAGTAGAGGGTAATAAAAAATATCGTG
>CAZOWT010000009.1:0-22043 GCA_964583345.1 uncultured Clostridia bacterium
CATTTGATATCTGTATTCAGACCATGAAAAAGGCTCTGCTTTTTGCGCCCCTGGTTGGCAGCAAAGTAAAATGTCAGCTTTGCGCCCACTTCTGCACCATTCCCAGAGAACATACCGGAATATGCCGGGTCAGAAAAAATGTCAGGGGAAAATTGTTCAGCCTGAATTACGATAAGATTGCCGCCATGCATCCGGATCCGATAGAAAAGAAACCGCTCTATCATTTCCTCCCGGGTTCACGTTCATTCTCCATTGCCACCGAGGGATGCAATTTCAGCTGCCGGTTTTGCCAGAACCATTCGCTCTCAATCGTGGAAAACGAACGCCAGCTATTCGGGGAAAATAAATCCCCAGAACAGCTGATAGAACTGGCCCTCGGTTCCCATTCCACATCCATCGCTTACACCTACACCGAACCCACCGTCTTCTTCGAATTGATGCTCGAAACCGCCAAGCTGGCAAAGGAGAACGGATTGAAAAATGTCATGGTGACCAACGGTTATATGAGCGAACAGGCATTTGATATGATTCAGCCCTATCTCGATGGGGCCAATATCGACCTGAAAGCTTTTTCAGATTTTTTTTACAAAAAATATTGCCATGCCAGGCTGAAACCGGTACTGGAGACCATAAGGCGAATGAAAGAAGGCAACATCTGGATCGAACTGACCACCCTCTTAATCCCGGATTTAAATACCGCCGAAACCGAAATAAGGCAATTAATCGATTTTATTCTCAGCCTGGACGATTCCATCCCCTGGCATGTTTCCCGCTTTTTCCCCCACTTCCAATTGCAGGATACCGCGCCGACCGAAACCAGCGTCATCCATCAATATCTCAACCTGGCCAGCCAAATGGGTATCAAATACGCTTATGGAGGGAATATTATGACCGACAGATGGTCCAACACCTCTTGCCCGAACTGCGGTTCCCTGTTAATCACCCGGGATGGCTACCAAATCCGGGTGGAACAGCTCCTGGATGGGAAATGTCGCAAATGCGGCTACTCCATTCCGGGAATTTGGGCTTAACGACAACCTGTTTCCCCTGATTAAAAAATCCGGAAAATAAAATAAAAATGAATATCCGGTGTGGTGTCGAACGGGGGCAAATCCTCGGTGAGTCCCACCTCTATCTTTTTTGAAATTTTAAAGCCGAGATAAACCTGGTGTGCGTTTCGGGAATAATATCCTTCCTTGAAGGGGGTTGTCTTTACAACAAAGCCGGAATAGAATCGCCTGTGCCCCAGTTGAAGCTTGTAGAGATAGATGACTGAATTCAATTCCTCATCACCAAGCCATTCGGGGTCCTTGAAAAAAGAGATATGAGCGGAAGCCTCAACCCAAAAATCATTAAAAAATGTGGTGAAAATCAGCCCTCCGCCCCAGAACAGCTTATCGGAAACAAAACCGGGTTTGGACACAACCGGGATCCCCAGGAATAATCTGCCGCGGATATCGATTGTCTCCGACCTCATGATTTTTTTCACCAGCGATAAAACCAGAGGCGAACCGCCTCCCGTGGACCGGTTGTATTGAAAGTAATCCCGATAAAAATAATTCACACCATTAAGGGGGTATTCATCTCTGCGGGCATCGGGAAGTTTGAATAATTCATGAAAAGCTTCCACGGCTTCATCCAGGAATCCGCCGTAAACAAAAAAATAGCGGGTGATCAATTCCAGCGTGAGCTGATCCAGAAGGCCATACCGGGCAACCAGAGAAAAACTGGCCATCTCAAAATCATTCACCCCGGTTTTTTCAAAATCAAGGGCATAGATGTTCGAATAGTTGACATGAAGTGACAGAGTGAATTTTGATTTTTGCAGCAATTGATTTTCATCAAATGGGAAAAAAGAGATTGCCTGGACCAGGGGAAATTCTACCGTACCCGGGAGTGAGATGGAAAAACCGAAATAGACCAGGAGAACCATGCCGACTTTTTTTAAGGAAATTTTCATATCAATTTCATCCGATCTCAGGATAGGGCACAACATAACATATAAAAAATTTCAATTCAAGCCCCGGCTGGATGCTCCACACCGGTTTTACCGGAGAAATGAAACTTTGCTTTAATAATCATTCATCTTATAATAAAGGTAAGGTTCCATGAAAGCCCGCAGCCGGATACCCGCCATTATTTTTACCGCATCCTTTTCAATTCTAGCCTTTGAAATTACCCTGACCCGGATTTTTTCAATAACACTCTGGTATCATTTCGCATTCATGGTCATCAGCATCGCCATGCTGGGGTTGTCACTCAGCGGGATTCTGATTTCATCCTTTCCCGGACTGAATCACACTCGCCACCTGGATTTATACGGCCTGTTGCTGGGAATTTCAATTTTTTCGGGTTACCTGATTTCCGGGCATATTCCTTTTGATCCGGTAAAATTTCAATGGTCCGGAATTCAGTTTGTATATGTCGGATGTTATTACCTGATCCTGTTGTTTCCCTTTCTGTTCGCCGGCCTGATTCTCTCCACGTCTTTCTATGCCATGAGTAAAACATCCGGAATAATCTATGCGATAGATTTGGCCGGAGCGGCATCAGGATCGCTGGGTGTTCTGTTTCTACTGAACAATCTTCATCCCGAGCAGACGGTATTTGTTATCAGCCTGCCCGTGCTTCTGGTTATTCTGGTAAAAGGGAGAAAATTCATGAAGATTATTTCTCTGGGTGCCATCATGCTGTTCATACTGGCCGCCACTTCCCCGTTTATCAAAATGGCGCCCCGCATATCACCCTACAAGGAAATGCCCCAGGCGATGCTTTACCCGAATGCCGTTCACCTGGGAACTTTCCAAGACGCCTTTTCCAGAATTGATACGTTCAAGAGTCCAGCCGTACGGTTTGCGCCGGGGCTGAGCCTGGCCTACACGGATCCCCTGCCGGACCAATTGGGATGTTCCCTGGATGGCGATCAGGTCATGGCCATCACCGCAACCTCGGATCAAAAAAAGTTAAAATTTCTCTTATACCTGCCGGCCTCAGCCCCGTTCGAGATCGGGAAGAAAACCGATGTCCTTATAATCAATCCGGGCGGAGGTCTTCCTGTCGTAATGGCCGGTTATTATCATGCCAAAAATATTGACAACATAGAATCCAATTCTCTTTTGGTCCGGGTAATCAAAACATATTACCGGACCTTCACCGGCCAACTTTACCTGAACAATACCTGGACCGGCATGGGAAGAGCCTGGTTGAAATCCAGCAAACGAACCTACGATATCATTGATATCTCTTTGTTGAAGAACACCCCGTCAGGCCCAACGGGTTTATCGGAAGATTATCAACTGACGGTCGAAGCGTTTCAAACCTACATATCCGCCCTTAAACCGGATGGCCTGATCAGTCTGAATCTCTTTGTCCTCCCTCCGCCCCGACAATCCTTCCGGTTGATGAGCACCCTGCTGGAGGCGATGAGGCGTGCCGGCATCGGCCATCCCCGGCTGCACATTGCGGCCATTCGAAGCTGGGGAAGCATCAATATTCTGATGAAAAAATCCTCCTTTTCAGGGGATGAAATCAGCAAATTAAAACACTTTGCCAGGAGCAGGATGTTTGATCTCATTGCCTGTCCGGCAATCCGGGCCGAGGAAAGCAATTTCTTTGTGCAAACCCGGGACAACATCTATTTCAATGCATTTCAGGCCCTTCTCGATGACGGCAAACGGGACCGCTTCATCAAGGAATATCTGTTCGATATTGCCCCGACCTTCGATGATTCGCCTTTTTTTCATTATTTTTTAAAAACCGGAAACATAAAAAAAATATACGACCTGACCGGGGGAAAATGGGATTATTTTATACGTGAAGGATACATCCTGCCATTGATACTCATTCAGGTAACGGGTCTCGGCTTTTTGCTGATCGTTCTGCCCTATCTTTTCAGGGTAAAGTCAAGAAAAATTATCAAGGGGAAGGGAGGAAGCGGTCCGCCAATGTTATTTTTTGCCTTGTTGGGGCTGGGTTTCATGTTTGTGGAAATCAGCCTGGTACAGGAGATGATCCGGGTAACGACCAATCCTCAGGTGGCGGTAGCCGTTGTGTTGGCATCGATTTTGACCGGAGCCGGTTGCGGGAGTTATTTAAGCTTCAGGAATGAATTCATGAGAAAACCGGTCATGATGGCCGTTATTCCCGTCATTATAATTATTCTGGCCATCATGCTAATTCCCCTTTTATCCGATTATATGCTTCCACTTCCGTTTTTTATCAGATTGGTGATGATTTTTTCAGCACTGCTTCCATTGGGATTTTTCCTGGGAATACCGTTTCCGGCCGGAATCAGGCACCTGGGAGAAAACCGAAAAGGCCTTATCCCCTGGGCCTGGGCCGTAAACGGTTTTTTTTCCGTTCTGGGCCCCATACTGGCCATGATGATTGCACTTTCAATCGGCTTTTCCGCTGTTCTCTGGCTCAGTGCATTGGCCTATCTGGGAGCTTTTTTGGTTTTTTGTTTTTTAAAAAAAAACCATTAAAACCGGGTTGGCATTCCTTTTCGCCGGCCTGGAAAATTTTTTTGCCTTCGGTTGGCTTCGGAGATCAAATCAGGGCCTTCAAATTATTATCGATGATTTGAATCTGAGATTTCAGTTCTTCGAGTTTTTTTCGTTCCTGTTCAACCACCGGCAATGGCGCCTTTTCTAAAAAACCGGGATTGGATAGCTTCTTTTCTAAATTTTTCAGGTTTTTTAGTATTTGTTCTTTCTGTTTTTCCAGTTTGGTTTTTTCCTTGGCCGGATCCAGCAGCCCGACGACAACCACCTCAATTTCACCTTCCACCTGAACGGCTGATAACACCGGGCGCTTTATATCCTCTCCCACCTCCAGGTTTCCCAGAAAAGCCAGGTTCCGGATCAGATAACCCAATTCAGCGATGCAACGAGCAGCCGTTTCCGGGGCTTTTATCAACACATCCACCGTCTTGGTGGGGGACACGGCATATCGGGCCTTCAGATTACGAATCAACCGGATGACCTGCTGAATCAGAGCGAAATCTTTTTCCCTGGCTTCGTCTTCAAACCGTTTCAATCCGGCCGGCCATTGCCCAACTATCAGAACCGCGGAACCCGGCAGTACCGATTCCAGCCCTCGGTCCGGCGCCTGCTCATTCAACTTCTCCCATAACGCTTCGGTGATGAACGGAACAAAGGGGTGAAACAGCCGGAGCACCATATCGAAAACAAAACTGAGTACGGTTCTGGCCGTGAAGGCCTGTTGGCTTTCCTTCAATCTGGGTTTGACCAACTCCAGATACCAGTCACAAAATTCAGACCAGAAAAAATCACGGGCAGCGCCAATTGCCGCCGATGGATTGTATTGGTCGAGGAAACGGGTTACCGCAGCTATGGTTCTGGAAAGCCGGGAAAGTATCCATAAATCTTCGGCTTCAAGTTGTCGGCGGCTGATGGGGCGATATTCATATTGCCCGAGATTCATCAAGGTAAACCGGGCGGCATTCCAAAGTTTGGTGCAAAAGGACCGGCCAGCATCAAAACGATCGGACGTCACTTTGGCTTTTGGGAGTTCCTTCAATGTCCCCAAAACATCGAATTCTTTCCCGGTTTTTGGACAAATATAAGTAAAAATAGTTCTGCCGTGGCTGGCGGTGGCCAGGTCCACCCGCTCACCGGTGAAGGGAGAAACCGCCTGGACCGGAAGCCGGATATCCTGAGTGCCGGTCTGCATATCACACAGCACATAACGCATGGCATCCGCACCGTACTCCTGAACGATATCATTGGGATCGATTCCATTTCCCTTACTCTTGCTCATGCGTTCGCCTTTGCCATCCTGAATGGTGGCGTGGATGAAACAATCCGTGAAGGGAACGTCCCCCAGAAGATAAAGCCCCATGACCAGCATTCGGGCCACCCATAGGGTAATGATGCCACGGTCGGTTACCAGACAGGAACCCGGGTAATAGTATTCCAGGTAATCGGGCCCTTCCCCGCTCTTGGCCAGAAGGCGCCGTTCCGAACCGACTTCCGCTTTTTCAGGATCAGGCCAGCCCAGGGTACTGAAGGGCCACAGTGCGCTGGAAAACCAGGTGTCGAGTACATCCGGGTCCCGCTTCAACCCCAGTTTCTCCAGGGCAGCCCCGAATTTTTCCTCGTCCTCCGGTTGCCGGATGCAGGCCAGAAGCGTGGCCGGTTCACCGGCCGGACCGGCCGGGAAAGGCATCAAATTCCCCTCTTCATCGGTTGCCCAGATCCATATGCGATCAGTCGCTATTCCTGACTTAAAATCCCGGATCTGACCGACCTGATCCGGAGTTACCAAACCATGCCAGATAGGGATTTGATGGCCCCACCACAACTGGCGGCTGATGCACCAATCCCGCTTTTCGGCCAGCCAGTTTCCATAGGTACTGGCGTACCGGACCGGATCCGGATGAAAAGTCAGATTGCGATGGGACGGAGACAACCATTTTCCGTCGGCCGCATCGATGGCTGCCTGGGCCAGGCCGGAAGCCCGGAATTCTTTTCGGGTCCCCATTCCAAACAGCAAGCCGCCATCCACATCGCCCATTCTGACAAACCATTGTTTCGACAGGTAAGATTCAATCGGAGTTTTCGAACGATCAGAGTGGCCGATTTCAATATCCCTGTCCTCGACACCGGCCATATATCCCTGTTTTTCCAGATCCGCCACCACTTTCTCACGAACTTTGAACCGGTCCATTCCCGCATAAGGTCCGGCATTTTCATTGTAGGTTCCATCGGGATTCAGCAGATTGATAATCCCGATCTCCTGGCGATGCCTGATCCACACCTCATAATCATTGTTATCATGGGCCGGGGTTAATTTTACGCATCCAGTCCCCAGTTCAGGTTTTGCCCACTCATCAAGAATCAAGGGTATTCTCCGGTTCAGGAGGGGAAGGTTGACCTCTCTCCCCTTTTTTGCCATCTCGACCAGTTTCAGCAAGCCGGGGAGATGACTCGTTTTTCTATTCCTCGCATCATCGAGCTCTTTCTCCAGTTCAGGTTTCTCTTTGCCGGAAGCTGTTGACAACTGGATTTCAAGCTCATGTAAATAGCGTTGCAGCGCATTTTCCGGATCGGGATGAACCGCGACCGCCGTATCGCCCAGCATGGTCTCGGGGCGGGTAGTCGCCACGGTAACGAATTTCGGTTCACCCGGCCCCGGATCCGAAACCGGATACCGGATATGCCAGAAGTACCCTTTGACGGTTTCATGAACAATCTCATCGTCGGAAATAGCGGTCTGCAGGTGGCAGTCCCAATTTACCAGCCGGTTCCCCCGGAAAATCAAACCATCTTTGAACAGGCGAAAAAATGCCTCGCGTACGGCCCGGGTACAGACATCATCCATGGTAAATCGATGCAGTTGCCAATCACAGGAACACCCCATGCTTTTCTGCTGATCGATTATACGGGCCAGGTATTCATCCTTCCAGGTCCAGATTCGGGCCACCAGTCCTTCCCGTCCGATGTCATGCCGGTTTTTGTTCTCCAACTCGAAAAGGCGTTTTTCCACCACCGCCTGGGTGGCGATTCCGGCATGATCCGCCCCCGGCATCCACAGGGTATTATCGCCTTTCATCCGGTGCCAGCGAATCAGCAGATCCTGCATGACATTATCCATGGCATGCCCCATGTGCAGGGCGCCGGTAATGTTTGGAAGCGGCATCATAATCACGTACCGGTTTTCCCGTTTGTCGGGGATGGCCGCCATGGCTCCGGAATTCAGCCAGTTCCGGTATATGCGGGCCTGAACTTCGGAAAAATCATAATGTTTCGACAGTTCTTTTTTCATGATCTCAATCCTGCTCTTTTAATTTTACCGATTTAATCACCATAAGCGTCTCTATTTTCCACCAACCCGATTAATTAGGAGTAGGGAAAAAATAGCCGGTACCGATTCCCAGATGATCAGTAAGATATTTTAATGGAAAGCGGTTCACAATGCAACCTAAACCCATATTTTTTCGAATTTTGGACAACCCGTCAACCTCAATATAAATTTTTTATCTGATTCTGATGCCAAGCCGGAATAAAAAAAATATTTTTGTTGATTGGAAGGGTCAAACCGGATAAAATTTTATGTGGCGAAATGTCGCCCTTGACCAAGTTTTTCAAAGACAATTTTTCCCTGGATTAAGGAGGATACCCATGAATCTTTCAAAAAATTTTTTCAAAGGATTGGCCGGAAAGCTAACCATCCCGGTTCTATTCATGCTGGCGACCAGTTTCCTGGCCGGGAACATGATCCCGGGGGAAAGGCCCCTGATGAGGTTTCCGGATATTCACGGGAATACCGTTGTATTCGTCTATGGCGAAGACCTGTGGAAGGTGGAAATCGGGAATGGGGTGGCGGTGCGCCTGACCCTGAATGACGGTGAAGAACGTTTTCCGAAATTCTCTCCTGACGGGAAAATGATTGCCTTTACCGGTGACTATGACGGAAATCCGGATATTTATGTCATGAACACCGAAGGGGGAGACATTACCCGGGTCACGTTTCATCCCGGATATGACCAGGTAATCGGCTGGCAACCCGGCAGCAATAAAATTCTGTTCAGTTCTGATCGCAATAGTTTCAGCCGTTTCTCCCGGCTGTATCTGATATCTCCGGATGGAAGCGGGCTTGAGGAACTGCCTCTCCATGAGGCTGCAGCCGGAAGTTTCTCCCCCGACGGCAACCAAATCGCCTACAACAAAGTCGCCAGGGAACACCGGACATGGAAGCGGTACCGGGGTGGTCTGGCCCAGGAAATATATTTATATGATTTCAACAGTAAAACCGAACGGAACATCACCAATTTTCCCGGTACTGACCGGGTGCCCATGTGGATCGGAAACAAAATTTACTTCAGTTCGGATCGAGACGGCGTGCTGAATATCTATGCCTATGACACCAAATCCGCTCAGATTAAGCAAATCACTTTTCATAAGGAATATGATATCCGGCGGCCCAGTGCCGGAGGTTCTCAAATTATATATGAACTGGGCGGAACGCTCTGGAGGCTGGATACCCTGAACGGAAAGAATTCTCCGATTCCGGTTGAAATCCGGGCCGATGCCCCGGAAACCCGCCCCTATCTAAAAAAAGTAAACGACTTCATTACCGGTGTGGACATCTCTCCCACCGGGAAACGGGCTCTGATCACAGCCAGAGGCGAGATATTTACCGTACCGAAAAAAGAGGGCCCGGTCATTAACCTGACCCGGGATTCGGGTTCCAGAGACAAGGATGCCGCTTGGTCCCCGGACGGGAAATCCATCGCCTTTCTGTCCGACCGGAGCGGTGAAACCGAAATCTATCTTACGGATTCGAATGGAACGGAAAAGGCAAATGCCCTGACCAGACATGAACGCGGATACCGCCATACGCTCCGCTGGTCGCCGGATAGCCGGAAAATTGCCTTTGCCGACCAGACCCTGCGCTTTTATACCCTGGATGTTAAAACCCGGAAAGTCATTGAGGTTGACCGGGCAGCATTCGAAAATGTCGATGTCTCACTGGATCTCAAACCCATTTATGATTTCTCCTGGTCACCGGACAGCCGATTCCTGGCCTATTCCAAAATGGATAGCGACCAGGTGGTTAAGATTTATGTTTATTCTCTGGAAACCCAGGAAATTCATTGCGCATCCAGCGGTATTTTCAACGATTTTAGTCCCGTGTTTTCCCGGGATGGAGAGCACCTGATTTTTATTTCCAACCGCCGTTTTAACCCGACATTCTGTGATTTCGAATGGGAGATGGTATATAAAAATGTCGCCGGATTGTATGCCCTTACGCTCCGCAAGAACGGGAATCCGCTGTTTCCAATCGAAAATGACCGGGAAACCGGCGGTTCGGCTCAAAAAGAGTCGGCCCAGCCCCGGATGAAACCGGTGCAAATCGACTTTGAAGGCCTTGAACAGAGAATCGAATCCTTTCCGCTGGCTGCGGGAAATTACCGCAACCTGGCGGTGAACGATAAGGCTGTTTTCTTTCTTGATTCGGAAAACGGGGATTACAACCGCTTCGAATTCCGGTCCCTTGGTCCCCGGAATTTGATCGCATTTTCTTTTAAGGACCGGAAAAAAACAGAAATCCTGAATAAAATTGACCGCTATAACCTGTCATTTGACGGCAACTGGATCATTTATCAGAAGGAAAAGGAGATCGGTATCATTAAATCAACATCCGAAAATTCGAAGGGTGGAACACTTGCACTGGATGATCTGAAAATGACCCTGGATCCCCGGCTGGAATGGAAGCAAATCTTCAACGAAGCTTGGAGAATGGAAAGGGATTTCTACTATGAGCCCAATCTGCATGGCGTGGACTGGAACCGGATGAAGGAAAAATACGAAAAACTGCTGGAATTCGCCTGCTGCCGGCAGGATATCCGGTTTATCGTCGGCGAACTGATCGGTGAGCTTAACACGTCTCACACCTATGTTTACGGAGGAGACCTCCGGCGAAAAGCCGAAGAGGTGAATGTGGGAATGCTGGGTGTGGACTGGACCATTGACAAGTCCAGCAACCGCTACCGTTTCGCTAAAATTTACCGGGTCCCGGACTGGTCCCGAAACATCCTGCCCCCGCTGGCCGGTCCAGGGATTCAGGTCAGGGAAGGTGATTATATTTTAAAAATCAATGGTCAAGAGGTGTCAGCCAGCAGAAATATATACAGCTATTTTATTGACCAGGCCGGCAAACAGGTTTCCCTGCTTGTCAATGAAAAACCCGTACTCACCAATGCCCGGGAATATACGGTCAAACCGCTGAACAGCGAACGGGTACTCAGGTATCTGGACTGGATCGAACACAACCGGTTAACCGCTGAAAAAGCGTCCGGCGGGGAAATCGGGTATATTCACCTGCCGGATACCTACCTGGGTTCTGCAATCGAGTTTCCCAAATATTTCTACAGCCAAACCCGCAAAAAAGGACTGATCATCGATGGCCGGTTCAACGGCGGCGGTTTGGACCCGGATATTTTCCTGCAGCGGCTGGATAAAAAAATTCACGGATTCTGGACCAGACGCTACTCCCATGACCAGACCAGTCCGGCGTTGGCCACCCGCGCCCACCTGGTCCTGCTGACCAACCGCCAGGCCGGATCAGGAGGAGATGAACTGCCGTATGTGTTCAGGTTCCGCAACATGGGACCGATCATCGGCACCCGGACCTGGGGCGGCCTGGTTGGAGTGTCCATGTTCATCAGCCTGATCGACAACGGGGGACTGACCGCCCCGGACTACCGGATCTATGACGGAAAGGGCGACTGGATTATCGAAAACCAGGGAGTCACGCCTGATATAGAGGTGGATAACCAGCCCGAAGAGATGGCCCGGGGATATGATGCCCAGCTCATGACCGGAATTGAAGTACTGTTAAAAAAAATAAAGGAGGACCCCCGCCCCTGGCCCGAACATCCCCCCTATCCGGTGGACGAAAAAGCGAAAACAGAATAAAAGAATTCGCGGGATTAAATCTTGGTTTGGTTGCAAAGAATCATATTTGCTATTATTCTTCTGAAAATTTTTTTCTCAACTAATAGTGCTATAATATTTGATAATTATTAATGATCAAACCGGATAAAATGCCCCGGTGAAATATGAATGAACGAAATCAGATAGCTTTAAAATTAATCGTAACCCACATCATACTGCCGGTCGGATTGATTTTTATGGGATTATTTATTCCGGATTTTTCTTATCTTTTATGCGCAATAACCCAGACGGTTTTGCTTATTCTTTATCTTTCCGGTTACTGGGAGTTTTTTGGTGTTGCCGGTAAAAAATTGGTTGTTTTATCCCTCGAAATTTCTTTGCTGATCATTATTGCAAAAACAATTTCGTCTCCGGTTGAATCTCAAGCCGGCGGACTGTTTTTGCTTCTGCTTTCGTTGGTTGAGGCCTTTCTGGTTTTTGCCCTGATTAAAATTATTGTCGTTATAAACAAAAAGGAAAAGATTAATTTTGAAATCACATTCCCTCTGAGACATGGAAGATACCTGATCACAGACGGCGGGAATTCCAAAATGAGCCGCTTGATGAACTATCATTTTTATTCTCCGCTGCACAAAAAAAACAAAACAAACTATTCGATGCTGTTCGCGACAGACCTGGTTAAGATCAAGAAGAATAAAAAAGGATTCATTCCCAGGCACAATGAAGAATATCCAATTTTCGGTGAAAAAGTATACTGTCCGATGGCAGGCCAAGTGGTCAAGGTTGAAAACAATATTGACGATAACGAACCATTTATTGGCCATTATCCGTACAATACAGGTAATACGGTTGTTATCCGCGACGGCAATTATTATTTTCTGCTGGGCCATTTGAAAAAGGGAAGTATTGGAGTTGCTTTAGGAGAAACATTGAAACAAAATGATCTGATCGGCCAGATAGGAAATTCGGGATTTTCCGAACGGCCGCATCTTCATATGCAATTGATTGAAAGCAAATCAGAAAACTATTGGAAAGGGAAAGGGATTTGTATTCGATATAAAGGACAAAATTTGTATAAAAACAGAATGATTGAAATTGACTGACTCTGGCAATCAACCGATGTGAAAAAACCGTGTGCCGTTCATCCCACTTGCCGAATAATCGTATGATTTATTAATCAGAGGTGTTTAACGAGAGTAAAAAATTTAATTGCCTTTATTGGCTTCGCCGGTCATGGGGACAAAACGGACCGAGCCCAGCTCTTTGACCGACATTTCTCCGTTTTTTTTGCTGATCAGGGTCAGCATCTGGTAGTAGGCCGTATTCCCCAGGGGAAGGATTAAACGTCCGCCATCCTTCAATTGCTTGAGCAACGGAGACGGAATATGGTTGATGGCAGCCGTAATGATGATGGCATCAAATGGGGCGGCCGCTTCCCAGCCATGGTACCCGTCACCGTTTTTTACCCTGATATTGGTGTACCCGAGCTTTTTCAGATTATTTTCCGCTTTTTCAGCCAGCGCCTTTCTGATCTCGATGGAATAGACTTCCTTGGCAATTTCAGCCAGAACCGCCGCCTGGTATCCGGAACCGGTTCCGATTTCCAGGACCCGGTCCCCGGGTTTCAACCGCAACGCTTCGGTCATCAGGGCCACCACATAGGGCTGGGATATGGTCTGACCTTCCTCTATGGGTAGCGGATAATCCGCATAAGCCTGGTTGCGGAATTCCGGGCGGACCAGCAGATGGCGGGGAACCTTCAGCATGGCCCGGATGACATTCTCATCAAGTATTCCCCGGCCAACGATATCCTTTTCCACCATCACCCGGCGCCTGGCAAGATAAGGATCCTGGCCGAATACCGACCCGACAACCAGCCAGGCCATCAATGCGATCCCAAATAGTTTTTTCAACTAAGATGCCTCGCTTTTCGATTGGTTACCATGAGCAAATTCAACTGCCAAACAGGTTCAGCAATCCGGTCGACAAAAACGGAATATAGGTAATCAGCAAAACCGCAGCCAGCTGAATCAGAAAAAAGGGCAGGACGCTCTTGTAAATTTTAGCCAGGGGTTCCTCAAACCGGTAAGATGCCAGAAAAAGGTTCAGCCCGACAGGCGGGGTCAAATAGCCCAGTTCCATGTTGGCCAGGAAAATGATTCCCAGGTGAACCGGATGAATGCCGAAAACATTCCCCAGCGGAATAATGAGCGGGACCACCACCAGGATTGCCGAAAAAATATCCATGAAACAACCGGTAATCAACAGGGCAATATTCAGCAAAAACAGAAAAATATACTTGGAACCGATACTGGCTTTCACCCAGGAGGTCAGTTGCAGCGGGATCTGGGCGTCAATAATATAGTAGGAAAGCGCATTGGCCATTGCCAGAATGATCAATACCCCGCCGATGATCGGGACGCTCTTCAGCACCACGCCGGATAAATTTTTGATCTTTATATCCCGGTTGACAAATACTTCGATGATTAGCGAATAAATGACCGCAATGGCTGCGCTTTCGACCAGGGTAGTCAGGCCTCCGAAAAAACTCACCAGTATGACCACCGGAAGTAAAATTTCCCAGATGGATTCTTTTACGGACACGAGGGCTTCCTTCAATTTAAAAGGCTCCCTTTCCATTTTATTTCTTACGGCAAAAACAATGCCGAAAGCAACCACTGCCAACACCATGACCACACCGGGAATAATACCTCCTATAAACATATCCTTGATGCTGATCTGAGCGGTTACCCCGTAAATAATAATCGGAAGGCTGGGCGGGAACAAGAGCCCGATGCTTCCCGATGCGGTCAACAGGCCCAGGCTGAAATTTTTTTTGTATTTACCTTTGATCAGTACAAAAGACAGGAGGCCTCCCAAAGCCAGGATGGTTACTCCGGAAGCCCCGGTAAAGGTGGTAAAAAAAGCACAGACCAGAATGGCCATGATGGCCAGGCCGCCCGGAAACCAGGAAAAAAAAGATTTGAATAGTTTGACCAGCCGCTCGCCGGCCCGGCTTTCGGAAAGGATGAAACCGGTAACCGTAAACAGGGGGATGGCCGGTATGGAATGGCTGGTCAGCATGGAATAGGCTTGATTGGGGACGACTTCCAGTGGCAGCGCTTGCCGGGCAAATAACAGGTATGCAATCCCTCCCAGGATCACGAAGATACGCTGCCCCAGAACAGCGGAACCAATCAGCAACAGGATCAGAGGAAAAGCGATCGTTGAAAGAAGGCCCTGATAAAATGCCTGCATCCGCACCAGTACCGGCGGCAACTGATGGGTAAAAGTGAGGAATATATTGCATAGCGGATCAAAAGCCAGCAACAAACCGTAAACAATTCCAAAGGCTGTCAGCGACCGTATTTTCCATTCACCCGAAACCATAAAAACAAAGCGGAACGCCATGACCCCGAAACCGAAAAACATCACCATGGCAACAAATTTCATGGGGATGGCACCGAGTTGTTTCTCATCGCCGAAAGCGGTCAATGCAAAGGAGAGCGAAGCCACGGAAAAAGCCGCTGTCATCATCGATGCCAGGAATCCGTTAAAAACAGATGCCCCGGTTTTCAATGCTCCCTTGAATCTCCAATCAAGCGCCAGGGAAAGATGCTTGTTTTCCCTGGCAGTAATCATGGCCCCGATAAAGGTGATAATAAGAACCAGATGATGGGTATATTCGGTAGAATTGGTTATCCCGGTATGGAAAAATTTCCGGGCGAATACCTCCAGGGTAGGGAACAGCGCCAGCAAAAAAATGGCCAGGAACGCCAGCCCGTTTTCAAATTTCCGCCAACCTTTATTTATTTTTTCCAGCCGCATTCCTGTCCCGGTACTCTTTCAAATAAGCCTGAACCTGGTCATATGTTTCCTTGGAAAAAGACTTTCCGATCAGATATTCAATACCTTTGGCCGGTGCTTCTCTCCATTTTTCCACGGCATCCGGCTGGACCTGGTTGATGACCAACCCATTTTCTATCATGGTCTCCAGGGTTTCCTTTTCAAGTTTTCTTATTTTTATGCGCAGGCTGGCAGCTAATCTGTTGGTGGCGTCCAGCATGGATTTTTTGAATGGTTCGGGGACCTGATTCCAGACCCTGTTGGTGATGACAATTCCTCCGATAATCGGGGCAACTTTCAACGAACACATATGGGGCGCCAGTGGAAAATACTGGCCGGAACCGGCAATCAGTGGCGGCAAATAAAAAGCATCGACCATTCCACTCTGAAGGGCCATCAATAAATCCTTGAGATCATTGGGTATGACCTGAAATCCGGTGATTTTCCAGGCCTGCTCCATTTTCGGCATCCCGGTGGTAAAAGAAATTTTGTATTTTTTCAGATCATCCGGATAAAACACCGGATTCTTGGTAAAAAAATTGACCCAGCCTGATTCACTCCAGATGAGCAATTTAAATCCCTCGGCTTCGATGCCCTTCTCGAAATGCGATCTCATTTTTTCCAGGACATATTCAAATTCTTTCTCGGAAGTGAATTGAAAAGGAAGATTGAGGACAAAAATATCCGAATAAATATGGGTCATCCCCATGTTGGTCAGCCCCGCTCCACCCAGAATTCCCACCCGCATCTTGCGGATCATATCCTCTTCGTTTCCGGCAATTCCGCCGGGATATATCTTCAATTTGACCTGGCCATTGGTAATTTTCTCCCATTCCCGGCTCAGCTCCTCCAGTCCTTTGTCCCAGGGTGAACGATCAGGCGCAATGCTCCCGATTTTTATAACCAAAGCGGGCAGCGCGCCACTGAAAACCACGGTTATCATAAGCAACAATATTACCGGTTTAAAAACCCTCATCAGAATTCCTCCTCTTCTTCCTGACCAACATTCTTACCGCCTTCCTGCGCCTCGTCAACCAGAAAAAAATCATCCGTATGATCCAGAAGCCAGCGGGCTTTCCTCTGGTCGAGGATGGTAACCAACCGGTTGTCCGGATTCGCATCGGGATCCATTTTCAGCACCCTTTTCAGAAGGTCTTTGAATTCATTAATGTTCTGTTCCTTTACCGACACCGTTGTGGCCAATGAAATACAGGCCGATGTGGATTTCCCTCCGGAAAGATCCAGGGCTTTTTTAAAGTGATACCGGGCCTTTTTAAAATCCCCCCCCATGTAATCGGGCATGGCCCCATAGTACAGCACATAAAATTCATGCAGAGAACCATTTCCGAAACTTTCATCGAGTTGCAGGGCCCTGTCCATCATGGCCGCTGCCCGGGGAACGGTCAGGCCCAGTTTCATGTCAAAGGGATCAATGGCAAACGCACCCAGCCATCCGGCTGCCGCCCAGTATAACAAAGGGACATCATCCGCTTTGACCGCTGACAGAGCCAGATCAAATTTTTTTTCATCCAAATACTTCCTGAAGCCCGGATATCGCTGCTCCATCCCCAGCAGCAGGATATCACGGCCTCTTAGATACAGGTTTTTGGCCCGATTCATCAAAAATTCCTGTTTCCGGTACTCCGACTCTTCCAGCAAACTGGCCGGAGTCTGCAAAAAAGCATTGGCATACATCACGTACAGGCTGCCGGTTCTCAAACGCAGGCCGCGATGCCCGGGGATTGACTGCAAGAGTGATTCATACATTTTTATGGCAAAAGGAAGGGCATCGCCCACCAGTTCCGGATCATTATCCCCGGTGAAAACCGAATTTCCTCCCGGAGAAGACAGGGCTCCGGCGACTGTTTTCATGGCCATTTTTTTAATCGAACAGGAATGAAAAACCAGCAGAGAAACAACCAGTATGGCGAATGGCCACGGTGATTTGGCACTCTTGAAATATTTTTTTTTTGTCTCAAGCATTCTCTTCACCATCAATAGCCCGGTCAGGAGATGTTCCTTTCATCATATCGGCGTATCCGCCATATTGTATCAAATAATGGTTTTTAAGTACACTCTTTGATTGTCATTTTACCAAGAATTTATTTTTTAGCTGCAAAAAGTTTTGCTGGATGGTAAAAAATTTTTGGTAGGTGTTCAGATGCCTTCTTCTTCGCTGACCGACACCTGTTCTATGGCATAGTTTTTTTCACCATCGGTCAGGGTAAAGAAGACATCCTCAAGCACCGGGACTTCTTCCTTCACCTGCACCCGTTCCATATTTTTATCCGTCCGGGTGGCGAATCGGTTCTCCCGAGCATCCCGCCTGGCAGAACCCGGGAAGAACAGAAAAACAGAAAAAACCAATGCCACGATGAAGGCCGCCCCGCCCGATATCCCTATCTTTTTCATTTTTTTTATTTTTTCTATCCTTGAAAAAACCCCATCTTCAAAATCGGCTGTGACCCGGCAGGGTTGCGAATAATTTTTTATGAGTTCGTTAAAAGATTTCATTTTTTACTCCTTTTTCTAAGACATCCAGATTTCGGGATCCGGATTTTTCCTGGCCGGAAATATTTTGTTTGAGCTGATCCTTTCCCCGGAAAACCAGGGTTTTAATGGTGCCGATCGGTTTGTTCAGCATTTTTGAAATTTCATCAAAGGAAAAACGATCAATTTCTTTCATGATCACCGGTATTCTGTACTTCTCCGGTAAGGTGGACAACAATTGCTCCAGTATGATATGGTCTTCATGAGAAGAAAAATATGAAAAATGGCCTTCACTCACCTCTGAAAGCGAAAAGAGGGTTTTTATTTTTCTTTTCCTGAATTCGCTCCGGGCCAGATTGGTGGCGATGGCGTATATCCAGGCTTTCAGGTTATCGGTCCGGATGGTCTTGGCCTTGAAATAAACCTTCACAAAGGTATCCTGGGTCAGTTCTTCGGCAATTTGTTCGTTATTGAGCATGAGTCTCAGGTAATTGTATATTTTATGCTTGTACATGTCCATCACTTTTTTAAATGCAGTCGGATCCTTTTTCTTCAAGCCTTCGATTAACTCATCCATATTTTTCTATTTTATATTAACAGATGATAAAACAAAACAAAAAGTTTCAGGCATCATCGGTTTAAGCGACCGAAAATTGATTTTTTAAAAAAACAATGATAACATTCAATTTTATATTCCTGGCAGGAAAAACAGGCTGTTTGACCTCCTGGTTGAGCAGCTCTGGACGCGGTATCCGTCAGTCAACTCATGAAAAAAATATTAATCACCGGAGCCAACGGATTCATCGGGTCCAATCTGTGTACGTATTTCCTTAAAAAAGGATTCGATGTCTATGGAATGGTCCGGGAAACATCCGACATCCATTTTTTGAACGGATGCGGAATCAAACTCATCACTGGTGACCTGAGAAAACCAGCCGGCTTTGATTTGCCGGAAAAGATCGATTACATCATTCATTCCGCTTCGGTGGTATCGGATAACGCATCCGAGGACGACTGTTTTAACAATATTTTTTTGATATCCAAACTGTTATTTGAAAAAATCAATGCCTCGAATTTATCCCTGAAAAAATTCATTTATATCTCCACCGCTCTGACCCTGGGTTTTGACGCCCTGAATATTTCCGAAAAGGCTCCGGGCAAATCCGCGCTTTACTTGCCCTATGTCCGTTACAAGAAAAAAACCGAAGATTTTTTCCTGGACCAGTACCGCCGAGTCCATTTTCCGGTAACCATCCTGAGGCCCGCCGATGTTTACGGCCCGAACGACAGGACATCGTGCCTGCTCATGCTGAACGGAATCCAAAAAAATCTTCCGGTTATCAGCGGGCACGGCAACTGGTATTTCGGTTACTGCTACAGTGAAAACCTCTGCCAGGCCGCCTACCTGGCCTGCCGGGAAAAGGGGCTGGACGGCAGGGCATATACGGTTACCAATTCGGTTCTTCCCACCTGGAGAGATTTTTTTTCAGGCCTTCAGCGAGAAATGCACCGGAAACAGATGGTTTATGTCCCGGTTTGGTTTTCTTATGCCGTGGCATCGATCTGCCAGGTGATCAGCCGACTGTTCCCCACCCATCCGCCTCCGGTCACCTATTACCGCATCAGGCGAATCACTTCCCACACCACCTACGATATCTCCCGTACCCTATCTGATTTGAAGTACCAGCCGGATAATAACACAGACCAACAGATTAAGGAAATCGTCCACTGGTACCGGAAGGAAAAAAATTGGAAGTCCGGTAAGCGTCAAGACTGCAAAGAGAAAGATACGGAATTATGAGAGTCCTGGTTACCGGTGCAAGCGGTTTCGTTGGATCAATGCTGCTGCCCCGATTGTTGGGAAAAATCCCTTCCGGGAATATCTCCGTTCTGGTGCTGCCGCAGGAACCCATACCCCCGGTCTGGAAAAAAAAACAAATCAATATCATTAAAGGTGATATCACCAGCCACTCGGACGTGACCCTGGCCTGCCGAGGTCACTCCCATGTCATCCACCTGGCCGCAATCATTTCCTACTGGAAACGGGACCGTGAAAAAATGTGGGCTGTAAACGTGCAGGGAGTCCGGAATATCCTGGATGCCTGCAACCGGAACCGGACAGAAAAACTGATCCATATTTCATCGGTGGGGGCGGTGGGCTTCAACCGGGAAAAGGAACCCGCGGATGAGACCACCCCCTTCAACTGGTCATCCGCTTTTGCCTACATGCACAGCAAATATCAGGGCCAGCTGCTGGTCGAGCAAGCCGTCAGAGAAAAAAAGATCAGGGCGGTGATTCTCAATCCGGCATCCATCATGGGACCGGGAGACCCTAATGTTGATTCCCCTCACAACCGGCTCTACCAATCGATTTACCGGGGCCGTCTGTTCGGAAGTTTTTCCGGAGGCCTGGCAATTGTGGATGTCCGGGATCTGGCTGACATTATTTCGAAAGCACTTTTTTCAACCGCAGCAGGTGAAAAATATTTAATCGCGAGCGCCAATCTCAGCTACCGGGATATTATCCGAACCATCGGCAGATATGCCCGGAAAAAGGTGTACCCGGTTCCCATTCCCCCGGTTCTGCTCATGGCCGGAGGTTTTATGCTTGAATTGTTCGCTTCCCTGTCCGGCAAAAAACCCTTGCTGACCACCGCTTATGGAAAACTGAGCGGCTGGCATACCTATTATTCGAACGAAAAAAGTAAAAAGGAATTCCATCACCGGTACATTGATTTTGAAAAAACCATCAAAGATTCCTGCGCCTATTTTGAAAAAACTTTCTTAAATTAACAGAATCAGTTCCTGAATCGCTAATGGTTTTTGATCTAATGGTTCGGAAAATGGGCGGTTTTAATCGGGGATTCGATTATTAAATCAATATCGGTTATTCGTACTGCCAGTCGTAATTGCTGAACTTGGTATATTTATCGATAAAGGCCAGCACCACCTTGCCGGTGGGGCCGTTTCGCTGCTTGGCAATGATGACCTCAGCCGTGCCGCTACGCCCGCTGGTTTCGCCCTCCAGCTGGTCTTCCCTTTCCCGGTGCAGAAACATGACCAGGTCGGCATCCTGCTCGATGGCGCCGCTTTCTTTCAAATCCGAAAGCTGGTACCTGGGGCCGTCTTTTTTTCCCCTCTGTTCCGGCGCCCGGCTCAACTGGGCGCAGGCCACCACCGGAATATCCAGTTCCTTGGCCAACTCCTTGAGAGCCGAGGTAATGATGGCCACTTCCTGAGCCCGGGTATCATTCTTGCGGAGCAGGTCTCCCGATACCTTCATCAATTGAAGGTAATCCACAAAAATAATATCCAGCCCGCGTTCATTCATCAAGCGCCTGGCCCTGGTTTTCATCTCCACAATGGACAGGGTGGGCGAATCATCGATATAAAATTTTGATTTTTCAAGTTCACTGGCACTGAGTTCCAGTTTCTTGAATTCTTTTTGACTGAGATGGGGGCGGGCGCTCATCAGCGAACTCAGATTAATTTCCGATTTCAACGACAGCAGCCTCATGATCACCTGAACCTTGGACATTTCAATGGAAAAGAAACCCACAGACCGTTCATCCTTTATCACCATGTTGGCGGCAATATTCAACGCCAGCGCCGTTTTCCCCATCGAGGGCCGGGCGGCAATCACGATCAGATTTCCCCTTTGAAATCCGGAAGTAATATTATCCAGGTCAAGGTAACCGGTTCGCAAACCCCTGCTTTCACCGTGCTTCTGAATGTTTTCGATCAGACCCATCGTTTCCGGAACCAACTCTTTTGTGGGAATAAATCCGCCGGTTATCCGGCTTTTCGAAATCTTGATGATATCTTCCTGCAATTCATTCAATATGTTTTCTGTTTCCGCCTTATGGCCGATACCCTTCTGGATCACTCCCAACGAGGTAATGATTATCTTTCTCAGAGCAGACTGGTCCTTTACAATTTTTATATATTCCTCGATATTGATATTGTCCGGAATGCCATCGATCAGGGAGTTGATGGCCTCATACCCCCCGACAAATTTCAATTCATTCTTCTTTTTTATATAACTGGAAACGGTTACCGTATCGGCGGCCTTGCCGTTGTTAACCAGGTTATCGACAGCGGCAGCGATGATTTTATGGGCTTCGGTATAAAAATCATCCGAACTGATGGCAGAAAAAACCTGATTGACGTATTTGTTGTCAAGCAGCATGGCCCCGAGCACAGCCCTTTCGGCAAATTCGTCCGAGGGTAGGGCCTTGATCAGATCGAGTGCCAGGCGGTCTGCCATTTACTTTTTATCGGAAT